>JACPDT010000161.1 GCA_016183865.1 Armatimonadota bacterium | reverse complement strand
GGTAAGGAAAGAGGTTTGGCTTTCGTCTCTCGGGTGTTTTGCGTGGAATCAGAATGGATGCGAACTGTGTTCATTATTTGTACCTCTCTCTCCGTATTGCCCATCCCGGTGCAGGGTGGCTCCATGGCGGAACCTTATGATATATGTGTTATGCCCTTGTCTACTATACCAGGAAAGAGAGGGGGACTTCAATGAAGGATTTGTAAACTTACCGCAATGGACTCGTGTCGGGGATCACTGTGGCCCACGAAAGCGAAAATAGAGCTTTCCGAGGCGGACCCGGTCACCGTCCTTGAGGGGCACCCGGATTCCTGAGGAAAGGCGGACATTGTTGACAAAGGTTCCGTTGGCGCTACCCAGATCCTCGACGGCAAAGACGCCGTCCGAAAAGAGAATTCGCCCATGCCTTCTTGAGACCGTTCCCTGGGGATCCGCAGTGCTCAAGTCGAGATGGGTCCCCTCCTGAACCGTGCCTCTTCCCATCACAAGATCGGGACGGCTGATCGAAAATTCCCTCCCTGTCCCCTCTTCCACCAGAAATGCCCTGGGCAGAAGGGGAGAAACCGGAGGAGAAGAAGGGCCCGACCGCCGGATCGCCGGGGTAGGCGCCGGCTGCCTCGCCGCGCCCCTCGGGGTTGTCTTGAGAGAAGCCCCGCACTCGGAGCAGTAAGCCTCGTCATCGTAGTTTTCTCTCTCGCAGCTCGGACACAGGACCGTATGACGGATTCGAGCCGGTTCAGGCGGACGGGGCGGTTGGAACTGAGGGACGGGGGCGGCCCGAGTTTGAAGCCTGGAGCCGCAATCTTCACAAAAAGTAGCTTCCAAAACGTTATAAAAGCCGCAGGAAGGACATACTACCGGCATGGCAACCCCCTTGCCGGAAACATTCGATGAGATCCCCTTCCCTTCCTGGTTTTCAGCCATAGGCGCGGAAACATTGTTTAGCCGGACCCACCCTGAACGTATACGAAATATGAATCGCGCATTATCCGGGCTAAATGTTGAGGCGACCTCTCAATTCGTCAAGACTTTGAATCCCCTCTTCGTTCAGGAAGCTCTTGATTCCCTCAATGATTTCAGGGATGGCCAGAGGGTTTGCGAAACTTGCGGTACCAACGGCTATTGCCGTCGCCCCGGCGAGAATGAATTCCAGAGCATCTTCGGCTGTCATTATCCCACCCATGCCTATGATGGGGATTTTCACAATCCTGGAAATCTCCCAGACCATGCGGATTGCAATCGGCTTGATCGCAGGTCCTGAGAGTCCCCCGGTCATTGTCCCCAGCCGGGATCGGCGGCGACGGACATCCAGGCTCATGGCCGGAAAGGTATTCACAAGGGACAAGGCATCGGCACCCGCCGCCTCACACGCCCGGGCTACGTCCTCCATTATGGATGCGGACTCAGGTCCCAGTTTTGCCACAAGAGGGAGTGTCGTGCTTCTCCTCACTTTTTCCACAAGTTGGTAGGCCCTGTCGGGATCCCCGCAAAAGAGCCGTCCTCCTTCCACATTCGGGCACGAGAGGTTGAGCTCAATTCCTGCCAGGCCGGTACCGGCCAATCGCTCGGCCAACCGCACGTACTCATCTAAAGCGTGTCCCGCGATGCTCGCCAGAACCGGCACAGGCAGGGTTCGAAGAAAGGGCATTTCCTCTCTGAGAAAATGTTCAATCCCTTCATTTTGAAGGCCGATGGAGTTCAGCATCCCTCCCTGGGTCTCGCAGACCCGGGGAGGGGGATTGCCCGGGCGTGGGTGGAGAGTGACCGTCTTGGCCACAACCGCACCGAGCGCACCCAGGTCAAAGAACTGGGCATATTCGCGCCCGGAGCCGAAGGTCCCGGATGCCGTCATGATCGGGTTGGCCATCCGGATGGGACCTACCCTGACAGTCGTGTTTACGGCCTCTGTCTTAGTCTCCATAAATGACCTCCCCGAACGGGAATGTGGGGCCATCGGTGCAGATCCTGCGATACAACCGGCCCTCATTGTTGCGGATTGCCGTGACGCAGCCCTTGCAGACCCCGATGCCACACGCCATGCGCTCCTCCAGAGAGACTTCGCCCTGGAGTCCGCGTTTCTCCGCGATTGCCTCCACGACCTTCAGCATGGGGCGGGGGCCACAGGCATAGATGAAAGCATCATCAGAGCCCGCCTCTTCCGGAAGAAGCCCGGTTACCAGCCCTTGCGTGCCCACGCTTCCGTCCTCGGTGGCGATCCTGTGGCGAATTCCGGTTATTCGTTTTGAAAGGGCATTCGGATAATCGGGACCGTTCCTGAAACCCAGTAACAGAAGGGGATCCTGGCCTTCTTGAATGAGCATCCTGGCGAGTGGAAGAAGAGGGGGGTCCCAGAAGATCCAGGATCTCTCCCTGCCTCCTCTGAGAAAGAAGTTTGGTTCCTTTGCCGATTACCTGGTACAAGATGGCCATGCATCCGGAAGAACGGTCAATGGCGGAGAAACTGAAGGGCCGCCGGAGGAGAGGGTCGTTCCCGGAGCTTATCCGGATGTGTACGAACTGCCCTGGAAGTGCCATCTCCGCTACTTCAGGGCATTCCAGATCCATCCAGAAAACCCCGGGGCACAGAGCATGTTGTTCCAGGATCGTTGCTTTGGCCATCAGAAGAACCGGCAAATCGTCGTTCACAGACCACCAGCTTCATAGAATCCCCGGTCCAGGGCGGTAGGGACAATCCCGCGGAAATGTCGTCCCCAAAGAAGGTTTTCGACGATTGCGCGAAAGCCCCTCCCGCGAGGGGAGGGGAAATCTATGGGGTGGTTACAAGCTTATAGGCGTCAACCAGCCCGGCGCCCTGCTGATCTGCCGTCAGGTTGAGAAGAGGCTCTGCAGTCGCCATGAGAGCGGCCCGTACCTGATCGGGTGAAAGGGCTCCATTCAGAGCCAGCTTCAGTGCCGCGGCGCCTGTGACATGGGGGGCCGCCATGGATGTCCCACTCAGGGTTCTGTATCCTCCGCCGAGGTATGTGGATGAAACACCCACACCGGGAGCGGCGAGATCCGTTTCAGGACCATAGTTCGAGAAATACGCGAGACTGTTGTTCGAGTCGGTTGCAGTCACCGCGATGGTCTCCGGATACTTCGCAGGATAAGAAACCGAAGTGCTTTCATTGCCGGCTGCTGCAACCATCACGATGCCGGCCTGGTAAGCCTTGATTATGGCATCATGAAAGGAAACATTGCCGCTTGCGGACCCGAAGCTCATGTTGATGACCTTCATGTTGTTGTCAATGCACCACTGTATGCCCTCAATAATGTCGGAAAGCCATCCGGAGCCTGTTCTGCTCAGAGCCTTCACAGCATAGAGTTGGATTGTTGTGCCTA
>JACPDT010000167.1:2145-5782 GCA_016183865.1 Armatimonadota bacterium | reverse complement strand
TGGCACAGAGGAAGGGGTTCGGGGAATGTCCGTCATGAGAAACCTCCTGATTACACGGTCTTTCTTGTGACTCTGGATGGGAGTTTGCGGGAATTGAGTCCGAAAGAGGCCAGATTCCTGGCCTCTTTCGGATCAATCCTGACGAGGGCGCTGAAAGCGAGGAGCTGAAAATGCCAGAAGTCCTGTCCGACGTTCTTTCCAAGGGCGCCTGCCCATGTTCCAAGAGCATCGGCTTTTGTGCCCGCGGACTCATAGTCCGCCTGTATTTGAGCAAAATGAGGCAGGGCCAGATTTCGACCGGCGATCTCCCTTAAGATCGGGGCAGCGGCCCTGCTTCCCGTTCGGGAAACGGCTTCCAGCAGGGAGGTGGCCTGCTCCCAGTGGGAGTGACCCGCAGTCTCCTCCTTCTCCAGAGGCGCCTGCACAAGGGTCTCCACCGACCTGCGGAGCTGCGCCGTGAGAGCGGAAACCGCTTTCCTGTCCCCTATCTCACCAAGAGCCGCGATGGCCGCCCTTTTCACATCACCGGTCTCTTTCTTCAACAGGCCCACAAGAAACTCGGTGGCACGGGAATCGGAGAATCGGCCCAAGAGTGAGACAAGCTCGGGCTTCCATACCCACCATTTCTCCTCTTTCAGGTATTCCAGCAAAACAGGAACCGTTTCCGGATGCTTGAGCTCGACCAGGGCGCTTGCAGCTTCGCGCCTTATGACGGGGTCCCTGTCCCCGAGGATCCGGCACAATTGAAGCAGTCCTGTCTTCGTTGGGGAGGCAATGCCCCCCCAGTTTCGGGACGCAACCGCAAAACGGATCTCTTCCTCCTCCGACTCAGGGGACCAGCCGAGTCTCCTCAACGCCTGCGCGGCGGAGAGCCGAACCGAGGCATCCGAATCATTAAGGCATTCCCTTAGTGACTTCTCAGATCCTTTATGTCCGATTTCGCCAAGGGCCTGACAGATCTTGTCCCGCACCATCCAGCCCTCGGCAGGAAGACACTTCTCCAGCAAGGAAACAACGTCAGGCGCTCGGAAGAGTCCTAGAATCTCGACACAAGCGCCCCGTAATGATACCCATGAGATATCCTTCAAGGCGCCGAGCAGTATTTGCCTGCACGCAGGCTCTCGCAGGGCGGCGAGGGTCTTGTTCTCCAGAGCCTCGTTCCAGGCGCCTTCGGCCAGACTCTTCTCCCTCTTGACCACCAGATAGCATACCTTGTCATCGAGAGCATCGGGCCACCACTGGGCCGACTCAAGAAACCCGACAACCCTGTGACGAACACCGGCATCGTCATGGCGCATCCATTTCTGCACAAGGACCGAGCTCACCGTAGGAGAAGAGGACCCCACCATTGTCCGGATCTCCTCATCTCTTTGCATGGCCTCTTCGAGAAGTTTGCATGCCTCAAGAATAAGAGCAGGCTGGTCCTGAGTCCTCAGCGTCTCAAGGAGAAGACCGGCGGTCTGCAAAGGGACCTCTTTCTCGATCTGGGATGCGAGAAGGCCATCACCCTCGATGGCTTCGCGGATTACGGATTCGAAGACCGGGGACGGCTCCTTTTCCGTTCCCCCACCCTTGATGACTCCGGCCTTCTCAGCCCTTCCGGCACGTCCGCGAATCGCAGCCACCCAACGATTCATGATCTCCCCTGCCCTGTTGCGGATATCGGGCTCAGGGGCGGTGGAGAGATTCACCAGAAAACCCAGGGTGGCCAGGTATGGCTCAGGCATGCTGTAGAGCAGGGACTCGAGCAAATCGAGAGCTTTTCTGCGAACAGAGGAATCAGAATCTCGAATGGCGCTTGAGACCTTATCAAGGACCTTTTCTTCGGCCATTCTTTGCAGCAATGTGGTCAGCTCTTCCAAGGGCCCTCTCCTAGAATCAATGTTTCCGATCAACACGCATCCTGAATCACTTGTCGGCACTCATTTTCTGTCTGCCCCGTCGGGCCTTGTGGTCCCCTGTCCGCTCCTCGTTGAGCGCAACGGCACGCCTCCTGGTGGCGTTCAGACGGGCCGAGAGCTCGCGGCGGATGTCCGTGGCCTTGTTGAGCGCATCGGGGTTGGCGATGCGGATGACTTCCATCAGGCTGTCTATGCCCATTTCCGTGATCGGGGAAACCTCGTCAGGCTTTGTGGCCGCCCACCAGAATGTACAGCTTGCAAGACTTCGGTCCATCTTGTCCCTGAGGAGGTTCACGCTTTCCAGGGCCAGGCCGGTCAATTGCCACAAGAGATGATGGACCTGATTGCTCTTGTTCTTCCACAGGGGAAAGAAATTGCCTGACCAGAAATCCTCCGCATTTGTTGACCAGCTTCCTGGAGGAACATCGGCTTCCACCTTGGGAAATACCTCATAGATGTCCGAAACAAAGGCCAGTCTTGTTGTGTCCTGAAATTCTCCAAGAGTATCCAGAAACTGCACCAGAAAAGTGTCTACATATCCCGGAATGTGGTGCCCGAAAGTTTCTCCATCCATGGCCAGAATAATATACCCGTCTCTGCCGGAAAACCATTTGACAAGGTCGCTTACCAACCACCGGGCGATGTCTTTGCCCGCGAATTTCAGTCCCCTGGAATCTTTTTCGAGACTAATCTTATTGCTCCAGTAGCTGCTTCGAAGCAGGACCCCCACATCCTCCACCTCAGGGATGAAATTCCAGGGGACCTCCCCGTGAAGGCAGTTATATGGAATGTCTTCCGTAATGACCCATTTGAAGCCGAAAGGCTTCAAAACGCGTATGATCTCTGGACCGTATGCCATCTCCGGAGGGAAGAAGCCGGCCGGCTCGTACAGGTCACCCCAGAGATTCTTGTGTTTTTCTATATTTACCTCAATTTGCCGAAATCTCTCCGTCTCAGGGATCAGGGGAAGGATGGCGTGATATGCGGCGCTGCCGGTGAGCTCCAGTTTTCCTGACCTCACTCCCTGGGCGATCATGCTCAGGATGTCCTTGTGCCCAAGCTCCAGGAGCTTCTCGGTCAAAGACCAGTTCATGTTCAGGGTAAAGCGCGCTCTGGGATGGTTCAGGATGGCGGTAAGGAGGGGACGATAACATTCCTCAACGATCCGATGAACGATGAAATGGAACTGATTCGGTGGTTGATACAGATGAAGCAAGAATCCAATATAGTTCAAACTTTCCCCAGCCTTTCATTTTGCAAGCGATCAATGAGGGCAAGGACTCCTGTCGGTAGTTTCCACAACAGGGGAACCCTTTCCTACCGGCTCTCTCACTTCATTTTTTGCAGTTGACAGGAGTTTCCCTCGACCTTGAAGAATAGGCGTCGTGAAATATACACAGGGGAGCCTGACCTTTGAGCAAGAAAATCCTGATGGTAGAAAATAATCAGATTCTGTCCAGAATTCTCAAAATGAATCTGGAAGGGGAGGGCTTTTCCGTGTCCATCGTTTCAAACGGGCGGGAAGCCCTTGAGCGAATCAAGGCGGAAGCGCCTGATCTGATTTTCCTGGACATCAAGATGCCCGACATGGACGGTTTCCAAGTTTGCCGCACACTGAAGGAAGATGATGGGTGCAAGAACATAGCAGTGATTTTCTTCACAAACCTTACGGACCCCGAGATCCAGGAGAAATGTAGCAAGGCGGGGGCCGTTGATTGTCTCATCAAGACCGATTA
>JACPDT010000167.1:0-2100 GCA_016183865.1 Armatimonadota bacterium | reverse complement strand
GAACTGGTCTTTGACCGAGAAGCTCCTGGCCTATCTCAAGAAATTCTTTAAGCTACCGTCCTCTTAACGCCATCGGCTTCTCCCCGACCCCTGGTCCCTGACCCTGCTGCGCCGAGACACGGCAAGAACTCCTGCCCCCGCGGAGCTGTTTCGGATCAAAGGGCTTCAAGGAAATGGATGAGCGTTTCTCTTATGTGGGGCATTCCCAACTCTTTGGCAAGCTTCTCCGCCATGGCAAAAAGATACTGCCTATCGAGAGGTTCTCGATTTGCCAAAATGATTTTCTCTATATCGGCAAGGTCTTGCCGTCTACTGGATACGAGTTTGTAAAGAATAATGTCCTCGGCAGAAGCTACATAGATGTCCCTGTTGAAAAGGCGGACTTTCACTTTTCTCTGAAATGCTGAATGATCGAAAAAACTTTCTCCAACTACCAGGTCTACGTGATAGTCAGAGTACTTGAGCCTGGCGACTTTAGAATTCTCCAGTTTTCCAAGGGCCTGAGCCGCGTCAAAATTGAATCCGAGCTCCCGGGCCTTTTCGAGAAGAGCGTCAAATTCGTTCTCATCTGTTCTGAAAATGATGTCTACGTCTCTCGTAAACCTGGGGTAGCCCCAGTAGCTCGTTGCAATTGCTCCAAAAATGAAATACTCCGCTTGAATTGACTCAAACAGATTTACCGACAATAGAAGAACTTCTGAAAGCTCAGATGGCATCTGTGTCTATGAGAAGCTTGGAGATAGCCGTCGGTTCTTGATCAGGCGGAGGGAGGACGCCGATTGGAGGCCTTTCGCAAAGGAGCATCTCCAGGATTCGTGTATGATCCTCTCTTGTGAGTGTGACGATTTCGTCCCTGTTCAACCGGTCGCACTCCTTTTGAAATTCAGTGAATCCAAATTTCCTTTTATTCATGATCGGGTCGCGCCTTTCCTGATTCCATTGTAGCACAAGGTAACGCGGTAATCAAGGGGGATGCGTTCAGGAGCAGTCCGGCATGGAAGTTCCTCCGCTTGTGAGTTATCCGGGACTTCATATTATTTTCGCATTGTTGTCTTATAATATTTTGGGACAGAGGTTCATTACTTTCGATCGCAAACAAGTATTGCGAGGATCTAAGGAAATGAGAATCCTGCTTGCGGATGATTCCCTTCTTTCACGGGAAAGGCAGAGCCAGGTACTGGCAGGGCTGGGCCACGTCGTGGTTCAGGCACGGGATGGCGGCGAGGCTGTCAACAAGTACAAGACAGATGAGCCCGATATCGTCATCACCGATTTAGATATGCCCAATATGAACGGCATCGAAGCCATACGAATGATACGACGACACGATCCGGACGCCTCTATTCTCGTCTGTACTTCGTCAACCGACGAAGAACAGCTTTCCGCCGTGTTCCGCTTGGGCGTTTCTGAAATTCTGCCGAAGCCGATGGACCCCGGGCGACTCCAAACGGCCCTGTCCAGAATCGCTGCCCATCACGCCCACCGGTGAACTGCCGTCCTCTTAGTGCCGTCGGCTTCTCCCCGCCCCCAGGTCCGTCCCTGCCCAGGGCTCTGCAGTTGCGAACCCCAATCACTGTATCCACGGTGAGAAGGGCCTTTTGGACCGCTGCGGTGATAGCCTGCGCCTCCTTCTCCTTCCCCTTGGGGGCCTTGATGTCCGTGAACTTGGATTCATGACGCTTGCCCAGGAATTGACGCAAAAAGGCTTGATCGGCGATGGCTTTGTCCCTTACGTCAAAGAGAGCCACTTTCGCAATCTGCCTGGAAGAGTTTACAACTACCCCGATATCCATGGGTCTACAAACTGGATCATAGAGAAATTGTACACCTTTCACCATAGCGGGTTCAACTGCTAAGGAAAGGCATCCAGGCAAAGATCAAAAAAGAGTCACCGCCTCAAGTGAAAGAGAAAGAGCCGACTCAAAGCCGCAGGGCGTGCCGCAGAGCCTGGGCAGAACTCATTGCCAGGGTGTACAAGGCGGACCCACTTGTTTGCCCCCGGGGCAAGAATCCAATGCAAACGCAGCATTATCCTCCGCGATCTCGATTTCTCGACCGCAGAAAACAACAGAACGCCGAAAATCGATTTTCTTATCCTTT
>JACPDT010000166.1 GCA_016183865.1 Armatimonadota bacterium | reverse complement strand
GGGAAAGGAGGTCCCGAAGCTCGCCGGCGGTCAATTCCCAGAGATTCATGATTCGAGGATTCTCGGCATTTGAAAATACTCTCCCTGGCGATGAGGCGCATTGGATAGAGTCTCCTCCAGAGTCAAAGAGGCGCAGGGCTCGTCCTCCCTGAAGACATTGGATACAGGCATCACCTGGAAGGTGGCGGGAATTTCTTCGGTATCCAGCTCCGAAAGCTTGCGGAAATACTGAAGGATCTGGTTCATTTCGGAGGTCAACCGCTCTTCTTCCTCGTCCGTCAGTTGCAGGCCCGCAAGGGCGGCCACATGCCGGATCTTTGCTTTATCCAACATCTGCTCATCACCCATGGTCGGCCACATCCCCCTCTTCCCGTGTTTCCGGAGAAGGGGTGGAGGACTCCCTTTTGAGGGCATTCCAGACATCCAGACAGTATTGCTGGAAGGCGTACACATTCGGGAAGCTCTTCACTCCCGCCCTGGTTCGGGAAAGAAAGGCCTTGAAATTGTCGTCCAGACGACTGAAAGTGGCATATTCCATGATCTGTCCCAGGAGCATTCGGAAGTTCCGTTCGCTCACATAACCCACTTCCTTGAGAAGTCCCCGATAGTTGATGCTGCCGCTGTCTATTCTGTAAGGGACCTCACAACCCTTGACGAAAAAATCCACATACGTGGATTGTCGAACTCTGGGGCTCTCCGGAACATCGGCCCCCTGGTCTCCCGAAACGGTGGCGGTCAGCTCGCGAATGGAGCGTCTAAGCACGGAAGGAGGAGGACTACCTGTTTCTATGGTCTCCTGAACGATTCCAAGGCAGAAAAGCTCGATCCGATCCCAGGGAATCGTCTCTTGACGATGAGCGGTCTCAAGAGTGAAACCATCGTGAGAAAGCACGCCTCCTTTCACCCGAATGCCGACATATGTCATCATACCCTCCGAAGATAGGATCCCGTTCTGGTGTCAATCTGCACGGTCTCCCCGGGTTCCACGAAAAGGGGAACCTGTATGACGGCACCCGTTTCCAGTGTGGCGGGCTTGCTTCCACCCGTTGCCGTATCTCCCTTGAAGCCGGGCTCGGTATGCTCGATCCGAAGCTCCACAAAATTGGGTATATCCACTCCGATGATATTCCCATCGTGGAGCAGCACCTCTATGACCATGGATTCTTTCAGCCACTTGGTGTTGTCTCCCAGGAATTCCACCGCCATGTGGCTCTGATCGAAGCTTTCATTGTCCATAAAGACATAGTCCGATCCCGTGCTGTACAAATACTGCATTGGGCGCCTTTCAATGTGGGCCCTCGGAATTTTCTCGCCTGCCCTGAAGGTTTTTTCGATCACATACCCTGTCTTGAGATTTCGGAGCTTGGTTCTCACAAATGCGGAACCCTTACCCGGCTTCACGTGCTGGAATTCCACAACCGTCATGAGGTTGCCGTCAACGATTACTGTGATTCCGTTTTTCAGGTCATTTGTCGAGATCAAGACACGCCTCCTCAGTGAGTACCAGGCTATGATTTGATGGCTAGTTCGCCCTGCCTTTCGGTCATTCCTCTCAGACTATGCAGGACATATCTTCCCCAGGACGACCCGGCGCTGTGCGCCTGTTGCACCGCAGACATTGGAAGGGCGGCCGTGGAGGGTTTCGTATCCCAGGATGGCGAAAGCAACGGCTTCCTTGGCCTCCGAGGAAAGGCCCAGCTCCTCGATGGGACGCACTTTCTTTTCGGGAAGCCGCGATGCAAGCTCTTTCATGATCGCCGGATTTCGCGCCCCGCCTCCGCTTACAAGAATCTCAACAGGCGGCCCCTTCGGATCCAGGAACCAGCGAATCTGGGCAGCCACGGCCTCCGCCGTGAATGCGGCCAGTGTTGCCGCGAGATCATCCGGCGCTATGGGGAACCCGGATTCCAGGATTTCCGAAAGGAATCGGGGTCCGAACATCTCCCTCCCTGTGGACTTGGGAGGATCGCGCAGGATATAGGGGTGAGCCATGAGCGAGGAGAGGAGATCCTCTGATCTGTGTCCCTCCAGGGCGTGAATGCCCTGTGGGTCAAATTCCCCCCAACCCGATCTTCGGGCGACCTCGTCAAGGAGAACATTACCGGGTCCTGTGTCAAAGGCGAGAACCCGGCCCATGTCCCTTTCCCCGGGAACATAGGTAACATTCGCAATTCCGCCGAGATTCAATGCGACCCTCGGTTCCCCCTGCCCGCCGAAGAGCAGGAAATCCGCATAAGGAACGAGAGGCGCCCCTTGTCCCCCTGCTCCCATGTCTGCGGGTCTGAAATCGGCGATGGTCGTGATCCCTGTTTTTTGGGCTATGATGGAGGGTTCGCCGATCTGGAGGGTGCAGGATATGGCTCTGCCGGCCACCATCGTCGGTTCAGGCCCATGAAAAACGGTCTGGCCGTGAGAGGCAATGAAGGAGATCCCTTTCGGATCAAGTCCCGCCTTTCCAATGACGGACAGAGCCGCCTCAGCGAAGATTTCACCCAGCAGAAAATTGATGCGGGCAAGATCTGGCACCCGGGCTTCGGGTGCAGTCAGCCGGAAAATCAGGTCCCGAACATCAGAGGAAAAGGGCGTTTTCTCGAAGGCAACCAGTCTCGTGGAAAGATTGCCTTCTTCGATGGATATTTCCACCAGAGCGGCGTCTATCCCGTCGGCAGAGGTTCCTGACATGAGGCCAACGGCTGTTACGGGCCGGGGCGAATTCTCCCTGGTCACTCAAACAAGCTCACAGGTCATTGTGGACCGAGTCGTGATCTGCTCCTCGGGAGAGAGCCGGGTCAAGGTCTGAGTCTGCACGACCGAGCGCACCATTCTTCCTTCCTTGTAGGCGAAATGAGTCACGGTGCTGATCTTTATGGAGAACTCCTGCCTGGATTCTGCCTGAATCGGTCCCGAATCGCTCCAGGCAAGTATTCTAGCACATTCGTAATTGCCGAGGGACTCCAGAGCCTCCAGGCGATGCCTGGTTATTACGAGGATGTCGGGAGATTCCGCGTTCGAAACGGTGCTCTTTCCCTCCCATTCCTCCCCCAGGGAAACGGGCCTCTCAGGGAAAGCCGGGTGGCCTCCGCCCCATCTCGATCCTTCAAGATTTCCACGGGATTCCACCACCTCGCCGGTGCGCCTCAAGAGAAGCTGCATTTCTCCCTGGGGGAGGTTCCGGCTTTCTCCCGCCCGGGTCATGCGGGCCTTCTGGGTTGTGCAGGAAAGGGCAACGATCCCCTGGCCCCGCTCCCCCAATGATCTCTGTACTATCTCCATTTCCATCCGGATTGTTTCGGGGGGGAAGGCGGCCGTAGCGCTTTCTATGAGGGAATCTATGGTTATGCGATAACGCAAAGTATCGCCCTTTCGGAAGCGATAGGTCAAGAGGATCGGTCTGTCCGTCACACCCCGACTCCCTGGAGAACCCGAAAATCCACCAGCTTGCATCTGAGATCGCGAACCAGTTGAGCTGTTTCCTTCCCTGTCAGAAGGGTGAGCTCGAGCTGTCGCTCATCGGAATAAGAGCTGACTTCCGAAAGGAGCTTGTCGCTGTACCCTGGATGGCAACAAAATTCGCTTATGCCGGAAGGGAACGACTTCAGGATCCGGCGAAAGACGACCAGGCGAAGATTCTCCTCTCCAAAGAACTCGGCGGAAAATCCAAGGGGCGTTCGCACCCCTGCAAGAGTAAGTCGCCTTCGCATCTGGGAATCGAGGGAACGCAAAGCGAGACCGTACCTTTTGGCAAGACCGGTCAGAACCGTCAACACGTAAGGGTTACGATGGACATGGTGATGGGAATCGAGATGGGATATCGCAAGTCCCAGAGAAAGACCCAATTCCAACTGGGCCCTGGCTTCTGTCTCGATGTCCTCGATCCGAAGGGCAGAAAGATCCTCCAGAAACTTTCGGGGACCGCCGAAAAATCGTCCATCCTTGTTGACAAGAGATGGAATCCGATCAGGCGGGGAAAGAGGCGACCCGTGGGTCAAATTGACGTGAATTCCGAAGTCCAGATCAGGGTGTGATCGGGCCGAGGGCAAGACCTCATCGAGATAGGGAGTATTGACCATGATGCTGGTGGAAGTGGCGATGCCTTTGGAGCAGGCATCGAGAATCCCGCGGCTTACTTCCGGAGTAAGGCCAAAATCATCGGCATGGATAATGAGTGATTTCACGGAGGCCTCTCACGACGATTCCTTTTTTTCGAACTCATCCATGGGACTCCAGTTGCAGGAAGGACAGTGGATCTCCCCAAGGGGGAGTTTCACGAGATCCACCTCGCCTGTTTCATAAACAAACTCATGCCCGCAACCCTTGCACTTGAACTTGAAAGTAATTATCTCCATGGACGCGACCTCCTAGGGACTCAAGCCATACTGCTGCTTCAAAAGACTCATGCTCTCATGGCTCAACGTGAGAGCCTCATTGAGCTTCTGATGAGCTTCCTCCGCATACTTCAGGCCGGAACTCAGGGTCTCCTGATCCCTGCTCTCGACAAAACGGGCCATCTCGACTATGGCCTGCTTGAACAGGTCCAGACCGAGAAATGTGTTGACAAGTGGCTTTGACAACTCGAAGTAGACGTCCTGGGGTATGTTGAGCCCATTGATCTCCGAAGACCAGGTGTGGAGATTCGCCTGAACGGCGTTAAGCATCTGCTCATACTCTTCCACGGAGATCTTCTCCGTCGTAACCGCCTCGGCAAGGTCCCGAAGCTGATGAAAAGGACCATATTGGTAAGAGAACACGCAAATATCTCCTATGAAACGATTATCTGCAAGTCATGAAAACTTCTTGACCTTCTCGATTTATCCTTTTTTTCCTTCCTGCTCTTGTTCCCGCTGGAAAAAGCGTCGAGCCAGGACTATGGCGGCATAATCGTCATAGGGAACAGGGGGGGATTGCAGAGAAAGGGGAATCCATCTCCACAGGCCCTTCGGGGGATTTTCTTCGAAATAGAGCTTTCTGGCCTCTTCTGTGGAAAGGTGCTCATCTACAAGAGAAATATTGACGGCGGGAAAGGCTGTAGAAAGCGTCTTCCTGAGCTGTTTGGAGAAAGTGCGATCCCCCATGATGACTCTAGACGTGCCATATTTCTCCATGAAATCCCTCAGACGGTCTCCCAACTCGGCACGGGGAACAATTTCTCTCCTGAGAACAGCCGATCCCAGGGCCACGACAGCAAGACCGCACTTGTCGGTGCCCGGATCAATGGCTATGACCGGAGGACCTGTTTCGCTCAAGACGTTCCACCTGTCATGGATTCAACACCTCGATGTCAACTCTGAGGGGACCGGCGGTCCAGATGGGCTGCTTCGCAATGATGAGCACCTTCTGGGGCCTTCCGGCCCTTACGATTTCATCACTGCGGTCCAACAGGGAAGCCACCTGGACATCCCCTCCAAAATTGCTTGTCAGAGGGTCGGGAAGCATTCCACGCTCGAGGGCAACCGATTGCAGCTTACCCAGGAGTCGGAATAACCGGACAAGGACCTCTTTTCTGCCCTGCCTGCCGTCAATCATGGAGGATGTGATCACTTCCTTCTCCTTGAAGATGAGCTTGCTTTCCGCAAAGTTGAATCGAAGGATGACCGGGTCACCAAGAAAGGCATTCTGATACGAGGCGGCGATGACGATGCAGTTTCCCTTCCTCTTGGCGAGCTCCTGGACGGCACTGTCATAATCTTCCTGGCGGTACCAGACCAGCTTCTGGTCCTCCCGAATCGTCGGTTCCCTGCGGAGGCGCGCAATTTCGTTGTTTTTTCGAATCGCCAGCTCATTGGCTCTCGCAAGGAGCCGGGAAAGGGTTTTTTGAATCGCCTCAGGACTCTGTCCGCCCTGAACCTCTTCCATGAGTATGGGATGGTTCAGGGGAAACACAAGAAGGCCAAGATTGGTGCGCCGGGAAAGGGCTTCCACCTGCCTCTCCAGACTGGCCCGCTCTTCTTTGAGCTTCCTCATCCCAAAGAGGGCGGTACGGGCTTCCAGGGAGACCAGAGACAGAATGATGACCGTGGCAAGAGAAATGAGCATTCCGAAGGCTATGGTGAAAATCATGGACGTATAGCGTGGCCTGAGGCGAAAAATGGTCAATTTTTTTCGCCCGAACCGCCTCCCTACGTTGTCCCCCACATAGGCGATGACGCCCCCCATTACAACCAGGATCAGGATGCTGATGATGCCGCCTAACATGTGGCCCTTCGCTCCTTCTTCTTCCTGACCTCACAACATTCCATCTTCCTCTGTGTCTCTGTGGTGCATTCTCCCGTCATTTCGATGCCCTCACAATCAGACCAAGCCCGATGAGGGTGAAAAGGACATTGGGCAGCCAGGCCAGGATGGCTGCGGGGAGCAGGGGGAAATCTCCGGTGCCGAGAGTGGCGCAAAGAGTCATGGATATGTAGTAGATCAGAATCAAGACCAGACTCATGCCGATTCCGAGGGAGGATGAAGTCCTGTGGGGACGCAGAGCAAAAGGGGCGCCGATCGTGACAAAGACCAGGGAAGCGAAAGGAATCGAGTACTTCACATGGTACTCCCATAAGGCTTCCCTGAGCTTCCGCCGTTCCAGCTTCACTTTGAGCAAATTGGCAATCTCCTGACGAAGTTCTTCTCTGGACAACTCCTCCATTCTCCGTTGACTTCTCGCAAGGAGTCGGGGATCCCTGGGGATGTCTATATAAGCTGAAAGGAACTGACTCTCAAAGTCAATGCGCCCCCATTTGTCCATGTTGTGGACGACGCCGTTTTCGAACCTCCACGATTTCCCGTCCCAGACCGCCTTCTCGGCGGTCGTCATCCGCAGCAAGGTCTGCCGTGAGAAGTCCAGCACCGACACGGTCTTGAGAACATTGGCCTGTTCATCGAACTCCAGGGCAAAAGTGAATCTCTCAATGCCCTCGGGAGTCGTGGTGTGAATCAGGACATTCTGAATCCGAAGCGGCACCATGTCTATCCGCGTTTGTTTCAGATTCCCTGCAAGAAGATTGGCTCTGGTCACCAACCGATCGTTTACCCATGCGGTAAGCAGGCTCACGACAAGGGCAAAGACAAGGGCAGGCGCCATGACTCGGGAAAAATGGATCCCCCCCGCCTTTAGGGCGACAATCTCATTCTCTCCGGAAAGGCGCCCGAATGCCAGGATACTGGCAAGAAGGGTGGCCATGGGAGTGGTGAGCACGAGAATGGCGGGCATCTTATAGAGAAGGAACTGTAGCGCCAGAAAAGGAGGAACCCCGTGCAGCACGATGAGCCTGGCTATCTCAAACAAGGGTCCGCTTGCCACGAAGAGGATCGTGAAAGTGGCCAGACCGAAAAGAAAGGGGCCGAGAAGCTCTTTTGCGACATAGCGATCCAGGATTGTCATTTACAGTGAGAACTGCTCCCCGAGATCAATATCTTCCCTTCAAACAGCAGGTACGAGCGATCGGTGATCGAGAGTGTTTCGTGCACATTATGATCCGTGATCAGAACGCCGAGACCCTTTTGCTTCAGGCGGGCTATGATCTGCTGTATCTCGGCTATGGCGATGGGATCTATCCCTGTGAAGGGCTCGTCCAGAAGAATATAGGATGGGGATGTCGCAAGGGCCCTGGCAAGCTCCACTCTGCGGCGCTCCCCGCCTGAGAGTGTGAATGCATATTGATCCTTTACCTTCAGGAGCCCGAACTCCCCGAGAAGCAACGGCAGACGTGCCTTTTGCCCTTCCCTGGGGACATCCATCATCTCCCAGATGAGAAGGATGTTTTCCGATACCGTTAGCTTTCGGAAAACGGAGGATTCCTGGGAAAGGTAGCCCATGCCTCGTTTTGCCCTGAGATGCATGGGCAGCCGGGCCACATCGTCGCCATCCAGGAATACCTTGCCGCCATTGGGTTTCACAAGCCCCACGGTCATATAGAAAGTAGTCGTCTTCCCCGCGCCGTTCGGGCCCAGGAGACCCACGACCTCCCCTTTCTGAACCTTCAGGCTGATTCCGTTCACAACAGCCCTTCCATTGTATACTTTTCTCAAGCTCTCCAGCACTATGGCCAATTGTCGTCTCCTATCGGACCTGGATTCTGACCCTGCCCTCGATCTTGACTTCCGAAAGGGAGGGATCCGCCTCCATTCTCCTGCCGCTGATATGTATCTTCTTTTTCGTCATTTCCACTCCCTCGTTCCATCCCATTTCAGGGAGCGAAACTTCGCCGCATCTCCTCTCACTGTATAGGCAAAGACAGGGCTGAGGAAGTCCACATCCTTGCTTGTCAAATTGACACGCGCCCGATCGGCCTTCACGCTCATGACGGGCTTCCCGTTCCGATAGAAGGTTCCGCGTATGTCGTGAGCTATGGCCGTGTTGTCGGCGGCGATGCCTTCCACCTTCCTGCAGCTCATCTGCCAGATGCGCCTGTTTCGGGAGATGGCGGCCAGCCTGGTTCCGGAGAACTGCACTTTGTACTCCGAGGCGGGCGATGAGGGAGTCTCCTTCGGGACAGGCCGGACTTCCGGCTTTCCTGGAATGATCACATCACGAAAAAGGAAGATAGAGGCACAGACCAGAAGAATCAGGAGGATAAGAACTGCGGTTCTTTTCAACGGTTCCTCCTTCCCGATATCCGAGGGTATTATAACAAAATTCCCATGGAAAGGCAACCGATCACTTGAAAAAAATAAGAGTCGGCATTCTATTCGGCGGCAGGTCGTGTGAGCACGAAGTGTCCCTGGTCTCAGCAAGGTCTATTCTGGATGCACTGGACAGAGGGCGCTATGATCCCGTACTGATCGGCATTGACAAAGAGGGGAAATGGTTTCTTCAGGAAGAGGCGGAGTTGATGCTGCCTCCGTCGGTTCGCTCCTTTTCCCTTTCGGAACGGGGGGAGCCTGTCGTGCTTCTGCCTGTTCCCTCTTCGGACAATCTGGTCCTCAGAAGGAGCAACGCGAGAGCCTTACCGCGTCTCGATGTAGTCTTTCCCGTCCTGCACGGCACCTGCGGGGAAGACGGCTCCATCCAGGGCCTGCTGGAAATGTGCGGGGTTCCCTATGTGGGCGCCGGAATTGCAGGCTCCGCCATCTCTTTCGACAAGGATGTGACCAAAAGGCTCCTTCGTGAGGCAGGGCTTCCCGTGGCGCCGGCCATGGCAGTACGAAAACACGAATGGGAGAAAAACCCCGAGTCCACCCTGACGGCAGTGCTCGAAAGACTTGGGCCTCCCCTTTTCGTGAAACCGGCCAATCAGGGATCATCCGTGGGGGTCTCCAAGGTCAAAGGGAAGGAAGATCTTGCCCGGGCGCTGACCCTTGCCTTTCGGTTCGACGAAAAAGCGATGGTAGAGAAGGCGATCCTGGCACGGGAGATTGAGTGTTCCGTCCTCGGGGGGGGCGAGCCGATCGCTTCCCGGTGCGGAGAGGTGATCCCGCAACACGAGTTTTACTCCTATGAGGCCAAGTACCTGGATGAAAACGGGGCGATTCTCGAAATACCGGCCCCAATCACGACCGACCTGGAAGAGAGAATTCGAACCCTGGCCGTGTCGGCCTTCAAGGCCCTGGAATGTGATGGAATGGCCCGCGTGGATTTCTTCATTGACAAAGATACGGAAGAAATCTATGTCAATGAGTTGAACACCATACCCGGCTTTACTCATATCAGCATGTATCCCAAGCTCTGGGAATACTCGGGCATCTCGTACCCTGAGCTCATTGACCGCCTCCTGACCCTTGCCCTGGAGCGCCACAACCGAAAGGCAGAGCTGGAGACCTCGTTTCAATTGCCGACTCCGCCCCTCCCCCGGCAGCCTGTGCCTTAATCACACAGGCTGCCAGGGTTCTTCTATTTCCTTGGCTTCTTTGAGACCAAGGCTGGTGACTTCGCGCACTACCTTGATGACCTGAATCTTGTTAGGGCCCACTTCCGCCAGAACCAGATCAAAGCTTGTCTTCTCTTCCTGCGGCTCGGCGGCGGCAGCGGGGGCGGCGGCCATGGCCATCATGGGCGCTGCGGCTGTGACTCCCCATTTCTCTTCGATCATTTTCGTCAATTCCACGAGATCCAATACGGACATCTGGGAAAGGGCATCCATGATCTCGTCCTTGTCTAAAGTCTTTGCCATTATCATTTCCACCATCTCTGTTTTACCTTGATTTCCCTTCCACCCCACGGATTCTTCCTTGATTTCTCCTCCCTCTGGGAGGAGCTAGAGGAGGGTGTGGGGGGCTAAGGGGTACCTCATCCCTATTCCTCTTCTTTCAACTTTTTCAATGCCTGCAAAGCATAAAGAAACTTCGTCATGGGGCCCTTGAGCACGGTGAGCGCTCCTCTGGCGGGCGAAATTAGAGTGCCGAGAAGCAGTGCCTTGATCACCGGCGGCGCAGGCAACCTGGCCAATTCACGCATCCTGGGCCCGTCAAAAACACGGCCATCCAGAAATCCGCCCTTGATAAAGGGCAGTCCCTCAGGTGCCAGCGGAGTCTTGCGTTCCTTCGCAAAATCCAGAAGTACCTTGGCAGGCCCGACAGGATCGTCGTAGCCGAAGGCGATTGCCGTGGCCTCTGAAAGAACGGAAGAGAGAGGCTCCAGAGCCGTGTCTTTCAGGGCAATCCTGGCCAGAGTATTCTTCACGACCCGGTATTCGGCCTGTTGCTCCCGCAGTTTCCCCCTGAGTGTCTGCAAATCCGAGACTGTGAGACCCGGATTCTTGCTGGGCCCCCTGTAGTCCGTAACGATACCAACCCGGGCCTTTTGGAACAGGTCTTGAAGATCTCCCACTGCTTTTTGTTTCTTTTCGGGAATGGTCTTTGTCGTCATAAGTCACCTCCTTTCACATTGCACCACACTAAAAAACCCCCGACAATTTGCCGAGGGCGAAATTAGAACATGGCCCTTCCCGTTACAGGGAAGGCTTATTTTTCGCCTCGGCAGGCCGGCCTGCGCCGATTAAGAAAACTCACCTGCGTCTTAGACTACTAGCGCTAGTCCGTGAATTCTTTTTCCTTACTTCGTTTCCGCTCCGAGCGCCGTCACTCTCAACGGATCCATCTTGATGCCCGGACCCATGGTGGACGAGATGACAATACTCTTGAGATATGTCCCTTTCGCTGTCGGGGGTTTGGCGCGAACCACGGCATCCACCAGGACACCAAGGTTCTTCAAGAGCTTTTCGTCCTCATAGGAGACTTTTCCTATGGGGGTATGCACGATTCCCAGCTTGTCGGCACGGTACTGCACCTTTCCTGACTTGATCTCCCGGACCGTTTTCCCCAGGTCAGGCGACACTGTGCCTGCTTTTGGATTCGGCATCCGGGGACCAAGGACGCGACCTAGCTCTTTTCCAACAAGTCCCATCATGTCGGGACTGGCTACAATGAGATCAAAACCTGACCAGCCTCCCTTGATCTTCTGGACGAGATCCTCTGCCCCCACTTCATCGGCCCCTGCCTCCTCGGCCTCCTTCGCCTTATCTCCTTTGGCAAACACGGCCACCCTGGGGGTCTTCCCTGTCCCATGAGGAAGAACCACAGTGCCGCGCACGGTCTGGTCGCTCTTCTTGGGGTCAATTCCCAGGTTTATGGATATTTCCACTGTTTCATCGAATTTGGCTTTGGCTCCCTGTTTCATGAGCGAAACAGCCTCCTGGGGAGGATAAATGGAAACCCTTTCAAAAAGCCTGGCCGCCTCCTGATAGCGTTTTCCTCGTTTCTGCATCTCTACTCGCTCCTGATCTCCTGCTACTCCGTCTCGATTCCCATGCTTCGCGCTGTTCCGGCAAGTACCCGAGAGGCAGCCTCAATATCCTTCGTATTCAGGTCAGGCAGCTTGATCTTAGCCAGTTCCGCGAGCTTCTCCCGAGAAATCTTTCCCACTTTCTTCTTGTTGGGCTCTCCGCTCCCCTTTTCCATACCGACAGCCTGACGAAGAAGGATGGAGGCGGGAGGGGTCTTGCATACAAAGGTGAAGGTACGATCTTCGTAAATCGTAATCTCCACAGGTACGATCATGCCCGCCTGGCTCGCGGTTCTCTCATTGTATTGCTTGCAGAACTCCATGATATTGACGCCATGCTGCCCCAGAGCAGGGCCGACCGGCGGCGCCGGATTCGCCTTTCCCGCACTCACCTGGAGTTTGACGATTGCTTTGACTTTCTTGGCCATGAAAACAAGCTCCTTTCAGGCTTACAGCTTCTCAACCTGAATATAATCCAGCTCGACAGGGGTTTCCCTCCCGAAAATGGAGATAAGGACTTTGACCTTCTCCCGCTCTGCATTTACTTCCTGCACAATCCCGTAAAACTCCGAGAAGGGGCCGGAATTCACCTTGACCTTTTCCCCTTTTTGAATGGAAATGCGCATCTTCGGCGCTTCTGTGCGCATCTTCTTCATGATCCCTTTAAGCTCTTTTTCATCAAGAGGAATGGGCTTGGAGCCCGAAGGTCCAAGGAAACCCGTAACTCCTGAAGTATTGCGAACAACATACCAGGAGCTGTCCTCCATAACCATTTCCACAAGAACGTAACCCGGATAGAGCTTCTTTTGAACGGTGCGGCGTTTGCCGTCCCTGATCTCAATCTCTTCCTCAGTGGGCACTATCACCTGAAAAATCTTGTCCTTCATTCCCATGGACTCGATACGTTTCAGAAGATTGGCCCTAACCTTGTTCTCATATCCGGCGTAGGTGTGGATGACGTACCAGAACTTGTTCGGGACGTCCGGACTCTTAAACTCTTCGTCCTCTTCCGTCTCTTCTGTGCCTTCCCCCGGTGACGCCGCCTCCGGGTGCTCCAAATGCTCCTCTACTTCCTCTTCAACCGTTTCTTCGATCGGCTCGGAAGGAATGGTCTCGGTCTTGACTTTCTTCGTCCTTGGCATCCTGACTGGTCTCTCCTTTAGGGCAGGAAGTGATCTTACACACCTGTGGTCATTTCAACAGCTTGAAAACCTTCTCCAAAATGGTATCTACTACCCACATATACATCGAAACTATCACAACAGTCATGGCCACAACAATCGTGGCCGTGCGAAGCTCCTGACGACTGGGCCAGGTCACCCGCTTGATCTCCGATTTCACCGATTTCAAATATCGGGCAATCCTGTCGTAGAGATCGGTAAATACGCGAAAAGGCGAACTCGGACGTTTCTCCTCCTTCGCGGGAGCGACTGCTTTCGGTTTCCTTTCCATGCCTATTTTGTTTCCTTGTGCGGCGTATGTTGCCTGCAGAACTTGCAATATTTCTTAAGCTCCAAGCGGTCAGGGTCGTGCTGACGATTCTTGGTAGTGGTATAGTTTCTGCGCTTGCATTTCCCGCAAGCCAGAGTAATGATCGCACGAACTTCTTTCTTGGCCACGTCAGGGCCCCCTTTCTCTTGGACCTGTAACCTCTCAGCCGAGCCCCCCTGCTTCCCTTCCCTTAACTACCTGCTTCACCACAGAGGCAGCCCGCCCCATAAGGTGAGGAAAAATTAAGGATTAATTGATCCCTACTCCTGTAGTATCGCCGTCACGACTCCGGCCCCGACGGTGCGGCCACCCTCGCGAATCGCAAAACGCAGCCCTTCCTCCAGGGCAATGGGAACAATCAACTCGTCCGAAAATAAAACTGGGGACGATAACCGTTGAAAAAGGGCGTGTGACGACCGCCTTCCTCCTTGCTCAGCACGTACACCTCACACTTGAACTTCGTATGAGGACGAATGGAACCAGGCTTCGCCAGCACCTGACCGCGCTCCAGATCATCGCGCTCCACACCGCGAAGCAATACGCCGATATTGTCCCCGGCAATACCCTGATCCAGAAGCTTCCGGAACATCTCCACACCCGTCACAACCGATTTCTTGATCTTGTCCGACATCCCAACAATCTCGATCTCGTCACCCACCTTAACAATGCCTCGCTCTATACGACCCGTACCCACCGTGCCGCGACCGGTGATCGTAAACACGTCCTCTATGGGCATCAAAAAGGGCTTGTCCACAGGACGCTCAGGAGTCGGTATGTAGCTGTCCACCTGGTCCACCAGCTCCCAAATCTTGCCGCACCACTGGCACTCGCGCTTCGCGCAACTGCACTCCAGGGCCTTGAGAGCCGAGCCCACAATAATCGGAATCTGATCCCCGGGGAACTCATAGGTGGTCAAAAGCTCACGAAGCTCAAGCTCCACAAGCTCGATCAGCTCCGGATCATCCACCATATCCGATTTGTTCAGGAAAACCACCAGGTAAGGAACCCCAACCTGACGGGCCAGCAGAATGTGCTCACGAGTCTGAGGCATCGGACCATCCGTCGCCGCAACCACCAGAATCGCTCCATCCATCTGAGCGGCGCCTGTAATCATGTTCTTGATGTAGTCGGCATGACCCGGACAATCCACGTGGGCATAGTGCCTTTTCTCCGTCTCATACTCGGCGTGATAAATCGCTATGGTGATCCCCCGCTCCTTCTCCTCGGGAGCGTTGTCAATCTCGTCCACATTCAGGGCCTTCGTCTTGCCGAACTGAGACAAGGTCTTTGTGATGGCGGCCGTCAAGGTCGTCTTTCCGTGGTCAATATGACCGATGGTCCCAACATTTACGTGAGGTTTTGTTCGCTCGAATTTCTGCTTGGCCATTCAATAACCCCCTTAATGAATTTCCTGTTAATTAACAGCTACCTCGGCGCAAGACCATTTCCATAACACCCTTTGGAACTCCTTCATAGTAGGCAAATTCCATAGTATATGTAGCCCTTCCCTGAGTCAGGGAACGCAAATCGGTGGCATATCCGAACATCTCAGCCAAAGGAACATAAGCCTTCACCATCTGTGTTTGACCTGGAGCAGGCTCCATGCCCTCGATCTTGCCTCTCCGGCCGTTCAGGTCCCCGATGACGTCGCCCAGATTTGCTTCCGGCGTAACAACTTCAACGGCCATGACGGGCTCCTTCAGGGTGGGATTCGCTCTGGATATCCCCTCTTTGGCGGCAAGAGAGCCGGCAATCCTGAAAGCTATTTCCGATGAATCCACTTCATGGTAGCTTCCATCAACAAGGGTGGCTTTCACGTCTATCACGGGATATCCGCCCAAAGGCCCTCCAGACTCAAGGGATTCCCTGATTCCAGCCTTCACGGCAGGGATGTATTCCCTGGGAATCGCCCCGCCGACAACCTTGTTTTCGAAAAGGAAGCCGGTTCCCGGGGGGGCGGGCTCGAAGCAAACCCATACATCTCCATACTGGCCCCTGCCTCCGGTTTGTCTCACAAAACGGCCCTGGACCTTCCTGGAATCGCGGATTGCCTCCTTGTAGGCCACCTGGGGTGCCCCTACATTCGCTCCCACATTGAATTCACGCAAAAGGCGATCCACAATGATGTCCAGGTGAAGCTCTCCCATCCCGGATATGATCATCTGGCCTGTCTCTTCATCTGTGCGTGTCTTGAACGTGGGGTCCTCATCGGAAAGGGTGGCCAGGGCAAGAACCAGTTTCTCCTCATCCGCCTTGGTCTTTGGCTCAATGGCAACGGAGATGACCGGCTCGGGAAAGTGGATGGATTCGAGCAGAATCGGCTTTCCCTCCGTTGAGAGGGTATCGCCGGTCCGGGTCTCCTTCAAGCCCACTGCCGCGCAAAGATCTCCTGCGGAGATCTCCGAGATCTCCTCCCTCCGATTGGCGTGCATGCGAAGAAGACGGGCAGCCCGCTCCCGCTTGCGTTTCCTGGTGTTCATCACAACGGTTCCGCTTTTCAATTTTCCTGAATAGACGCGCAGATAAGTAAGCTTCCCCATATAGGGATCGGAAACGATCTTGAAGGCCAGAGCGGAGAAAGGCTCATCAGGACTCGGATAGCGTGTTTCCCGAGACTCTCCGTCAGGGCGCACCCCGACTACAGGCGGAACATCCAGGGGAGAAGGGAGGTACTCGCAGATCGCATCCAGAAGCGGTTGAACCCCTTTGTTTCGGAACGAGGCGCCGCAGAGGACAGGGACAAGCTGGTGCTCGATGGTTGCGCGCCGGATCGCTCCATTGATCTCTTCCGGCGCGATCGTCTCACCTTCCACGAATTTTTCGAAAATCAGCTCATCGTGATCGGCCAGAGTCTCCAGAAGCTCTCCTCTAAGCTGCTTCGCCGCAGGAAGGAGATCCGCAGGGATCTCCTCTTCCAGGAAATGGGTTCCAAGGTCGTCGGCGTATATGATCGCCTGCATTTTGACCAGATCTATGACTCCCCGAAAGCTCTCCTCAGCACCGATGGGAATCTGCAAGCGGACGGCGCGGGCGCCGAGGCGCTCCCTCAATTTCCAGTACACAGACTGAAAGCTCGCGCCCGTCCTGTCCATTTTGTTGATATATGCGATCCGAGGAACATCGTATTTATTCGCCTGCCTCCAGACAGTCTCTGTCTGTGGTTGAATTCCACCAACCGCACACAGCACAACAATCAGCCCATCCAGGACGCGCAAAGAGCGCTCAACCTCCACCGTAAAATCCACGTGGCCGGGAGTGTCAATAATATTGATTCTATGATCCTTCCAGTAGCAAGTCGTGGCGGCAGAAGTAATCGTAATGCCCCTCTCCTGCTCCTGAACCATCCAGTCCATGGTGGCAGCTCCCTCATCCACCTCACCCATCCGGTGAACCCTTCCGGTGTAAAAGAGAATCCGCTCGGTGGTCGTGGTCTTCCCTGCATCTATGTGCGCCACAATCCCGATATTTCTTGTCCTGGCGAGGTCGCTTTGCGAAGTCATAGGGTCAATCACCTGAGTGAGGGTCAAAGAGACTCATCCTCCTACCACCGATAGTGAGCAAAGGCTTTGTTGGCTTCCGCCATCTTGTGGGTGTCTTCCCGTTTCTTCACAGAGGCGCCTGCACCCTGAGACGCTTCCGTAAGCTCCGAGGCCAGCTTCTCTTGCATGGTCTTCCCAGGTCTTTTCCTGGTATATGTGATGATCCACCTCATGCCAAGGCTCACCCTTCGATCGGGACGAACTTCGACCGGAACTTGGTAGGTGGCGCCTCCAACCCTTCGCGGACGCACCTCGATCAGAGGCATCACATTTTCCAGAGCCTGATCGAATACTTTGAGGGGATCTTTTCCGGTTTTGGCCTTGATGGATTCCAGTGATCCGTAAAAAATCTTCTCGGAAATGCTTTTCTTGCCTCTTGCCATCAATTTATTGATAAACATGGAGACCATCTTGCTCTGACAAATGGGGTCAGGCGGGATCTCCCTTTTTCTTACAGGTCCTTTGCGAGGCATGTATTTTCCTCCCTATTTCTTGGCCGCCTCTTTGGGTCTCTTGGCGCCATACTTGGATCTTGCCTGCTTGCGATTCGCCACTCCTGCCGTATCCAGAGTACCGCGAATGATATGATATCGAATCCCCGGAAGATCTTTCACCCTGCCCCCCCTGATCAGGACAACAGAGTGCTCCTGAAGATTGTGGCCGATGCCGGGTATGTATGCCGTTACCTCGATGCCGTTCGTGAGACGCACTCTAGCCACTTTCCGGAGAGCCGAGTTCGGCTTCTTGGGCGTAATTGTCTTCACCTGTGTGCATACGCCCCGCCTTTGAGGCGACCCGGGCACCTCAAATGTCTTGAATTCTAAAGAGTTATAGGAATTACGAAGTGCAGGCGCCTTGATTTTCTTGGATATCTTCGTCCGGCCCTTCCGCACCAACTGATTGATCGTGGGCATGAAATTCTCCTCTCTACATTTCTCTAAATCTGACTCGGCTGCCGCCTAACGTAATCACGTCATCAATCGCTCAATTCAAAATAACCTTCATAGTTTATCATTAATATTCCAAAATGTCAATAAGGGCAAGCATATTTACCCTGAAAAATCCTCCTTACCGGGCGTGCCATGTAACTCCGGTGACTTGTTTATTCGACCCCGTACCTTTTTATCCCTTCCAGGATGTTTGTTTGTTTTGTAACCGTTCAGCCCCCCCCCTGAACGTATACTTTATTTTTTCGCTACCCGGGCCCCAACCGCCCTTGCTGCTTCAATGCCGTCAACAATGCCCGAACTCCAGGCAGCTCCTAAGCGGAAGAAGTCCTTAGCTCGCGTTCAAGGTGCGTGAGATATGTGGCTTGAATCCGGGGGCGCACTCTTTCTGTCCCATCATGCGAGTAACCGTGACGGGACAGGGCCTCATGCAGGATCTGGGGATCGGTCTTGCCGTCGGGAGCTATCCCCTTTACGGCCTGCTGAATGCCTAACTCTGCTCAGAATCTTCTTCCACTCCCCACCATCAGTCCGACGGAAACTCCAGCGGCTGCACCGATGCCGAAGGCGTAAGGGAAGGGGATAATCGCAGCAAGTACCATTCCGATTGTGCCTGCACCGGCAACACCGCCCATGAAGGCTCCCATAACACATAGAAAAGGGTCCGGATGCCCACGGAGCCCCGCCTTTTCCTTCAACTGAGTTTTCTGCCTCATCAGCTCATCCTTCCTGAGCTGCAAGGCCTCAACGCGCTCGGATCGGACTTCCGTCTCCTGGTGCTTCTCCAGGGCGTAGCCGGCGAGGAAGCCCGTAACCGCCGAGTATAACTCACGGGTTCGGGAATGGGACCCACCAATGTTTCCGGCACCTATTCCTGACAATTGCACAAGAACTCACCTCGCATCAAGGATCTTCAAATCCGAAGAGGAGAACGATCCCGAAGACCACTCCACCCCATTTGGCCGCCTGTGCGGCGGCCTGGGCCGCCGCCATCGGCCCCCCGCCGATGCCGCCTGTGACGGCCATGGCGAAGCTCGTGAGCCCGAAAACCCCTCCTGCCCAGGCGCCCGCGCAGAGCCTTTTGGACAATTCAGGGGGCAGGCTGTGCAAATAGCCTTTGTGCTCTCTCATGTTCCGAACTTGAGAGTCCAATTTGGAGACCTCCTGGGAAAGGCCTTTCTCTTTCACCAGAAGATCCCCTGCATTTTCCTTCTCCGCAAGGGCTGCCCCCGCCAGAACCCCGACGGTTGCGTTCAGCGCGGTGGCTTCGGAAGGATGCTCTTTCCAGAGATTCGCTGTTCCTTCGGCCTTACCGGAGTCTCCGTCACCCGATACCGGTACAAGAGACCTGAAACCTGATACGTATGAAACAGGGATGTGCATCCTTCCGTCCTCCCACCTATTTCACGGCATCACTGACCATCTTGAGCGCACCAAGCCCGCCCACGACGGTAGCTGCTGTGGCGAATGCCGGTTTTGCAAGATACTTGGCTGACAGGGCAAAGCCCGCCGTTGCTCCAATGAGAGTTCCCACAGGGCCGGGAATCACTCCAGGGGCCAGCTTCGAGAGAACGAAAGGCGCCACCTCGGCCCCCACATAGGAAAACAAGCCTACAGTGCTTGCAGCGGCGATGGTCCCGGCCACGCCTGCCTTCAGACCCAGATTCAGGGTCTTATTGAGGTAACTCTTCTCGACCTGGTCCTTCGGATTCTTGGACTCATCCGATTTCCAAAGCCTGGGAAGGGAAAACACATTCTGCGCACCCATCCCGGCGCCTGTTGAAATCGTTGACAACATACTCATGATTCTATGCCTCCTTTTCGATTATACGCTTTCGCCGATCTTTTTCCCGATTTTCGCCATGATGGCTGTGGTCAAAATCACGGTTGCGAGACTTGCCGCGAAACCGCCGACACCGCCGATGGACGGCGCCAGAGTCGGAAACACATAGCTGGAAGCCAGCTTCACACCGGTCACGGCACCCACAACTCCGCCCATGACCTTGCCTGCCTGACCGTGAACCCAGGTACGGGCATTATTTGCGCCCTCTATGATGCCGTCTCCCTTTCGGGCCAGCCCATAGCCAACCGCCATGGAAGTTGCAAAAACACCGGCCTGGGTGATGATGGGATGTTCATTCGCAAAGTTTTTGGCGGAAGTAATCGTCTGGTCCACCCTGTCCCCGAGAGTCACGGGCTTTTCGGACTCTTCCGGTTTCTCTTCGCCCAGCTTGTTCTTCACTTCCTCAATCTGCTGCCTCAAGGCGGCGATCTCATCGGTCTTGTTGTTGACATTCATCCCTGTGAAAGTAATCATGACAGATCCTCCTTTCTATGCCTTATGCTTCTCGAGCTCGTATTTCACGACTTGATCTGTGACCACGGCATTAATGCCGATGCGCACCGCCTCTTTGGCGATCTCCTTCGTGGTGCTGCTGTGGAGGATATGGTTTGCCTTGTTTTTTACATTGTCCAGTGCGCCGCTGTTTTCCAGAGCGACACCGGCAATGACTCCTGCGGTGGCGATGATAGTGCTCATCAATACCGGGTGTTTCTCAACGAGCTTGGAATACTCCTCACTCATCTTATTGGCTGTCTCTTTGGTCTTCTCCACAAGCGACTTGCCGCCCTCAACACCCTTTTTCGCCAGATCCCGCATCCTGGACTCGGCTGAAGGCTCTTCCAGCCGTTTGCGAATATCGGCAATTTCCTGCCTCAATTCCTCAAGCTCCTTGTTGGGATCCTGAGGGACCTCTTGACCCTTGCCATTCACCGAAAATGAATGGGGGGCCACTGATGTGATAAGAGAATACATGATGGTTACCTCCTTGTCGTTTGACTTCTGCGTCCATCGTAAACGATCGGAAAGTGACAATCAAGTTCCAGTCGGGATCCAAAAAAAGCTGAGCGACAAAATTGGAGCAGGGTTGGAACTTTCTTGCGACAAGGGAACATGTTATGATCACATCAAGACAGAAACGCCAAGGAGGAACCAGAGATGAGCTTTGTTGATTCCATAATAAACAAATTCCGCTTCAGTAACGAAACCGGCAAGCCTCAAAACATCCAGGAGGCAAATCCCGATAATACCTCGGAAAATGAAAAAAACGGCTTGTCCATAAAGGACGTCGCAATAACGAGCGCCGCAGGGCTGGCGCTGGGAGTCGCCACCGGAACCAGCAGCCGCCTGAATCAGTTGGAAAAGGAAATTCATGGCATGAAATCGGGCGTTTTCCCTCCATCGTGGGGAGGGGGACCAGAGCCTCCCATCACTCCCCGGGAAATGAAAGCCCTCGATATGATCACAAAAGAGGCCTACAGGGACAAGATTTCCCTTGCCTCAGGCGGGGCTGTGCTGGCACTGTCCGCAGGCGGACTCGGCGGAGGCGCCGTTGCCCTCATGGCGTCTGCCCTGGTCCCACCCACCCCTCTCACCATCGGGGCTTCCGTGATCGGCGGAGCACTTCTCGCCTGGGTGCTGGATGCCAATATGGAAGGAAAAAGCGCCTCAGAATGGGCCAGGCACCACTGGCAGGAAGTCTTCGCGAGCCAGCCTGAAGCCCAGAGCATGGTGACCCTCAACAAGGAGCGTCCCGACGTGTGGCTGAAGCTCGCTACGATGAAAAAACTCTGATCCTATCGTGGCAGGAAAGTTTTCGCCCATCAGTCAGACATGTGTTGCCTCTCAGGCGGCCATAAAGCTCGCGGTGGAATAGTTTTTTCCTTCGGAGAATTTAGTTTGACCTGCCTGGTAGAATTTGATAAGATGGATAATGAAAGATGGTAACAACAAGAACAAAGATTACTAAAGAGAATACCAGGCGTTTGAGATGAGCAACAGCTCATATTTGACCATTATGGAGTAAACTGGGTATGGAAAAGCTTAGTATATACATAGAAACTTCGATTGTCAGCTACTTAGCAGCCAAGCCGAGTCGAGACTTGTTTGCAGCCGCCTGTCAGCAAATTACAGTCGAATGGTGGGAGGATAGGCGAAACGACTATGACCTTTTCACTTCCGAACTTGTAGTTGCTGAGGCCAGAGCCGGAGATCCAGACATATCGGCGAAACGACTTGTGTTCCTCCGGGGAGTCTCGGAACTGAAAATTACTGGTGCTGTCAGTCAATTGGCCACCGCGTTGGTATCGCAGGGGGCTCTCCCTGGTAAAGCCCAAGCCGATGCACTTCATATCGCAATAGCTGCCGTTCACGAAATGGATTATCTGCTAACCTGGAATTGCCGTCACATTGACAACCCTGCGATGAAACCTTTGGTACGCAAGGTGTGTAGCGCAAAAGGCTATTCCTGCCCGGAAATTTGCACCCCGATCGAGATTATGGAGGTAACTGAAAATGAAGAATGAAATTCTGTCAGAAGTTTGGCGCAATAGAGATGAGTTCGCCAAACGATACAATTACGACATTGAAGCAATGGTTGTGGCATTGCGAGAAATGGAAAGTCACCCATGGAATACCGTAGTCGACAGAAGAAAACAAATATCTGACAAATTGTCGCAGCGGACGACACAAAAGCACCGCCGCTGAATTCGGTCATCAGTCAACTGTTCACCTCTGGTCTTTCCTGCTTGATCATCATTCGGATGTATCTTTCTCAAGGGGAACACAATCTTAACCCCGCTGAAAACACCTGCTCTTGATGGACGACAATTATTTTTCCCCATTGTCACCAGAAAAATCTGCTCTATCTTCAGCCACCTATCCCTCTATCCGTTTCAGTCCCCTCTTGATCGGGGCGTGCATTGCTACCCATCTGATCTGTGGCTTTTGCCGGTGCAGGAGTATGTTTCAGTCCCCTCTTGATCGGGGCGTGCATTGCTACTCAGAAGGACCATGTGGAAATTGGTGCGTATTCCGTTGAATTCGGCCACTGATTCCATTTGATGTCGGCCACTGATTCCACGGATGCCGGACAGTCCTCGGAGCGAAGCGACGCTGGATGATTATTTTTTTATTCTGTCTTTG
>JACPDT010000162.1 GCA_016183865.1 Armatimonadota bacterium | reverse complement strand
TTTGCTCATTTTGGATTTTTGGCTTCTTGCCACGATGTTGTTTATAAAGGATTTTGTTTATAAAGATTTCGCGCACAAATTTGTTATGTCGCATATATTTAGTGCAAAGAAAGGAAAGATTGCAGAAATGGAAATCGCAAGAATCTCCATCCAGGAAGCCGGACCGAAGTTGCGAGATATGAGCCCCACCGGGATTGCGATCAAGCCGAAACAAAGGACCGCGCCGAGTTGGATCAAAGTATCCAGAAAGATGGCCAGGAAGCGGGAACCCAGGCCCGCCAGCTCGTAAGAAAGCTCGATCTGCTCCGGTGTAGATAGTTTGATCTCATCCATGTAAATTCTTCCTTGATTTCCCCTCCCCTTATGGGAGGGGTTAGGGGAGGGCTGGGAGGAGCTAGAGGAGGGCACCCATTCCTCGTCCTTGATTTCTCCTCCCTCTGGGAGGAGCTAGAGGAGGGCGCCCATTCCTCGTCCTTGATTTCTCCTCCGCCCCCACCTGGAATAAAGGGAGGGGCAGGGGAAGGGGGAAATTCTCCCATATATGAACCAGGATCTTTTTGTCGAAAAAAAGCGTGCCGCCTGGGAACAACTCAATTGTACGTTAAAGAAGCTTGAAAGTCAAGGACTCCGTGGACTGACTGAATCGGATGCGGAAGCACTGCCCCTCATGTACCGAAAGGCTGCTTCGGATCTCGCCTACGCGAGACTTCAACATTACGACTCGAGAGTTGTGGACTACCTCAATGACCTTGTCCGGCGAAGCTATGGCCACCTATATGCTTCTGAGCCGCACAACTTGCGGCACATTTTCTCCTTTTTTGCAGGCGAGTTCCCCCGGATTTTTCGAAAGACGTTCGCATACTTCATCGCGTCCTTTCTCTTTTTTGCGGCTTCCGGAATTCTGGCCTATGGTCTCGTCCGGTCCGACCCGCAGTGGGCCGATCTGTTTCTGCCCGAAAACCTTGTGGCAGTAGAAGAACAGCTTGCACAGGGGAAGGCGGGAGCGGACATCCCCGATGAAAGCAAACCTTTCATGTCCAGCTTCATCATGACCAACAACATCAAAGTGGGAGTTGTGGCCTTTTCCACGGGGATTCTCCTCGGGCTTGGCACGCTCTATGTTCTGATAAAGAACGGCCTGCTCCTGGGTGCACTGGCCGCCGTTTTTGCGAAATATCATCTGGAAATCCCTTTCTGGTCGCTCATCCTGCCCCATGGAGTGATGGAGCTGACAGCCATCTTCATCTGCGGAGCTTCCGGGTTTCTCCTGGGGCACGCCCTCCTTGAGCCGGGAAAGTACAGCCGACGGGATGCGCTCACCCAGAGGGCGCAGGAAGCCGTGCGCCTCGTGGCAGGAGTGATCCCCCTTTTCGTCATTGCCGCAATCATTGAGGGTTTCGTGACCCCCATGAAGATTCCTGAGGGGGCGAAGCTGGCTTTCTCTTTCTTCACCGTGGTCCTCTTGACGGGTTATTTCATGACAGGATGCAGGAGTCAGAATTCAGAATAGCCTGCGAATAGGCCTCCAACAGCTTGCTGACCTCCTCACTCTGACTCCTGACTTCTGACCCCTGACTTCTGACCCCTGACTCCTGACTCCTGACTCCTGACTCCTGACTCCTGACTCCTGACTCCTGACTCCTGACTCCTGACTCCTGAATTCTGACTCCTGAATTCTGACCCCTGACTCCTGACTCCTGACTCCTGACTCCTGACTCCTGACTTCTGACCCCTGACTCCTGACTCCTGACTCCTGACTTCTGACCCCTGACTTCTGACTCCTGACTCCTGAATTCTGACTTCTGACTCCTGACTCCTGACTCCTGACTCCTGACTTCTGACTTCTGACTCCTGACTCCTGACTTCTGACTCCTGACTACCTGAGTAGTTACGAAATGTTTACATTTTTTCCGTTTACTTCGCCGTGGCGAACCCTTATAATATATGGAGATTAACACGGGATGGAGGACTTTCGCAAAAGGAGTATCCGACATGAACACAGCACTGTCTTTGAGATCCATCGCTCAGGAGCCTTTGAGGCTTCCTGCCCCCCAGGAGACGCCTCCCCAGGAAGCGCCCCCCATAACCGCACCTGAAGAAGGTCTGGCCGAAAAGGGCGTGCATTTCCTGGAAAAGACTTGCGGGGGTTTGTCCCATGCAGGGGCAGGGCTCTTGACCGGCAGTTGCGTCGGCGCCTTCGAAGGGGCCAAAATCGTCACCCAGGATTTCTGGAAAAATGCATCTGAAGAGAAGTCTCAGATCGCTACCTCGGCCGTCACTGCCGCCACACTCGGCTCGATCGGCATAGTGGTGGGGAGAATGTTGCCCCCTTACGGCTCACTGGCCGGCCTTGCCCTCGGGTTCGGAGGAACGGCGGCGGCTTACATGCTCGACAAGAATGAAGAAAAATGGACTTCCAGGATAGGGAAAGTCCTCGGCAAGACCTATGCCCTGATCATCGGCCCTGTCGTGGGTGGCCTGGCAGGAGCGACGTATGGCGCCGTTCACGGAGTAGTTGACGGCTGGCGCTTCGGTTACAAGAACAACGCCGAGTTGATCGAAAAGCTGAACAGCGGCGCACTTTCCTGATTCCACCGCCTGAATTTTGCCACAGACACGCGGAGTCCCATAGGATCGCCTGAAAATCCTATGGGACTCCGGCTTTTGTGTTTTATTTTTTCCAATCCGCGGGCGAAGGCGCCGGGGTCCCACCCCTTACTTCTTCTTTACTCCTTCGTCGCAGTAGATTATCTGTTTGCTGGTGAGCTCCAGGAGACTGAAATCGGGATAGACCTTGCCCCTGAGCCTGCAGAGCACGTGCTTCCTCTCAAGAGCGGGATCCCTCAAGATCATCTGACTTTTCTCGTTGACGAGGAAATGCAATACCACGTTGTTCAAGGCGGGGATGGGTTTCCCCGCGGCGTCCGTGCAGGATGCGACCCGGAGCACTCTTTGATGACCGAAAACATGGCATTCCGCATCAGCACCTGCACGGCGCTTAAGCTCACAGTTCACGCAGAAGATGCGCCCCGTCAACGATGCCTCGCGAACGGTGACTTGCTTTTCCGCCTGTGGTTGAAGAGGAAAGGCACTCTCCAACAGGAGAACCGTGAAAATTCCCAATAAAAGCCCGATCTTCTTTTGCATCTCCATATCTCCCTTCCCTCACTACAGAGGAGATGATTTCATGATAGCAAACACACATTAAGGAGTCTTTAAGAGAAGCTTAAATCTCGCTTAAGCTCATGTTAAAATTAACACGCTAAAAAAGGGCTTGGTTCCAGGCAGGGCCGCTACAGATTCACATTAAAGGCGCTTCCCGATTCATAGCGGCGGAGCCCTGCCTGGAAAACCACGGACAAGAGCACGATGAAGACGATGGAAACGCCCATCAAGCCGAAGGCGCCGCCCCAATCGCCGCGGCGCACGATGTCAAGGGGGATCGCGCCCACGAAGGCCGCCGGCAAAAGGGTGAGCATAATGAAACGAACGGCGCCCTGGAAAAGATCCATGGGATAAAGGGCGAGTGTCATGATGGCGTTCGTTGCCTGTGAGGCGAGTTGTGAGGCATTTCCGAGCCAGAAGCTGAGACAGCCGAACAGTGCGAAGGAGCAGACCAGAACGATTCCAGAGGAGACCGAAGCGGTGATCCACAGGACGACCTCGGACAGAGTGAAGCGCCCTGTGGAGGCATAGGCGATGAGCCCGAAGATCAGGTCGCCCCATGCGGTGGTGGCTGACCTGGAAGCCAGAACGTGGAGGAGAGCGTTTCTGGGAAGGGCCAGGTAGTAGTCCAGCCGCCCCTGGGCGATGATCTCCGCAAGTCTGGAAGCGTTGCCGAAAAGCCCGAGGCCCAGCCCGTATCCTGTTGTGATGATGGAAAAAAGAAGAACCATGTCCGGCATGCCCCAGCCCTTGACTTCCTTGAAACGATCAAAGAAGAGAAACCAGAAGACGAAAAAGATTCCATCATTGATCATCATTCCAAGGACCTGGCTCAGGAAGCTGACCCGGTACTCCATGGCGGAAGAAAGATTGGTCTTCCAAAGCTCCAGGAGAAACAGGCCTTCACTCTTGATTCTTCTCACTCTATCCTCCGTTTATAGACAGATGCGACGATGCTCTTTGAAAGAGCCCCCAAAGGGCCAGGGCGAAAACCGAGACCCAGGCCGCCTGTATCCCTGCCACATGGATCCATTGCCCCATATCGAAAGACACGAAAAGGCGGGCAGGGGCGTAGATCACATAATGAAAGGGCAACCCCTGGGCGATCTCCCTGAGCCACTGGGGAAAGAAATCAAGAGGAATCAAGAGCCCGCCGAGAATGAAAAGAGTCTTTCCGTAGATCAACTGGATGCTGGACACATCCTCCGTGACGAATGCGCATAGACCGATAAGCCCCTCGATGCAAAAATCGAGAAGTAAGGCCAATGCGATCACAGCGAGAAGGGGGAGGAGGTTCGAGAATCTGAAAGACATAGGGCCGACAACAGATGCTACCAGAAGGGAACCCACCGCAAAATTGACGACAAGACGCATGAGCGTATCGCCGAA
>JACPDT010000155.1:4240-4670 GCA_016183865.1 Armatimonadota bacterium | reverse complement strand
TCTGGCTGGATCGTGCTTTTTTTGTTGTTTCGGGTCTTCCTGGAAAAGGCGTCATTGTCCGCGACAGGGGTGGATATGACCGCAATCGGGAGCTATCTGGGCATTTGCCTGGGAGGGGCGATTCCTTTCGTGCTGCTCGCGGTGACCCAGAGGCGCACCCTGGATCTTGTGGATCTCGTGAAAAAAGATAGTCCCGCAGGGTCACTCGATTTTCTGGCGTTTTCCGGATTCCTGCTGCTGGCCGTAATGTGCCTGGTCTCCATGATCCTGACCGGCTTTTTCTTTTACCTCGAAGGTCTTTCCGCGCTCCTGGGCGCTCTGGTCGCATCACAGGGAGTCATTCTTTTTCTCTTCTTTGTGGGGGAGGGTTGGTCCAGGTACAGGTCACCCGCAAACGGAGAGCTTTCCGTGATGGAAAGCATGGGCGAAG
>JACPDT010000155.1:0-4193 GCA_016183865.1 Armatimonadota bacterium | reverse complement strand
TCCTTGGAGGCGTCCTTTGCTGGTACCTTATCCCTTGTTCTCCGTACCTGTCCCATTTCAGCCGAACAGGGAAAGTAAGCGTCCTGGCAGGGATCGTAGCCATGGCGCTCCTGGCTTCTGCCTTGTTCCTCAGGAACAGGAAAGAGACCTGATCATCCTAAGATCATATTTAAGGTATTTCTTGCACGGAACGGGCGAGATACGATGAAAGACATCCGTGGTCCTTCCGGAAAGCCTATGGCGGGCTTCTCTGGTGATTTTGCGGTCTTGCGGCCCGCCGTTTGTGCCCTGTTTTCAGAATTTCCAGAAATCGAGCTGGCCTACCTTTTCGGCTCCCAGGGGAGCCGCAGAGCGACTCCGTCCTCGGACATTGATTTGGCGCTCCTCTCCAAAGGGTTGTCCCTGGCACGTTACAGAATGCTCTGGTCCCGGCTGGTGGAGATTCTCGGGACAGAAAAAGTGGATGTGCTGTTTCTTGAGGATGCTCCCCCTGCCCTCCGCTTTGAGGTTATTCGAAGTGGTCGAATTCTGTTCCGGAGCGATCCGGACAGGGAAAACCGTTTTGAGCTCTTGGCGATGAAAGAGTATTGGGACACGGCGCCCTTGAGGAGGATTCGTAGAGAGGCCTTGTATGAAAGGTGGGGAATGGGTGGTCTTCCGAAAGGAGAGCATTGAGCAAAGGCTCGGCAAAATCGAGGAAGCTCTTGCAGTCCTAAAACGGCATAGAGCCATTTCTCGCGACGCATTTCTCGGCAACATTGAGACCCGCTGGATCGTGGAACGAGGTCTGATTCTTGTTTCTGAGTGCGTATTCGATATTGGGACACACATTCTGGCCGGCGTCTTCGGAACCTATCCGGAACAGTATAAGGAAGTTATTCTCAACTGCGAGGAGAAGGAAGTCATAAGCAAGGAAACAGGGTGGAGACTCCGCGGATTGGCAGGCTTTCGCAATGTTCTGGTCCACGGATATCTGCAACTGGACCCGAATCGAGTGTACGACAGCCTTCAGGAAGATCTCCCTGTGTTTCGAGATTTCATAAGAGATGTCCTCAGATGGCTCAGTGCCGAAAGGGAACCGCCTGGACCCGAGGAGACACCCCAGTAAAGAGGATTCGAGATTCAGCCATCAAGCGCGTGATTTCAGCCGTGCTGACTACAAAACAGATGCAAAGCCTTCTGGAAAAGGCGGTATGGAAGGAGGGAAATCATGAGCTTGAAAGTGGTCGAGGTATTTATCACCGTCGAAGAATTTCGGAAGCTTCTATAGTGGTGGATCTGGCTTCGCTTTTACGATCACATCAAAGTTTGACGCCGTGTGTGCCGTAACTATCGGGTGTTCCCGATACTTTTCAATCACTTATACTGAAAAGGGGTAGTTTTGTGCGGGAAGTACCGCCAGGTCCCGTGCATAAGGCCGATGAATCGATGATGGCCCGTCACTGGCTCAAAACTGAAGGTACCCCAATTTCACCTTTACATGCAAGTTTTGGCAAGCGGGACGGACCCAGCGTATGATTAGTGAATATGAGCTTGACAAAGTGATGCCTTCCACTGAAGTGATTCGAAAACTGGCAGACTTCTTTGGGGTCACAACTGATTATCTTATCTATAGCCACAAAGAGGATGCGGCAGTTCGGGATCGAGAGCTCTTGAATTATCTGGCTGCCATAGAGGAGATGCCCAAAGACGATCAATACCTGGTCAAACGCTTCCTACGTGCTTTTGTGGTGGATCATCGCCTTCAGAATATCCCCCCGAGTCCACAGATACAAGATGAAGCCCAGCGACAAATCGTCTCCCAGGGAAATATTGTGGCTCTCAAAAAACGTGGACGCCCTGGCAAAATAAAAGAAGCTGTGGGTGTATAATGACCGGTATCGGTATGGGAGCGGGGATGCTGTGACTGAATATACGCGTCCAACCGATACTTCAGGAACACTTACCTCAAAAAGATGTGGTTTTGTGCCTGAAGTATCGGGAGGTCCCGACCGTTAGCTCGATGAAAGCTATTTCAGTTTCTCTAGCCAATACCACTGGCAGCGCCCACACCATATCCCCGTGTCCCAGGTTCCGGTCTGCCAAAAGTAGCGGTTCCCCTTGCGATCACGAAATTCCATGCCTACGAACTTGTCCACCCAAATCGGAGCCACGTAACCAGAAACACGGACTGAAACACGTACATCGCCTTTACCGATTAGAAGCAAGGACTCGATAAGATTATCTTCGCCCACCACCTCATATTCGGAGTCCTCTTCGAAAGGAGCATCAAATTCTTCCATGCGAGAGTCGGCAGGACCATGTCTCACTAACTTAAAATAACTGAATCGAAAACGCCTGACTTTGTACGAATCCGCGATTCCTTGCCGCTCTTCCGGAGGATAGTTTTCAGCGATGCGGCGGGCAATATCCTCGGGTACTACATGTGGCAGTTTTCGCACAACCAGGAACTTTCCAACACACGGATGCCACCAACTCAGGAACAATCGAGTACCAATCAGCAGGAAAATAACTCCGGCACATAGGAGAAGCGTTCTCCTGACCCACGGACGATCTGAAGGCGACTTCACGACCTTGCGCCTCCTTCATCGAGCCGGATAAGCCAGAGCACCTCCAAACCAAGGTCCAGTGGCAAAAGGGGCATTGGCGGGAATCGCATAAGTACCCGACAAATACTGTTGCCTAAGTGGAGAATTTGGAAGAGTGAACGAGAGCACAAGCTCTATGGGCGTGAGAGCGATGGCTCTGCGTTCGAGGTGTTCAGACCACATGTTTTCAGGTGGTACAACCATACCCGCCTCCCTAAGAGCCCCCAAGACGGGCACGCCGCAGTGAGATCTCGCGCCAAATGTCGTAGGTCCTTGACGTTTCTGCAGATATTTTCTCATTTTGTCTTCTTGCTCTGGAGTCGTGTTCAAGACAATGATTTGCACATTCCACCTGGATTTCTGTTCTTGGGCAATGTAACTTGCAAAAGGATACTTGAAAAACCCCGCCCCGCTGCTTCCCTGCCGTCCCATAGACCAAACATCCCCGTCAATTCCGAAGGCAACGTGTCCAACGCCGGGTGGAAAACCCGGGGTGAAGACCAAATAAGAGTAAAGCCCAAATGGATCAATCCAGCCTACAGGATTATTTCCAACATAGGCATATAGGCTCTGTTCAAATCCTCCAATTGGATCCTCCCCGATGAACCTCCCTACTTGCGGGTCATAATACCGTGCCCGGTAATAGTACAGTCCCGTCTCGTCATCCCATTCTCGTCCTGTGAATGAAACGCTGTGATTGACGCTGCCGGTGACGCTCAACCGATTGCCGAAACTGTCTTCGGACACGGTTTGTTGAGGATCTCCCCACCAGCGATAGCTCAGTTCTATGCTTCCGAGGCCGTTCGGAACGAGGAAGGTGTTGTCGTAGTTCCAGTTGCGGCCCCAGGGGTCTTGGACGGTTCGGGTTCCGAGTTGGGCCAGGGGCTCGTCAATCCCGGGGCCGTGGGCATAGGTCTGGGCGATCGTTCCGGCAGCATCGGTCTCGCAGAGGATGTCTTCTCCATCATAGGCGAAGCGTTTGATGTCGCCGTTTGCGCTTTTGGTGATGCGGCGACCGAATGCATCATAATTGTATTCCACGGACAGAGAAGGAGTGGGGGCTGCGGGATTCGGGAAAACTTCAACTCTGGAAAGCTGGTCCTCTCCGTTATATGTGTATCTTGTCACTTCCAGACTGGTCTTCTTCTGCTTCTGGCTCAGGTTTCCGTTGGGGTCCCATTGGTATAGGTTCTGGTCATCCTCCAGCAGCCGGTTTGCTTCATCATAGCGGTAGCTTGCGCTTATGTGGCTGGATGTGCGGTTGCCTATTGCGTCGTATTGGTACTCTTCATTGGGTTGATCGGGATGGAACGCTGCTATGAGCCGGTTCAGGCTGTCATAACTGTAGGTATGGATTCCGGAGTTATCGCTTCGGGTTTCCATGTTCCCGATCTGGTCATAGGTGAACTCCGATCTTGCCAGGTCTTTCCGGCTCTGGGTTCCCATGAAAACATGGGACAACCTGATGAGCCTGCTCAGGCTGTCATACTGGTAGTCGGTGGACTGGTTGGAAAAGGCCGCGTCATTTGTGAGCATTCGTGAGGTTCTCCGGGAAAGGGGATCATACCGGTATGCTGCCCGGTAGCTCCCTCCAAGGCTGTTCGT
>JACPDT010000163.1:9207-29106 GCA_016183865.1 Armatimonadota bacterium | reverse complement strand
TTTCAGAGCGGGGAAATGTCCGAGAAAAACGGTAGGCCGCAAGCACAAACTGGTGGGCTTTTTGCCACACCACCAGGTCCTCAAATCTCGTCGCTGACGTCCTCATTCTGACTCCTGCATTCTGACTCCTGACTACCTGAGTAGTTGCTCAGGATACGTTGATGAGCGAGACGCCTGTTCAGACTTCCATCTCTTTCGGAGAATGGCTCAAGACCTCGCAACCTTGATCGGTGACAAGCACCAGGTCCTCTATCCGACAGCCCCATTCCCCGGGAATATAAATGCCAGGCTCCACGGTCACCACCATGCCGGAAACCAGAGGGATCGCAATCCCTTTCTTCAACCTGGGCGCTTCATGGATCGCAAGACCTACTCCATGGCCGATGCCGTGAGTGAAGTAATCTCCATAGCCGCCCTCCTTGAGGACTTCCCTCGCGGCGGTATCCACCTCCTCGCAGGTGACCCCGGGTTGAATCAGGGACAGCGCCGCCTCTTGAGCCTTGAGAAGAAGGGTAAAGACTTCCCTCTGTTTTGAAGAAGCCTTCTCCATTACCACGGTGCGAGTCATGTCGGCATGATACCCTTGAAAAACGGCGCCGAAGTCCATGAGCACCGTGTCTCCGGCATGAATCTCTTTGTGGGACGATTGTCCGTGAATGAGAGAGCTTCGCGCCCCGGACACGACGATGGTGTCGAAGGATTCCCCCTCAGACCCTTCTTTGCGAAGCTGATATTGTATCTCTGTGCAGACATCTCTTTCTCTGGCGCCTGGCCGAAGACAGGGGCGAATCCGGCCATAGGCTCTGTCCGTAATGACCGCCGCTTCCCGAATTCGAGCGATTTCGTCGGGATTCTTTATGCGCCGATGGTCTTCCACGAGCTGGTGCATCGGTTTCAGGGTGACGAAGGGAAGCTTCTCCGAAAGCACCCTGTGCTGATCAAAGGTCAAATGGTCCGCCTCAAAGCCGAGTGCCCCCACTCTTGTGTCCCTTATCAGGTCCACAATCTGCGCGGAAGTGCCGAAATCCACCGATTCCACAAGAATGACCTCAAGAAGGGGGCATTCCTCTTGAGCCTGCTCGATGTATCGGGAATCCACAAAAAGATGGCCTTTTCCTTTGAGGATGAGGAACACCCCGGCCGAGCCCGAAAAACCGGTCAGGTATCTGCGGTTCTCCGGGCGGGTAATGATCATTCCTTCCAGCTCCTGATGCCCGAGGGATTCCAGGAGCATCATAACCCTTTCATCAGTCATGGGATCGGCATCAACTCCTTAGCAGCTCCAGAGCCTTCTCCCGCAGCCCTTTCGGGCTGAATGGCTTGAGCATGTAATGATCCACTCCCGCCTTCTCCGCAAGGAATCGAGTCTCCAGGTCCGCCTCGCCGGTCAACATGAGAATCGGAATCCGGGCACGGATCGGGCTGCTTCGGATCTCGGTACAGACGTCCACACCCGAAAGACCGGGAAGACCGCAGTCCAGAATGACAAGATCGGGAGATAATTGAGGAAAAAGGCGCAGGGCTTCCTCTCCTGAAGAGGCGGTGTGAAGCTCAAAAGCGTCCTGGGAGAAGGTCCAGCGAATCACCTTCGCAAGTCCGGGGTCATCTTCCACGATCAAGATTCTTGCTGTTGCGTCTGTCACGGTACCTCCTTAATACTACAGCGCGGTTTTTGTCGCTTCGGGGTCCTGCCGCCTGCGGCAGCCCACGGTGCTCGCAAACTCCCATCCCCCAGTGGGACCCAGTTTGCTCCGCGCCTTAGGGCCCCCAGCCTCCGGCGTCACCCCTCAGATTACATGTCGCGCTGTAGTACTAAATCTATCGCTCATTTGGCCACCGGGATGTCTAGTCGCAGCCCCGCGCTCTCTTTCAGTGCTGAGATTTCGCTTTTCCTCAACAGGCGGAAGCTCCCTTCGGGGAGGTCTCCCAATTCGAGGGGTCCGATTCCGGTTCGTATGAGCGAAAGGACCGGATGCCCCACCGCCTGGAACATTCTTCTGATCTGCCGCCTTTTCCCCTCTTTCACAACCACAAGAAGAAGGCTCCTCTCGGGCCCTCCGCGCAGAACTCTTATCCTGCAGGGTTGAGTGCGGCCCTCCGGAAGGGTGATCCCTTTGCGAACTCGGGAAAGCGCATCCAAAGTGGGAGAACCGGAAACCGTGACCCGATAAATCTTCTCTATGCCGTACCTTGGATGAGCGAGGCGATTAGCCAGCTCCCCGTCATTGGTGAGGAGCAGAAGGCCCGCGCTGTCCGCATCCAGTCTCCCCACAGGGTACAACCTGGGAAGACCGGGTGGAATCAAATGGAGCACTGTCTTTCGTTTCTGAGGGTCTCTGGATGTGGTCAGCACGCCGAGAGGCTTGTTCAATATGCCGTAGATCGGCTTATCCGGCCCTTTCAGGGGCTTGCCGCAGACAAGGATGCGGTCGGTCGTGACCTTTACAAGGCCGCCCTCGATGAGTTCTTCACACCTGCGCCTTGAGCCGATCCCCGCCTGAGCCATCACCTTTTGCAGTCTTGGATTTTGCACGCCCTGCAACCGTTCACCCCCACCTAACCTCCCCCATCAAGGGGGAGGAATAAGGGGAAGGCCCCTTCAGGGGGGAGGGAACCGTGGTTGAGCCGCTCGGGAATCAGGTCGTTGCGAACGAGGTCCTCATACGTCTCCCTGCGGATGATGAGCTCCGGTTGACCCTTGTTGACCAGCACAACTGCGGGCCGGGGCAGCCGGTTGTAGTTGCTCGCCATGGCGTAGTGATAGGCCCCTGTGCAGAAAACAGCCAGAAGGTCCCCCGGTCTTGCCACAGGCAATGAAGCGTCCCAGATCAGAATATCTCCCGATTCGCAGCATTTCCCGGCAACCGTGACCGTTTCTTCAGGCGGATCCTGAGCCCGATTCGCGAGAACAGCCTCGTATCTGGCCCCATATAGGGCCACTCTGGGGTTATCCGCCATGCTCCCATCCACGAAGATGTATTTTCGCTTGCCCGAAATCTCCTTTGAGCCGCCCACACGATACAGAGCTATACCACTGGGCCCCACAATAGAGCGGCCCGGCTCATCCAACAGCCTGGGCAGGGGAATCCGGAGTCTCTCGGCTTCCCGCCGCACTCCTTGCACGAGAAGAGACACGTGCTCGGCGATGGCGGGAGGACTCTCGTCAGAAGTGTAAGCGATCCCCAATCCTCCGCCGAGATTCAATTCCGCGAGGATGATGCCCTGGTCATGAAGTTTCTTCAGGAACTCCATCATGATGCGTATGGTCACATTGTATGACTCTTGCTGGAAGATCTGAGACCCGATGTGACAGTGAACCCCCACAAGGTTCAATCGCCCCTCTGCAAGGATTCCCCGAATCGAGGGGATCAAGTGGGGATCAGCGACCCCGAAGCCGAATTTGGAGTCCACCTGACCGGTCTGGACATAGGTGTGAGTGGAGGGCTTGACTCCAGGGGTCAAACGAAGGTGGATCACCGGCTGCACACCTTTTCGTGAGGCGAGAGATCCCAGAAGTGACAGCTCGTAGAAGTTGTCCACTACTATGCGACCTACACGGTTTTCCAGAGCAAGAGACAATTCATCGGCAGATTTGTTGTTCCCGTGAAAGACGACACGAGATGCGGGGAAGCCCGCCTGAAGCGCCGTATACAGCTCCCCTCCTGAAACCACATCCAGGCCCAGGCCTTCCTGCTCCAGAATTCGGCAAATTGCCTTGCTGAGAAATGCCTTGCCTGCGTAAACAGTCTCGGAATTCGGATACTGCTTCTGAAAGGTTTGTACATAGGAGCGGCAGTTTCTTCTTATTGCTTCTTCGTCAAGCACATAGAGGGGAGTCCCGAAACTTTCGGCAAGCAAAGTCACATCCGCCCCGCCGAACTCCAGATGACCCTCCGAATTCAGGGTTCCCGAAAAAATCACAACCCTTTCACCCTTTCAAGAAAAGGCTCGGATCCGCCTGCCCACTGAAAACAAGAAGGGCGGGTCCTGTCATCCATACCGGAGAGGCGGGGCCGCTCCATTCGATAAGAAGATCGCCCCCTGCCAGGTGAACCGTGACAGGGGAGAAGAGTCGCCCTGTCCGAATGCCGGTAACGGCAACCGCACATGCGCCGGTACCGCAGGCCAGGGTCTCCCCAGCCCCCCGTTCCCATACGCGCATTTCCGCCGAAGATGTACTCAAAACCCTGGCGAACTCCACATTGGCCCCTTCGGGAAAATCGGGATGTTTCTCCACCATCGGCCCGAGAACAGAGGGTTCCGGAAGGTCCCTGTCCAGGAAGAGCACGCAGTGTGGATTCCCCATGGAAACACAGGAGACCTCATAATTCCGATCATCCACCTGAAGCGTCTCCCCCACGCATTCTCTGAGCCCCTTCATGGGAATCTGCGCCCGATCCCAGCGGGGTTTCCCCATGTTCACAGCGACCTGGGCGCGCTCTGTAGAATGCTCCTTGATTCGGCACTCCAGGAGTCCTGCCGGAGTCTCTATGAGCAGCGATTCACGACAGGGACGCTTCTCCATAAGATAGTGGGCTGCGCACCGAATCCCATTGCCACACATCTCGGCAGCGCTTCCATCGGAATTCAGAATTCTGATGGAATCATGGCCGCCGGGGGAAGAAGAGAGAATCAGAAGACCATCCGCCCCGACTCCAAAGTGGCGGTCACAGATTCCTCGCGCAAAAGCGGGCAAAAGGGAAGGAGGGATGCCGGAAAGCTCCTCGCTCTCGATGAGGACAAAATCATTCCCCAGACCGTGGGATTTCGTAAATTTCATGGATATGCCTACGATGCGACGGCGCTTGGCTCCTTATCCACGTAATCCTTGAAAGCCTCGGCAAAAACGTTCACAGCCAGAGGTCTGGCAGGGGAAATAGTGGTCACAGCGTGCTTGTACACAAGCTGAACTTTCCCTTCGAATTCGAGAAAAACGGTAAAATTATCGTAGCCTCGCACACTGCCCCGCAACTGGACACCATTGACCAGGTAAATGGTAACCGGTACATTCTCTTTCTTTATTTGGTGCAGGAAAATGTCCTGCAGATTGATTGGACCCTTGGTCATGGGTGCTCCTCCTTTATTATTATGTGCAACATGTCTTCTACTATCTTCCCCAGAGCCCCTCCCTTCGAATCCTTTTCCTCATATTCCTCCCAGGAAAACCATCGCACCTCAGGCTCTTTTTTGAACCACGTCCACTGCCGCTTGGCATAATGGCGCGTATTCCGGACCATCTGCCTGATCGCTTCGCTCAAAGGCAGCTCGCCCTTCAGGTGGCGAATCATCTCCCTGTACCCGTGAGCTTCCATGGAAAGGAGCTTTTCCCCATATCCCTTCTCCATCAAGCTCTTCGCCTCCTCCAGGAGGCCCGCTTCAAGCATTTTCTCCACCCTTTCGGAGATCCTGCGATACAGGCGCTCCCGCTCCATGGTTAGACCGAATTTTAAGACCCTGAAATCCCGCTTTCGGGGCTGTGAAAGAAAATGCGACAAAGTGCAGCCGGTAGCATGGTGCACTTCCAGAGCACGTATGATGCGCCTGTCATCTTTCGGGTGAAGGCGGCTTGCCGAATCGGAATCCACCTTGCTCAGAAGACGATGGAGAGCCTCGCCCCCCTGGTTCTGCGCTATCTTCTGCAGTGCCGCCCTGTATGAAGCATCGGGTGGGACTGGAGGGATCCGATAGCCCTGAACCACGGACCGGACATAGAGCCCGCTCCCGCCCACCAGGAAGGGCTGATTTCCACGGGCCCGGATGTCTTCCAGAACCCGCAAGGCTTCGGCCTGGTACTCGGCAAGGGTGAGCTCGCGATCGGGATCCATGAAATCCACCAGGTGATGGGGTATACCTTTCCGCTCGGCGAGGGTCGGTTTGGCGGTACCCACATTGAGATAGCGGTAAACCTGACGGGAGTCCGCCGAGATAATCTCGACCTGCGACCCTCCCATGGCCCCCCCCATAAGGGGAGGGGAAATCAAGGAAGAATCCACCGGCCCCCCCCTAGCCCCCCCCATAAGGGGAGGGGAAATCAACGAAGAATCCACATGGCCAAAGCATCGCGCAAGGGCGATGGAGACTTCCGTCTTGCCGGAAGCAGTGGGACCTAGAATCACTATAATGAGCACTATTTTCGCTTGAACATCCTGTGCAAATCTTCGAGCCTCAACTGAATCATTACAGGGCGGCCATGGGGACACACGGAGGGATTTGCGAGACTCTTCGCCCCATCCCACAGGCACAGCATCTCATCTTCGGAGAGAACCTCCCCTGCCTTGAGGGCGGCTTTGCACGCAACGGTCGCTGTGGCGTGCTCCAGGAAGAGAGTGGGGTCCCGGAGGTCATCGCGGGCGGAGATCTCGGTGAGAAGGTCCCTGATCTGATCGGGGCCTGCCAGCTTCTCAAATCCGAAAGGGACCGCCCGCACGAGAACGCGATTCAAGCCGAATGACTCCAGATCAAAGCCAACATCCCTCAGGAGGGGCAGCTTCTCAGCCAGGAAAGCCGCTTCTTTTGGCCCCACATCCAGGTGCAGTGGAAACAGCAGACCCTGGGAAAGGCTCTTCCGGGATTCTCTGCGTCTGTTCAGTGCCTCAAAATGTATTCTCTCATGAATGTTGTGCTGATCCAAGAAAAAAAGGGTATCCCCCTCCCTCACCAGGATGTACGTTCCTCCCAGTTGGCCCAGGATCTGGCCGCCCGGCGCCGCCGCATAAGCTGCGGGAAGCTCCATGACCATCTGCTGCGGCGCCGTGCCTCCCCACGGCCGTCGGTCCGTTTCCTCACCGATCCTTGCGCCTTCGCCTGCTTGCCGGCAGCCGCCGGCGTCTTCGCCGATTTCCTCCCCGCGTCCCGCGCTCCAGCCCGTTTCCTCCCCTCCCCTTGTGGGAGGGGCTGGGGGAGGGGAGAAGAAAGCCGTGTTTGCAGGAATCGAGTACGCCCGCTCGACCAGATTCAATCCGCCGGCTTCCAGACTCTCCTGAAGAGCAGTCGCCACTTCTCTGTAGACATCCCCTGGACGGGAGAACCGAACCTCCGATTTCGTCGGATGCACATTCACATCCACCTCACCCGGAGGGGATTGCACGAAAAGGACCACCATGGGATGTTGGGAAGGCTGGGGAAAATACCTGGCGAGTCCTTCCGAAACCGCGCCGGCCAGGATAGGACTGTGAACCAGACGCCCATTGACGAAGAACACCTGGTTCCGCCGATTGGGCCAGGTTTTCGTGGGGATCGAGACCACGCCGGAAAGTGCAAAAAAGCCTCCACCGGAAACCGGTATCAGCTCATGGGGTCTTACTTTTCCCATGACCTGCGCGACTCTTCCCGACAGGTCAGTTCCTGGCGGGAGATCCGCCAGAGTCCTGTCTTTCGAGACCAGAAGCCAGTGAACCGCCGGATTGGAGAGAGCCATTTTTCCAACAAGGTCAGCGACATGGCCTTGTTCGGTCAAAGGAGAGCGAAGGAATTTTCTCCTCGCAGGCAGATTCCAGAAGAGGTCTTCCACCACGATTCGTGTTCCTGAGGGGCAGCCCGTCGGAGAGACATCGAGAATCTCCCCCCCTTCGATCTGAACTCTTGTGCCCCCATCGCCCCCATGCTCTTTCGTCCATATCTCCATCCGGGAAACGGAGGCGATGCTGGGAATGGCCTCCCCTCTAAAACCGAGGCTGAGCAAAGTATCCAGGTCATCCAGGGTTTGAATCTTGCTGGTGGCGTGCCGGGCGAGTGCAAGTACCGCATCCTGTTCGCTCATTCCACATCCATTATCCGACACGATGATGGCCTGTTTTCCGCCGTCCCGAATCTCCACCCGAATCCAGTCGCTCCCTGCATCCAGAGAGTTCTCCACAAGCTCCTTCACTACTGAGGAAGGTCGCTCGATCACTTCTCCGGCAGCAATGCGCTCGGAAACGGAACGATCCAGAACGGCGATCCTGGGCAACTATGCCACCTTCCTGGACGCGACGAAGCGCGTCCCTCCATTCTTTCCTCCCCCTGGAGGGGGTCGCAGGGAACCGGACCCGACGGAGCGCGTCCTCCTAATCGGGAAGAGCCCAGCTCAGGAGATCGTCTTCTCCGCCTTCCTGGCCGTCAGGACCCAGGGAAAAAAGATCGAAGAGCCCGTGAGAACCCGGAGAGACATATTGCAGGGGATGGCCCCAGGGATCATTGGGGACCTTGTCAAGATACTGATGCCAGTTCTTTGGGGCAGGAGGGGTCTCAGGTTTCTTGACAAGGGCGGCGAGGGTCTGCTCCGTGGTCGGATATGTGCCGTTGTCCAGCTTGTACAATTCCAGGGCTTTCATGACCTCCCGGATTTGAAGAACCGCCTGAGTCTTTTTTGCCTGCTCCACCCTGGAAAGATATCGCGGGATCACAAGGGCGGAAAGAATCCCAAGGATGACAACAACAACCATGATCTCAAGAAACGTAAAGCCTTTCTGCCCTCTCATCTTACCTCCATTTCCAGGTTCATCACCTGTCCCCCCCGGTTGACCTTGAAATTCAGACGATCTTCATTTCTCAAGGCTTGATAAGCCTGAAAAGCCTCCTCAGGAGTGTAACAGCCCTTTCCGTTCACCTCTGTCAGGATGTCGCCCGTCTGGAAGCCGAGAGAGGAGAGAAAGGTATTCGGCTTGAGGGCGATCACTCTGACTCCGATGGGCTTCCCGTCCTGGGAAACCGGAATCAATTGGGTCCCGCCTGCAAACTTGTCCGGAGCTTCAAGAAGCTCATTCAACTCTTTCCGTCCGATGATTTTCTTCCCCTGCTGTTGGGGAGTGGGAGAAGCTGTGGGCGGCGCCGGAAGGGGCGGAAGACCCGTGGGCGGAGATGGAATCGGTGGCATGGCGGCAGTCAACTGGGGCACAGGCTCCTGAGCGAGGGCAAGAATATACTCCCCTTCCCCTTTTTCCCCCTTTATGACCACCCTTCGTTTCTCAATGGACACGATCACGAAGCCCTTGACCTTCTGTCCTTGTGTTGCATACACGGCTTCACTGCCGTCGTTTATCAGAGCCACCCTGAAGCCGGGCCCCATGAGGACACCCTGCAGTTGAAGGGGGGGCGGGCCACCGGGAGCCTTGCCATCCTTGGGGGAGGCCTCCCTGGCAGTTCCGTTCTGAAGGACTCTGCCCAAAGCTGTCTGATACTGCTCAGGGGTCCGCGCCTCTCCCTTGACCTGCTTTTCAGCGGGCTCCATCCTGGGTGCAACGACAAGACCCGAGCGGGTCCAGCTCGCAAAAAAACCAGCCAGGAACCAGGCGCTTATTCCGAGAGCAAGTATCTTCCCGAGCAAAGGTCCGATCTTTTGGATGTTCATAGAAAGCTCCACCAGGGCTGATTTCGAAAAGAGGAATGGAAGATCCTCTTTTGACGGAGACCACATCGAGACACAGGATAGGTCTGCTTCACGGCGTTGACGGTCAGAACGTTCAACGCCCTCGTGGCCGCGAATGGAGCATAGCCTTTCGCTGAACAAAACAAGTGCCGGAGCGGCGGAATTCCGCCAGTCTCCGGCACGTATCGTCATTACCTGTTTTGAAGCTTCAGGTGGGCAAGTCCTTTTCCGGCCAGGAGGGCCGCCGCGATGGTGGAGAAGGCGATGGTCCACCCCGGAGACGCGCCTGCCGCAGCCGTCAGGCCGCTGACTGCCAGGGAAGCTCCGGCCCCTATCCCAAGCCATGCCGTCGTCTCTTTCGCGCTGTCGTAGTTCGCTTTGCTTAGATCAATGGACTGGTCAATAAGATAGACAAGGCCAAGACCCAGGTTGGCGAATGCAATGGCTGGAGCACCGGTTTTTGGAAGGGCGCCGGAGGCGCCGCTTTGCGAAATCGTGAGTGCCGTCAATCCGATCATGCCGGCGCCCATCGCGACATCAGCAGCCACCTTGGCGGCATTTCCCTTCGGTTTCTGAGGCTCAGCAGGCTGAGGGGGTGCAGGAGTCGGAGCAGGACTCCCTTTCCCCGTACCCAACCACGGACGCGCAAAAACTGTTGTGCCTTGCTGGGATAGACGAATTGGGCTGAGTTGTGTGTTTACCATAAGATCTCCCATCCTCTCGTTTCTTTCTTAATCTTTACTTAGCTCGTCCAGTCTTGATCTCTTGCCGGACGAGGTTGTCATCTTGAATCGTACCAGGAATAGATGTAAAGAGATAGGGCAAAATGGTAAACAAAATGAGAACTTTTTGATCGCCGCCTTATTTGAGAAACCGGTTGATCTCGAAAATGGGAAGGAGAATGGAAAAGACCACGAACCCCACGGTGGCGCCAAGGCCGAGGATCATGGCGGGCTCTAGAAACTGGAGCATGGCGCTCAGTTTTCTGGAAACATCCTTTTCGTAGAACAGCCCTACCACGTCGAGCATTTTGCTCAATTGTCCCGTCTGCTCCCCGGTGGCCACGATATGGGGGAGGAAAGTCGGCACCCTGGGAGATCCCGCGAGGACTCCTGAGAGAGTTTCCCCTCTCTCAACACGCTTTTCAAGATCGGAAAGAAGCCTGCGGATGAGGGGGCTCCCTACCGTTTCACCTGCAGTCTGGAGAGCCCGAATGAGGGGTATGCCCCCTGACAGAAGGAGGGAAAGGGTTCTCGCCCACTGACCGAAGATGATCTCTGTCCGGACACGGCCCACAACGGGGAAAGAGAGCCAGAAGTTGTCCTTCCAGGCCAGGGGGATGAACCGTAATGAGAATATTCCCAGGCAGACAAGAGGGACCAGAGCCAGTAGTATCCCGGGGCGAAGGGTCTGGCCTACCCGGAGGAGGAGAATGGTGGAAAAGGGGAGCTTCTGATGAAAGAGGGTGAAGACTTCGGAAAGAGTAGGGGTCACATAGGAAAGGGTGAAGCCCACGAGGACAAGGCTGGCAAGAAGCACAACAGTCGGGTAGATGAGCATTCCGAAGAGCTTCCTTCTGAATTCGAGATCGGCCTCCAGAAACTGGGCAAAACGGGACAAGGCCAGCGGGAGATTGCCCACCGTTTCCCCTGCCTCCACGAGCCGCACGAGAAGTGGAGGAAATCCTTTTTCTGCTGCCAGGGCGCCTGCGAGGGAGTCTCCCTCTTCCACGCGGACCCTTACCCTGCTCAGGGTCCGGCTCAAGGCCCTGCTTTCCACCTGGGATGTGAGAGCCTCCAGGGCGCGAGGAAGCGGCAGACCGGCCTCAAGAAGTGTGGCTAACTGCAAGAGGGCGAATGCCAGAGCTTCACCGGGGGCCTTTTGACCCTCCCGACCCTTCTCCTCTCCCAGATGAGTGGGAAAGAGTCCCCTTGCTCGGACCCGTTTGAAGGCCTCTCCTCTGGAGGAGGCATCCACCAGTCCTTCAGTGGTCTTGCCCCGTGTATCGTAGGCGCGATATTCGTATAATGGCACTCTGGTCGCTTCGCTCCGTCACACGCGAGTCGCCCGCAGGATTTCCCCGATTGTCGTCATTCCTGCAAGCACTTTGCGGATTCCATCCTCGAAAAGAGGCACAAGCCCTTCTTCTCTGGAGATTTTTCTCAAGGCGGCGGCCTCCCCTGAGCGTAAAACGGCGCTCCTCAACGGTTCGGTGATTTCCATGATCTCGAAAATGGCAACCCGTCCCAGGTATCCGGTGGAGAGGCACAGGTCGCAGCCCACGGGTTGAAAGATGCCCTTTCCGGGGTCCTCGGGACTCAAGCCAAGAATTCGTTTCTCCTCTTCTGTGGGGACATAAGGGACCTTGCAGGAATTGCAGAGCTTCCGCACCAGCCTCTGGGCAATCACGCCGATGAGGGAGGAGCTGATCAAGTAGCCCTCCACCCCCAGGTCCAGAAGCCGGGAGATGGCTGTTGGGGCATCCTGAGTGTGAAGAGTGGAAATCACAAGATGGCCCGTGAGAGCGGCGTGAATGCCGATTTCGGCCGTTTCGCCGTCCCTGATCTCTCCCACCATGATGATGTCAGGGTCCTGTCTGAGGATGGAGCGCAACCCTGCGGCAAAAGTCAGGCCGATGCGGGGATTCACGGGAATCTGCCCCACCCCGCTCACCTGATATTCCACCGGATCCTCGATGGAGATGATATTTGCAAAAGGGCTTCTCAACTCCTGAAGAACCGCATAAAGGGAAGTGGTTTTTCCGCTCCCTGTGGGGCCGGTGACAAGGATCATCCCATAGGGATGCTCGATAAGCTTTTTGAAGAGGCTGTGGGAATCCGGAAGGAGGCCAAGCTCGGGAAGGGTGAGGAGACTGGCCGTAAGATCCAGGAGCCTCAGCACGACCCTTTCCCCGAAAAGTGTGGGAACCGTTGACATTCGCACATCCACGACCTTCCCTCCCGCCTTCACGCGAATACGACCATCCTGGGGAAGGCGGGACTCGGAGGTATCCAGTTTCCCCATGACTTTCAATCTGGATACGACGGAGCGATACCGGGACAGAGGAATGGTGGTGCTTGCGTGGAGCATCCCATCCACGCGCATCCTGACGATGGCCTCGTTTTCGAGGGGCTCGAGGTGTATGTCGCTTGCCCGATTTCCCAGAGCTTTCAAGATGAAGGAATTGACGATACGAACAATGGGCGCATCTTCCGTGTTTCCCAGCAAATCCTCAGAACCTTCGGAGAGGACCACTGTGGGCTCCTCTTCCTCTTTCTCCTTGCCGAGGGCTTCTGTAAGGTAATTTCGAAGTCCCTCTTCGAGCTCGGCCCTCTGAAGAGAAACGGGCTCAATGTCCTTTTCGATCATGAGTCTCAGGTCTTCAAGGGCTTCTTTGCGGGAATCGGGACAAATTCCGACGGCTACCGAGTGCTCCCGTTCTTCCATAGGGAGAAGCAAGTGTCGTTGAAAGAACTCGAAGGGAATTTTACTTTTGAGGCTCATCCGGATTCCGCCAATCCAGGGACCTTTTTGACATTCTCCACGGTCTTGTGGGAAATCAGCCCTCCGAGAATGATGGTCTGCGTATCTTCAACAGTGACGGTCGTGTTGACTTCTCTTTTCGAAGTAATGGGAACCACGTAGCTGAAGGACCCGATATTGGGCTTCAGGAAATCGGTGATCTCCTGAACCTCCGATTTCAGCTCGAGCCGAACCTGCTTCGCCTGGCTGATATGAGGGGTCGCCCTGAGCTTGAGGCCCACTTCCTTGTAATCATAGCTTATCACTGGCTGCCCCACGGCATCGAATTTCACCCCGGTTGCAAAAGGGATCACCGACCCCACCGACATATTGGCCTCCTTGTGGTCCAGCGTCAGGAGCCTGGGTGCGGAAAGTATGTGAAAATTGGAATCGGTCTCCAGAAGCGCGATCAAACCTGCAATGTCCGGAATAGTCACCTTGTTTCCCGAAATGGTGAGCTCTCTGCTCTTCTCGCTGAATCCCCCGACCACGAGGCTCCCGGATGCCAGCAGATTGAACAAGCCCTCGGTGGTCAGTCCGCCCTGGAAGCCTGCCATCCCTTTGTTGGTGAGGACCTGCCATTTGGCCCCTACTTCCTGGAGCTTTTTCAGTGATACTTCCGCCACCAGGGCAGAGATGAGCACCTGTTTCCTGGGCACATCCAGCTTCTTGATGACTCCCTCCACGGACTTGAATTCGGAGTCGCTCATGTACAGAACCAGGGAGTTGGTAGACGGATCGGACGAGACTTTTTCGGAAATAAAGGTACGGGGCTTTCCCGGGGCGACGCCTGTTTCAGGCGAATATGCTCCTGGAGTAGTACCCGGCTGCGCCCCAACCTGCTCAACCTTTCTCCGCTCGGAAAGCATCTCTGAGAGGGTCTTGGCCACATCCTCGGCATTCGCATTCTCAAGATAATAGATCTTGAAATCCCTTACTTCCCCTTCGGCCCTCTGGGACTCCACCGTATCCAGGCTTCGCACGATCTCCTCGATCTCCTTGAAATACTGGGGCAAAGCAAGAACGATCAGGGAATTGGTGCGATCATAGGAAGACACTTTTATGGGAAGGGGCTTGTCTGAAAGGAGGTTGGTCAGAGCTGCCGCCAGATCCTTGGACTGAAGGTAACGGGGATGGAAGATCCTCAATTGCTGGCGATTGTCCTTCCTGTCAAGCTGTTTGGCAAGCTCCGTCACCCGCCGAATCGTCTGCAAGTCATCCGATATGACCAGGGCATTTGCGGGGATATATGCCGAAATCACGCCATTCGCGGAAAGGAGGAGACGAAGTGTGTTTTGCAACTGCTCTGCATTGGCATTCTTGAGCTTGATGAGAGTCACTCCAAATCCTTCCAGAGCCTTTGGCGGACCCATGACGACCCCTTGCTGCCGGGCCGTGGCCAGAGGGACGATCTTGACATACCCTTTTTTCGGAATCACGCCATATCCGTAAGCCTCAAGGGCGGCGAGAAACATCTGCCAGGCCTCGGATGCGGTAACCTCTGTGGCGGAAAAAATCGAGATCTTTCCCCTTACCCTCTCATCAATGACGATGCTTTTTCCCGTAAGATCCGCCACGAGTCGAGCCAGGAGGCGGATGTCCACATCCTCAAAGTTCAAGAGAATCCTGGACCGCCCGCTTCGCACTCCCTCGATGAGAGAGGGATCAACAGGCAACTGGGGCGCCTTCTTACCCTCTTCCGCGGAAAGGGGAAAGAGAACAACCAGAAGACTCAATAGCAGCCAAAGTCTCTTCACAATAATGACTAGCTTCCTCCTGAGAACTTGACTTCAGGACTCCCCAGGGTCCCCTGGATTCCCATTTGAAAAGGGAAGGGACCCGATATTCCGTCGAGTCGCCCTTTGAGCACGGTGCTTTCGAGAGCGGCGCCCCTGGCGGGTGATTCCGCTCTGAGAGTTCCCTTGCCTCGGGCCTGAGAACTCTCAAAGTCTCCAGTCATCTCAAGCGTTCGCCCTCGAATGTCCAGATTCCCCGTCACATGCATGGTGTCCCTGAGGTTTGGGAACAGAGTTGCCGGAAGATATGCCTGAAAATTTCCCTTTCCCGACTCTTCTCCGAACTGATATTCCACTTCACAGGAGACCTGCCCTCCTTTCGCCTTGGGCCAGGTTTCTTCGGGCAAGGGAATCTCGATCAAGGAAACCTTGATCCGGTTAGCTGTGAGGACAACAGAGCCCTTGTGCTTTCCCTCATCCCGGAGCTCCACATGAATTGCCCCCCAGCCGGGCCGGACGGTTACCCTCTCAAACTGAACGAGGCGTCCCGAAGGTCCTGACAGTGTGACGGCTCGAAGCTCAAACCCCAGGAAAGTCTTGCGGGCGCTTTCCCAGGAACACCGGATTCCGGACCTGTCCTCAAGGACAGAAGCCCCCCGGACCAGAAGATCCTCCCAGGGGAAACGAAATACGAAAAAGGCGGCAACGGCAAGAAGAAGCCCCCCACAAATTCCGACTATCTCCTTTAAGTGTTTGGACATTTTTATATAGCTCTCTGGCGGAATGGACTCTCCACTTCGCAATATGGCGGCAAGTCCCACCTGGGGCGCGCTACCGCCTCAAGTACAGACGCACATCCCAGGTGCCGTCATTCCGGTAGCCCCGCAATTGAATTCTGTCCACCTGGATGTTCTCTCTATTCAAGGAAATCAAGAGGGCGGTGATCTCCTTTGAGGTAGCCCTGTCCAGTCTCAGATCGAAGCCGGAGTCCTCCCCTTCCATGGGCCTCAGGGCGCTGAGCTTGGGCTTCAGGGCAGCCTGGTCTACAAGCTGCTCAACCAGGCCGGCCGGGTATGCTTTCTTGGGTGCTGTGACACCGGAAGTGAGGCTGCGATGTTCCCTTACCAGCCCTTCCAGCTCTTTCCAGTCCTGTTTTCTTGCGGCAATTCGATGCTCCAGTTTCCGGCTCTCACTCGTCAGGGGCGCCACAAGGACGACGAAGTAAAGCAGAAGCACGCCCAGGGCGACAAGGAAGACGGTCAGTCTTTTCCGATCTCTCACGAGGTCTTTCACTTCCCTTTCGCCTCCACCCTCAGTGTGAAGCGAACCTTGCCCGCCTCCAGGGACTTGCTCTCCAGAATCTCTGCCTTATAGGCGGCCGATTCCAGACGCTTCTGAAACGCCTCCAGTTCTCCATAGGATCTGGCTTCTCCCTTGAGGACCGACTCCGCACCTGAAATGTCCATGTCGAAGAATGTAAGGCCCTGGGTCTCTGATCCCGTCAACTGAAGGGTCTCCCCCACCCTGTACAGAAAATCGAGCGCTCCGGCGCCGGTGCCTTCTTGTTTCCTCTCCTCCTGGAGACGGGCGCGAATCAGACTCATAGGAGTCCTGGAATTGCGGATATCGGGAAACTCCGAAGCCACAAGCCCCTGAACAGCCTTCTGCACGCTGTAGTATTGGTGTCTCAGAAAAAAGTGCTTCCCCAAAATGCTCGCGGAGAAGGAGAGCATGAGAACCAGAAGCCACGGAAGCACGGCCTGTAAAGGATCTCTGGCTCTTCCGTTTTCTCGGCCCTCCAGGAGCTCCGGGTTTTCGGCCGGAAAAAATGGGGAAAGAGCCGCACCGAAGGCAAGGACATCGCTGTGAGGAGAAAGAGGGGGAGGAAGGTTCAGAAGCTCTACGGGAAGCCCTGTGTGCCTGCTCAACCATTCAAGAAGCCCGGGCAGGCGGCTTCCCTCCCCTGTTACGATCAGCTCGGCGTAGGATTCCCTGGAACCCAACAAGCCATCGGCGAAAGATGAAAGAAGAAACTCCTCCACTCCCGGACACGAAACTCCCTCGGTCTCTTTCCTTCTCGCCCCTTCCTCCAGGGAGCAGCCGCATAAATCGGCTATCTTTTGTGAGAGCCCCTCCCCTCCCCGAAGAAGAGTCCGGATAAAGGTGGGTGAACGATCCTGTACGCCGCAGAAGGTCGTTTTAGCGGCGCCGAAATCCACGATAACAGCAGACCTCTTTCCGCACGCCCATAGTGCCCGGGCGAAAGCAAAGGGCTCTGGATCAAGGTGGGAGACTCCATTTGGAAAAGCGGCCCGATACGCCTTGAGCTTGTCTTTGGGCGCGACCACGGCCACCCACTTCCCGGGGAGAAAGGGGACGGAGTCCCATGCTGCATTTTCGATGGGGAAGGGAAGGGATTGAGACAACTCCTCCCCCACCACTTCCCTGACTTTCCACCTGTCCGTAAAAGGGAGCTCAAACCAGCGGAATGTAGTAAGAGTTGAGGGGATCAGGACAGTCTGGAAGCTGGGGTTCTCCGAGGCGGAAAGGACGTGAAAGCCCGCTCCGGCGCTCCGCAGAAAAACCTTTCGGAGCCCGGTGGTTCCCTTGTCAATGCCTAATGAGATTTGTCCCTGTTTCACTCTTACTCCATTTTCGAATAAACGACCCTGGGTTGTCCCTGCCGGCTTCTCTTCAGAATCACTCTAAGAGTGTGACGAACGTTTTCCTCCTCGGTCCTGGCTTCAATCTGAAAATACTCGCTTCTTGCTTGAGCCAGTTTCTTGATTCGATAGATGAGATCGAAATCAACCCCGGGTATTTTCTTGAGCTCATCCACGGATGAGAAAGGCTCAGAGGCTCGGTGGCTTATGATGGAATAAGCCAGGGAAGGGCTCACCTGGGAATCCAGGCTTTCCAGCACCTCCCGTGGGGCTGTATTGATATTGACCTTCCCTCCCGAATACAGGGTGAGCAACTCGGACAGCCCTGGAACCGGAGGCGTCTCCTTCGGCCTGCCGTAATACATTTCCGGTGTGCAGCCGCGAATCCGAAGGATTTCTTCAAGGCTGTCGAGGGGAGCATCCTTGCAATAGGCCTTCTCATAGTCGGGTCGCTCGGCGCCGCCGGGTCTCCTGGGAAAGCGGTCCGAATCCATCCAATCCAGAAGGGCGTCAGCAAAAATTGGGGGAGCGGCAATCGCACGCAAGAGTCGCTCGAACTGGCGCAAATGATCTTCATCCACTTCACCGGCGGACCGCAGGAGAAAGAGCGGGTTAAACCAGCGATCGCAGTCTTTGATGGTCGCGGCCACAGTGATCCCCTCCTGAGTCAGTGAGGGAAAAGCTTTCGCCCAGGTGTCGGAAAGGCTGTCCACCGATGTATCATCCATGACAAGCAGGGCGCCCGATCCCTCCACAACAGCCCTGGCTACGTAATAGGCCTTGTCCCTTTTTTGCACGCCATCCAGATACGCGGTGGCATGTCCGGTGTCAGCCGCGAACTGGAGGGAAATGGTCAAAAGAAAACCCAGAAGGCCCACGACCGCCACTAATACCATGTCCCTTCGCTCCGTTTCATGGCCCCAGCCCTTTCTCCCAGCTTAAAAGCCCGGGTGCTACTTTGAACGAAAAGATCCCTTCCTCACCGGATGACGGATAGAGAAGAGTCACTTCGATCCGTGCCGGAAGAAAGGGCTCGTTCCATTCTTCCCTGTATTTTCCTGAAGCCAGATCCTCTTCCGTCTGAGCCTTGACCAAAAGACCCGAAATACTTTCGCTCAAGACGGTCCAGGGAACCGAATCGAAGAACTCCTCCTTGGGAAAAGCAAGCTCTTTGTAAGCCAGGTAGGGCCTTCCTTCCTGATCCTCCTGAATTCGGTATCCCACCATGCCCACTCCTCTGTCGGAGGAAAGAGAAGATGTGAGAAAAATGAATTCCTTTCTCTTCTCATGAACGGCTGGGGCGATTCTGAGGGCTTGCGGCGCAAGAGGGTGCGGGGAGCTGTAAAGATTCAGGAGCTGAAGTCTCATCTGGGCATAGACTCGGGTCAGTTGCTCCTCTCTTCGCATCCGACTCCTTAAGCCCCACTGGCTGCGGCTGGTCAGGAACAATGCGGAGTAAAGAATCGCAAAAAGAAGGGCTGTAAGGACCAGAGTGATGAGGACTTCCAGAAGGGTTACCCCGCTTCGGTTACGGAAGACGAAGTCGGTATGTGAGAAGCTCCGCATAGGTTTTCCCTTCTCTCTGCACGGAGACTGCCAGTTTCTCGATTTCAGGCTGGGAAGGAACTTCACCGGTCCAGAGGCGCACATCGAATTCCCCCTGATACGACCGGGTCTCCTCGCCGTGAAATCGAGTGCGCAGGGCCTCTTCCAACGCTTCCGAGGCAATGGGCAAACTTCGAAGCTCGAGGTAGTTTCGGGCAGCCTGCACGGAAGAGATCAGATCGAGACGAAGAAGTGCGGTAAGAATCAGCGTAAGAATGACGCCTGCCACGAGAACTTCCAACAGAGTGAATCCCGATGACTTACACGTGATCATGGTCGCTTACTGCGCAGCAAAGCAGACCTTGTTCCTGCCTTTGTGCTTCGCCTCATACAAGGCCTGGTCGGATTTCTCGATCAAATCCTTCTTGGTCTCTATGTCCTCAGGGAAGCTGGCTACCCCCCCGCTGATGGTCACATGAACGATGCGGCTCCCGATCACGAACTCGAACTCCTCCACAGCCGCTCTGATCCGCTCCGCGATCAGGACGGCGCTTATCCGGTTTGTGTCGGGGAGGGTCACCGTGAACTCGTCCCCGCCATAGCGGCAAACCACATCGCTGTTTCTGGCCACACCCTTGATGACGGAGCCGATCTGGCGCAGCACATAGTCCCCCTGGGGGTGACCATAGGTGTCATTGATGATCTTGAAGTGATCCACATCCAGAATCATCAATGAGAGCGCCTTGCTCTCGTACTTCACTCTCTTGAATTCCTTGTCCAGGTGCTCCTGAAAATATCCGTGTGTAAAGAGACCGGAAACACTATCCGTAATCGCCATGATAGCCACATTTTCACGCAATTGGAGATTCCGGATCGCCACTGCAGCCTGATTGGCCAACATGGTCAGCATCTTGAGATGCTCCTCATTGAAAAACTTCACATTCTGGTGCCCCACGTACATGGCCCCTATGGCCTTTTCCTCGCACACAAGGGGAACCACCATGGCCGATCGGACAAGTTTCAGCTTCGGCATCACGGCTTCCGCCTGATCCGCATGGGCATCCTCCAGGATGCTGGATATCTTGTC
>JACPDT010000163.1:0-9195 GCA_016183865.1 Armatimonadota bacterium | reverse complement strand
CACATTTGCATCAAAATCATTGTACGACTTCGCGTATGGGGTAAACTGACCCTTTACACGGAAGACTTCATCCTGATCCCGAAGATAGATGATGCAGGTATTGGCGGAGAGCAGATTTTTCACCATTTCTATGATCTCTTCGAAGATTTTTTCGAAGGTCAGGGTTGTGCCCAACTCCTGGCCGATCTCAATGAGATTCAAGAGGGAGCCGATCTGGCCTGACTGTTTTTTCACGACATCCGTAAAACCCAGAGCAACAAGTCCGCCGCTCCAGATGGCGAGAGCCTGCCAGAGCTTGGGAGACCCCACAAAACTCATGGAGAAGCTTCCCGTAAATTCGGCGGCCACAGTGCCCAGGAAAGCCGTAAGAAGCCCGACGAGAAGGCCGGTCTTCGAGCTGTGTTTGGCGGCGATGAACAGGGGGGGGATGAAAAAAAGAAAATAGTAAGGGGAGCCACCGTAACCCGCGATGAGAAGAGCCCCGGCGATGGAGTCAAGGCAGATCAATAAATACGATGCAAAGCCGCTGCCGGCAAATCCCAAACCGGACGCAAGAAGGGTATACACAAACAGAACAAGAACGAGGTTGGTGCCGGAAACGCTTGACAGGACGGTCCGATGGACCATGGCATCACTGGCGGCGAAGGCAAAAAGGAGCCAGCGAAAAACCAGCATGATCTTGTCAAATCGCGCAAAAAGCTTCATCTATCGCCCCCCACGAAAACATTTGGCAGTATTCGGCAATATTCGATTTATAGGGTAAGCTATCCTTGTCCGCTCAATTTCCTCTGCATACGATCAAGAAAGTTCAGGGCCTCCAGGGGAGTGAGCTCTCCCACGGGAAGGCGCCGAATCTCTTTCACTACTTCTACTATCTCAGGGGACATCATTTCAGGCAGGCCGGGAAGGGACAACTGAACGGGGGAAGAGGGCGCAGTCATTTCACTCTTTTCCATCCATTGGGAACGGCTGAATCTCGCCCTGTTTCGCCTCTCAAGCTGCTCCAGGATCTCCCGGGCTCGGGATGTGATTTCTCTTGGAAGTCCGGCCAGCTCCGCAACGTAAATTCCATAGCTCTTGTCACTTGCGCCCCGCACGATTTTCCTCAAAAAGGCAACCTGGTCTCTTGTCTCTTTCACGGAAACCCGCAAGTTTCCGATTCCGCCGTGATATCGCGCAAGCTGGGTCAATTCGTGAAAATGGGTCGCAAACAGCGTTCTTGCGCCCACCCGATCCTCTCTGTGCAGGTGTTCGGCAACGGCCCAGGCAATGCTCAGACCATCGAAGGTGCTGGTGCCTCTGCCGATTTCATCCAGAATGAGGAGGCTTCTGCAAGTGGCGTGGTTCGCTATGAAGGCGGTTTCCTTCATCTCGACAAGAAAGGTGCTCTGGCCCAGATGGAGATCGTCCGTGGCGCCGACCCTTGTGAACATCTTGTCCACAATGCCGATCTCCGCCTCTTTCGCAGGGACGAAGGATCCCATCTGCGCCAAAAGGACAATGAGAGCGACCTGTCTGAGATATGTGGATTTCCCTGACATGTTCGGGCCTGTCACAATCTGGAGTCTCTCCCCCTTGATGTCCAGACGGGCGTCATTGGGAACGAATCCTTCTTCCGTGATCCGTTCCACCACAGGATGGCGCCCTTCCTTAATGGAAATCAAGTCCCCCTCCGTGACTTTCGGCCTTGAAAAGCGATATCGCGAGGCCGTGTGGGCGAAACTCGCCAGCACGTCCAGCTCCGCCACGTGTCGAGCCACGGAGAGGATCCCGTCCGCCGCCCCGGAAACAAAATCCCGAAGGGCGACAAACAGATCATACTCGAGTGTCTGAATCCTTTCCTGCGCTCCCAGAATGCGGGCCTCAAGCTCTTTCAGCTCCGGAGTGAGAAACCGTTCGGCAGAGGCCAGCGTCTGTTTTCGGATATAGTTCTCCGGAACGAGGGAAAGATTGGGTCTGGTGACTTCAAAGTAGTATCCGAATACCTGATTGAAGCCGATTTTGAGTGATTTGATTCCGGTTCGCTCCCTTTCCGCGGCTTCCAGTGCGATCAGGTAATCGTGACTTCTTTCGCGCAGTTGCCTCAATTCGTCCAGCTCGGGGGAGACCCCCTCCCTGATCATTCCCCCTTCCCGCACTCCGGCAGGGAGGTCTTCCTTCAAGGTAGCGCGGATTCGAGCCGTCACGGGGGACATGGGGTCCAGCCCCTCTCTGAGGCGCCCCACAAGGGCCACGGGCTGGGTGGCAAGGTCCTCCTTCAAGGATGACACCACTTCAAGAGATTTCATCAACGCCCAGAGGTCCCTGGGAGACGCAGTTCCATTGGAGATGCGCGTAGTCAGCCGCTCCATGTCCTGGATCTGCCCCAGGGTCTTTCGAAGAGCGGCCAACAGGTCCGCCCGGGAAACAAAGACCTCCACGGCTTCCTGACGCTCCAGAATCCTTTCCGTATCCAGTAGAGGTCTTTCCATCCATTGGCGCAGTTTCCGGGTTCCCATGGCGGTGGCGGTCTCGTCCATAACCCACAAAAGGGAACCTTCCCTCTCGCCCCTGAGGAGTGTCTGAAAAAGCTCCAGATTGCGGGCTGTAGTCCGATCAACGGCCATGCAATTTCCCGCATCATAGGTGGCGAGCTTCCGAAGGGCAAGAGCCTCGGCCTTGCAGATCGTCTGCAAATAGCCCAGAAGGTGGGCACAGGCCGACTGAGCCCAGGGCAGGCTCTGGCATCCGAACCCGTCCAGACTGTGCACGCCGAGATGAGAAAGAAGGAGCCGGAGGGCCCTGGAGTGAGAAACCTCTTCCCCGAAGGGAGCGACGGGAATCCTTTCTCTTTCCAGGAAGGCGATGAGATCCTTCTCCGAGCGAAGGGAAGGCGCCAGCAGGCACTCGGATGGGTGAATTCGGGCGATCTCCTCGACAAGCTTCGGGATGGGGCCGGACAACTCCGTTGTCCGCCATTCCCCTGTCGAGATGTCTGCAACGGCCAGTCCGAAAACCGGCGCCCCGTTCGAGCTCCCCGTGATGCTCAGAATGAAGTTATTGGCGGTCTGCTCCAACAGGTCCGGATCGGTGATGGTCCCTGAGGTTACAATCCTGACGATCTCCCGCTTGACCAGGCCTTTCGCCCTGGCGGGATCCTCCATTTGCTCGGAAATAGCGACACGGTATCCTTTTTGGATCAGGGTTCGGAGATATCCGGCGACCGCGTGGTACGGCACCCCTGCCATGGGAATCCGGTGTCCTTCTCCTGCTTCTTTGGAAGTGAGAGTAATCTCCAGCTCTCTGGCGGCAAGCTCCGCGTCCTCTCCGTAAGTCTCATAGAAATCCCCGCAGCGGAACAGAAGAATGGCGGAAGGCGCCTGTGCCTTGAGATCATAATATTGACGGAGCATCGGGGTGAGAGGCAGTTCCGAGTATGCGGACATCAGTTCTCCTGCAGGGGTTCAGGCAAATATGCCGGCGGCAGAGTCACAAAGTTTCGAGCAAATCAAGGTCGCGACTTTCTCTTGTTCCTGGCCTCTGTGCCTCCACTCGCTCAGGAGAGGATCTCTTTGATCTTGCTCACAAGCTGTTGGGGATCAAAGGGTTTTGTGACATATTCATCCACGCCGATGAGATAGGCATACTTGATGTCCTCAAACTCATCCTTGACGGTCAGCACAATCACGGGAATCTGCTTGGTTTCGGGCTTCTGGCGAAGGTTCAGATAGAACTGGACGCCGTCCATTTCAGGCATCATGATGTCTGTAACGATGAGATCAGGCTTCTCTTCGTCTACGCGCTTGAGCCCCTCTTTCCCGTTTCCCGCCTCGATGACCTTGTAGCCCTCGAATTCGAGATAGACTTTGACGAAATTTCGAACATTGGGCTCATCTTCAACCACCAGAATCTTTCGTGCATTGTTATCCACAGCCTAACCTCCTCGCATCGCCTCACACCTGCTTACTGCAAAACTTCCTGAATCTTGTTGATGAGATCTTGTGGGTCAAAGGGTTTGACGAGATAGTCTACAACTCCGAAGGCAGCGCCTTTGTCAAGATCCTCTTTCTGGGTTTTCGCGCTTGTGATAATGACCGGAAGATGGTTGTCTCTCCGGGTCTCGTTCATGTGCTTAAGTACTTCCCATCCATCGAATTTGGGAATCATCAAGTCCAGAACCACCAGATCCGGAGTTTCCGTGTCCAGTGCCTGGATCGCTTCCTCCCCGTCGGCAGCCATCAAGGTCTGGTATCCTTCCAGCTCCAGATTGATTTTCACCAGATTGGCGATACTTTCATCGTCTTCCACAATCAGGATTTTGTGGCCCATTACCTGGCCTCCGATCTCGGTTTCTTGTCTTTCGGCCCAAAGCCGGAGTTTTCCTTCTCAGCAGAGTGATTGGCCGGACACAAGGTAAAAATGAATCTGGAGCCTCCTCCCAGGACGCTTTCGACCCAAATCTTGCCTCCATGGGCCTCCACGATCCTTTTTGCGATGAACAGGCCGAGACCTGAGCCGTAGGCCCAGCGATTCGGGCGGTTATCCACTCGATGGAAGAGCTCGAAAATCTTGTCCTGTTGATCCACGGAGATGCCGACTCCCTGATCCTTTATGCTGAGAAATACCTGTTCGTCCTGGATGCCTGCCTGAATGGAAATGACTCCCCCTTCAGGCGAATATTTGATGGCATTGCTGAGCACATGATTCAGCACATAGTCAATCTGCCCTATATCCACCGATACGGGAGGAAGGCTCTCGGGGAAGAGAAATTCGAAGGAGTGCTTTTTTGCAACATCCTGAATCTTTTTCACCGATTTCTCCACAACGGGAAGGAGCTCCGTTTCCTGCAAATGCATCTCCAATTTGTTGTTCTCGATCTTGGAGACTTCGAGGAGGTCGGTGATCAGACGGCCCAGTCGCTCCGCTTCCTTGCCCATGATCTTGAGAAACTCCTTCTGCTGATCAGAATCGAATTTCGCCATGGGATGGAGCATGGTGGCAATATAACCTTTTATGGAAGTCAGCGGCGTCCGGAGCTCGTGGGACACGGTCGAGAGGAAATCTCCCTTCATTTTCTCAAGCTCCCTGATCCGGGAGATGTCGCGAAATACAACGACAGCCTCAATGCCTTCTGAGCCGCTTTCCCCACCCTTCTGGGGGAGGACGGAAGGGGTGAAGTGCACGACTTTCTCCGTGCCGTCCCTGGCTTGCACCCGCAGCTCGAAGGGCTTGGGTCCTTCGATCCCTTCGGCAAAGCAAAAGGAGCGTGCTGATGTCTCGTCATTTACCGAATTTCCCTGCCCGTCACTTCCGGAAAAGAGCTCCCAAAAATGTCTTCCCAGGGCTTCCTCCGGCTTCCAGAACGTGATTCTCTCCGCCCCTGGATTGAAGGAAGTGATCTCAAGATTCTCATCCAGGGTGATGACCCCATCCCCTATGTTTCGGAGAAAGGCCTGACTCTTGTTCCTCTCTTCCACCACCTTGGAGAACCACCTGGCATTTCGGATGGCCATGGCGGCCATGCCTGCCAGAGCGGCGCAAATTCTACTTTCACGCTCGGAGAGTATCATGAGTCTTCGGAAATTTACGATAATGGCGCCGATGGGTTTGGCTTCCGCCAAAATGGGCGTTCCCAGTGTCGAGCGCAACCCCTCTTGAAGGGAGAGTCCGCTTTGAAAGAACAGGTCCTTCTCGATGTCGCTGATCCAGATCGGCTCACCCTTCTGGATCACGAGACCTGCGATCCCTTCGCCCATCTTTGACCTGAAATCTCTGAGCTTCTGACTCTCTTCCCCGAAGGATGCGTAAATTCGATGCTCTGTCCTCTCCTCATTGAGAAGGGAGATGACGGCGCTGTCGGCGTTCAGGCTTGAGCAGACAAGCTGGGCGACCTTGTCCAGAACCTCCTGGAGGTCCAGGGAGCTGCTCACCGCCTGGGAGGCGCGGTACAGGCACTCAAACTCCTCGGCCCTCCGACCGGCCTCGGCATAAAGCTGAGCCTGCTCTATCGCGATGCACGCTTCCCGGGCGAAAGTAAAGAGGAGATGAAGCTCATCTTCTCCCAGGAAAAACGGCTTCTGGTTGTACATGTCCAGCATACCCAGGACTTTCTCCCCTTTTGCGAGAGGAATCGCATAATAGGAGATCGTGTTTTCCATGAGGAGACGATTCTGGAGGTCAGGAGCCTCCGATACATCCGACCGGATGATGGGCCGGCCTCTTCTGATCAGCTCCAGAAAGACAGGGTCATCCTGATGATAAGGCGCCTTGACGTAATCCGCCAGCCTTTCATCCGAGATGCCCCTGCTCACCTGCAGAACCAGCTCTCCCCTCTGGTTGAGAAGGAAAAGGTTGCAGGCCGCCACTCGAAAAACCTGATGAATCTTGTCCACAACGACATGGAGGAGCTCCTCCAGCTTCAGCGTGGACCCGAGGGCTGCCATGATGTAGTGCTGCGCCTCCAGCTCTTCCACCCTTTTCTGCAGATTTTCGTTCGTACTTTCATAGAGGCGAGCATTGTCAATAGCCATGGCGATCTGGGAAGCAATGATCCCCACAGCCTGCAGCACCGACTCGGAGAAGGCAAAGGTGCTCTTGTGGTGAATTTCAAGGGTGCCGAGGATCTGATCCTTCAGGACCAGTGGAACGCAAAGAGCCGATTTGGCGTCCGATCTGCCCAGATACAGTCCGGAAAAATGAGGGTCCCCGGGAAGATTGTTGATAAGCACAGGTGTATTAGTGGTAACCACGAGTCCGGAAAGACCGTCCCCGAAGGAAAACCGGAGATCCGCCTCATCCAGTCCCACTGCAGACCGTATGTATACTTCTCCCCTCAGCTCGTCCACAAGGTAGACAGCCCCGCTTTCCCCTCCGAAGGACTCAATCACCTGATACAGGACCAGGGCCAAAAGCTCATTCAGCTCCAGGGTTGAGCTGGTAACGGTTGCAATTTCATAAAGGGTGGTCGTTTCCTCGAATTTCTGTTGGGCTATCCGGTAGTTCTCCTGAGCTTCTCCAGTGGCTGCCCGGAGTTTCTCCAAAGTCTCCGCCAGGTTTTCTCTCATCCGCTCCAGGGATGACGCGAGGACCTCGATTTCGTGGGTGGAAGGCTCCAGGGGAACTGGCTGGTCCAGGTTTCCTGATGCCAGAATGTCGGCGGCTTCGGTAATCTGAGATACAGGGCGGGCGAGTTTCCTCGAAAGGACGAGAGAAAAAAGAAGGGACAACATCAAGGCGATCAAGAACCCTGTAAGCACACGGTTTCGAACTTCCCGGGAGGCAACATCCGTCGCCTGGACCGGTCTTTCGATAAAAATGTGAAAACCCAGCTTGGGGATGGGAACCAGATATCGGAGAGTCCTTTCCCCTTCCGCCTGGTACACTTCCATCACAGCGCGGGGAGTGAAATAACGACTCCCCGGGCGTATGTCGGAATGGGAAATGATCCTGCCTTTTCTGTCCACAATTCCAATCCGGCTCCCGGGGCTTGTCCGGAAACCGACAAGACGATTGCAAATTTCGGCAAGAGAGATCTGCGCAAGTAAGACGCAGGGGCTTTCACCGCCCACTCCCGAGGAAAAAGAGGCCCCGGGAGATCCCGAGAGTGAGTCACTCTGACAGGGAAAAGCCAGATCCATCAGCGCAGCCCCGTCATAAGCGAAATAAGCCTCACTGAGGAAGGGTCTCCCTTCCCTCACAATTGCCGGAATGAGTCCTTTTCGAAGAACATAGGGAACAGGGGCCGACCCGTGGGGCTTCACGGCCTGAACGAGAAGGTTTCCCTTCCCATCCAGGAGGAGCAACTGCAAATAGGTCGGCTCAAGCTGCACCTGCTGGTTCAGGAGGACCTGCTTCTGGTAAAAGGAAGAACGGCTGAATCCCGGAATGGAGAGAATATCGAAGAGATTGCGCTCCAGATTCTGCTCCCGCCATTCGATCTCCGAGGCGACGATGGTGGTCTTCTCCACATCCTCCTGAAAATAGGTAAGGGAGTTCTCCGCATCGAAGTGCGCGACAGTCAGAACATAGTAGAGTGTGGCGGAAAGAGAAATCACGGCCGTCAAAAGCAAAGCGATGAAGATGCGGGTGGAAATCTTCTTTCCAAGCAAGAAAACCCCCCCGGGGGTCGGGAGTCTCGAATTCCGTGTCTCTTTTTTCTCACGACTGTTCATCTATTGCCCCAAAATCCAAAGGTCAGATCAAAGCTCCTCCATCGTTATCTCGTCATTCGTGTAGATGCATATGGAAGAGGCAATAAGCAGCGATTCCCTGGCTATTTCCGGTCCTGTGAGGGTGGAATGCGCCAGAAGCGCCTTGGCCGCTGCCTGGGCGTAAGGCGCCCCGCTTCCGACAGCGGCGATCTGCTCATCAGGCTCGACCACATCTCCATTGCCTGAAATCACAAACATGTGCTCCTTGTCCAGTACGATCATGAGTGCTTCCAGTCTTCGCAAAACCTTGTCGGTGCGCCATTCCTTGGCAAGCTCCACGGCGGCTCTGGGCAAATTGCCGTGGTACTCATCGAGCTTTCCTTCAAATTTCTCGAAAAGAGTGATCCCATCCGCAGCGGAGCCGGCAAAACCCGCCAGGACCTTCCCTTCAAACATTCGTCGGATCTTTCGGGCCTTTGCCTTGATGACCGTCGTAACCTGGCCGTCACCGCCTATGGCAGCCTTTCCATCGCGCCTCACCGCCAGAATCGTAGTGGAACGGAAGAGAGGACTCATGATGCCTGGCGCCCTTCTTCCTCTTCAGTTTCCAGACTCCGGTCTACATATTCCTGGATCATTTTCCTTTCTTTCTCCCGAACTGCGTCAAACTGCACGCCATGCTTGAACTTCTGGACGATCACACTGTGCATTTCCTGCTTCCAGACCACCCGTCCCTTCAGCTTGATCACAGAGGCGCTGTCGGGGAGGCCGACCTCAATGCTCAGCACGGCGCCTTCGGGAATGGAAACCTCGGAAATAAGGAGAATGCCGCCTGTGCTGAGATTACCGCAAACGGCCTTAAGCCAGCGATCATACCCTTCCACTTTGCACCGAACCCTGATATTTTCCGACAGAACCCTGGCGTGAATCCTGTGCTCCGACTTCTGGGATCCCCCGCAGGATAGCTCGCGAATCCCGAAAGCATTGAACATCACCTCAAGAGCTTCCGCATAAGGGACCAGGAAGCGATAGCCTTCAACGCGACAGTTGGATTCAAGAACCTCGT
>JACPDT010000023.1 GCA_016183865.1 Armatimonadota bacterium | reverse complement strand
GTGCCGGGCTGTGGAAGCAGATGGAATCTCCATGTGCACCACATCCGGTTCCGCTCTCAAGGCGGCTCGGATGAGCCTGAGAATGAGACAACCGTCTGCATAAGCTGCCACCAGCGAGCTATCCACAAAGGCTATATTCGGGTCACCGGCTCTGCGCCAGGGGACCTGGTGTGGGAGATGGGAGTGAGTCCCATACACCCACAAATCGCCCGTTACGTAAACGGGCTGAGAACGGCGGCTTAGCGGGTTTCGGCGTAAATAACGTCAATGATTTGGCGATGGATGCGACGCGCCAGGGCGTGATGGAATTTGTGTCTCGACCCACTAAGACTCCTCTCCAGCAATATGTGCTTGTTGGGCACGGGGAGGAGGAAGTGCAGAGGCAAGGAAATACCCCAAAACGGAGAAGGTTTGTTTTCCGTGGGAACACGCAGGCCCGGAATATCATGCGACCTTGAGGAAACCGAATGCCGAGCAGATTTGCGCTGATGACCTTGCTTTGTTGCACGCTTTGTTTTGGCGCGGTCGTGTCACACGATGACCCAAACTTCATTCTTCCGCAGTATTCCAGGAACGCAAGGGCGAAGTTTGTTTTTGATGGCCGGTCGGTCATCTGTACCCCTCTCATCCGGGGCACAGAAGGTTGGAGCTTCCGCCTCCCGAACGCTTTGTCGGCAACAACTGGTACCACCTACTCCGAGCTGGCTGCCGGCGAAAATGTTGTCCTTCTCTTGTACCTGTCAACAAAAGATCGCGTTCCCTGGAGGAAAAGGGTCGTCCCAAGACCATTCAAGGCGGAGGTTGCGACAGATCTTCTGGCCTTGGACGCCGTTACCGGGCAGTATCGCTGGAACCTCACTGGGGTCGCGGGGCTCGGAGCCAATGTCATTAGAGCCGTGGGTCGGCGCGTTTCCTACATCTGCGCCTTTTATAGAATCCTGGTAGTGGACAACAGAAACGGCGAAATCCTTCGCGATATTCCAATTTCGGAAAGCAACCGTTCCTTTTACAGGAAAGGAGAATTCTACATTGCCTATGGTTGGACAGGATATATCATGGAGTTAGATACGGGGCGGCCTCTCAAGAAATTTTCAGTAGATCTCCGGGACTCAGAAGAACGGATAGCGAAAAAGATCGTGATAATGCTTGATAGTCTCAGAAGAAGTCGCCGGCTTCCCTGACGAAACAAGAGCCTTCAGGGGTCTCCTGGCGGGGGTATCATAAGATGAACAGTGACAAACTCGTTGACCTCTTTGTCGAAAAAGTCAATCAGGGACGGCATGACCCGAAAAGAGAGGGCGAGGTTCCGGCTGCTTTGCGCACCATGCATGTTGAGGAAGGATGGTATGACTGGTGCGTGAAACTTTCGAACAGGGTGTCCTGGATCGCCGATCTGGAGAGCAAACTGACCTGTCGTCTTCCTCGAACCTTTTACTCTCTTGTGAGCCGCTACGAATACCCCGCCTTCGAAGCAGGACCAGTGGTGCTTCTGGCAAACACCTTCGAAGGCACGGAGTACGAATTCCGGACCGAGATCTTTCGTGATGGAGTACTCTCCGTATTCTTGCTGAAAAACGGCTTCATTCCTTTCGCCAAGCCGAGTGACCGGCAGTACGACCCTGTATGTTTCGACGCCCGGCGGCCTGCCCACAGGCGGGAGTTCCCGATCGTGCGCATTGACCACGAGCAGATCTTGTGCAATGACCGACTCCGCGTCGTGGAACAGTTGGCAGCCTCATTCCAGCAACTCGTAAGCGAGTTCGTATCGGAGAGACGGCTTTGTCCCTGAGATCACGAGGGAAGTCGCCGGCACACGGAAAATCCTGGCCCCAGGAAGTCCCATTGCCGACTCTCATCTGCAATACAAGGCCGCTGTGTGCTGATCTATCAGCTTCTTTTGAATCGCGGGTTGAATCCTGGTGAGCTCCTGGTGCAGTTCCTCAAAGTCTTCCTGAGTCAGCGTGGCCTTGCCTCGATCAACTTGACGGACTTTCAGAAACTCTACGCGATATGGGGTCGGAGGATGAGTCGCATCCAGACGAAACCCCTCAAGCAACTCGATCCGCCTGATCCGTTCCAGCTCTCTCGGGGGCGTCTCCGCTACCCGCTTCTTAAGGTCTTCAAAATAGTCGGGACATGGGTCTCCTGAAGCCGACGCTGCGCTTTGGACAGCAAGAATGTGCGTATCCACAAAGTGGAGCTTCTCCAGCATGCCGAGCACGGCGTCGGTGCCGCAAGCCTCAGCGGCGAGAAGGTCAGCCAGATATTCCGCTCGCTGCGAAGCTCGATACATGAGGTGCGCCAAAATGAAGGCCGCCCCATAGCAAATACAGGCAACACCGTGCATCAGGAGATTGGCGATGGCCTCCGGAATGCCTGCGTAAAACTGAGCTTGTGCTACCGTGCGGCCCGCGCCGGGCCGATCCTCGTGTGGCCAGATTCCCTCAGGTTCCAGAACGTTGTACCATTCAGCCAGTGTCGCTGCGGCGCTGCCGATGAAGAGACCCTTGTTTGGGTCGCCATTCGCGCAGTGAGCAAGCTCACGGGCGATGAGGGCGACTTTTTCTTCGTTGTTCAGTATGGAGAAAAGGGGCAATCCCAGGTACAGGATTCTTCTCTTCCCCAGGCCGACCTGTTCATGAGCGGCACTGAACTCGGAATTGATCACGATGGCATCTGTTGTCTTCGCGCCCAGGGCCCTGGCGACTCTGTCCACGATCCGGTAGAGGGCCGGAAATTTGTCTTTTCTCACAATCCCCGTGGGCATCCTGCCGAAGCGCGGGCGGGCGGTCCAGGCCAGCCCGAGAAGGCCCAGGCCGCCTACGACAGTGAAGAAGGTCGGTCCTGGACCCACGATCAGCCATACTCCCGAACTCGCGAGGATAAGTGCGAACCCATGGATGAATCCTGAAAAAAGGAGAGCCGAAACTCTGGACAGTGTCCAGGATGGAGCGAGGGATCGGGACTTCACCATCTCATCAAATACATCCCTACTCAGCTTCTCTCCCAAAATGGAGTAGAGAAAATCAAAGATGTTTGCAAATTGCAACGAGGGATTGGGCTGAAGGTTCCATCCGCACTTGTCGCACCACTGGACATAGCGTGGATCCGCAGGGAACCTGGAACGGCACTCAGGGCATTCCCGCTCCTTTGGTCCCATCTGTCTCTGAGACTCGTTCACAAGCTCCATCCGGCTTTCCCGTCCCGTCACGCCAATAGACTCGAATACTCACCGACCTTGAGGGGTTCTTTCATTATGCCATGGGCTTGCTTCAATGTCAATCGCGAATCCTTGGATCTGTATTACAGCTTTGGTTGAAATTTGTTTCATGGTATGCTACAATCTACACGAGATAGCTATCAATTCTCAAGGGAGGGATGACTGTGGATCAAGAAAAACCGAAAAGCCGGTGGGCGCGTAACTGGAAATGGATCCTGCCCTGCGCCTCTTTAGCTGTTTTCCTTGTAGTGATCCTTGTCGTTGGGGCGATCCTTGCAGGGATGCAAGGTTTCATACGGAGCACTCCGCTGTATAAGCAGGGCTGGGCCAAGGCCAAAGCCGATGCAAGGGTACGGGCAGAGCTTGGAGAACCTCTCAAAGAAGGTTGGTGGGCATCCGTATCCCTGCGGGGAGCGCCGGAGAATACTGTCAAGCTGCGCATACCAATCTCCGGACCCAAGGGATCGGGAACTGTTTATTGCATATCCACCGACCGTGGCGGCGAGCCTCGTATCTCCACCATTGATGTGGAAATAGCCGGAAAAGGCCTCAGGTTCTGCCTCCTCGAAAACCACGATGAACACAGGGAACAGGCCTCGGGGGAACACGTCCCCGTAGAGGTTGTCGAGAGAAACCGCCTGCGTGAGCAGACACTTAGCCTTTTCCGAAACCGAAAATTCGGTGAACTTGAGAAGCTCGCGGAGAAACTCAGGTCCACCAAGTCAAAATTTTCTTCCGGCCGCTCAAAACTGTGGGCTTTCTACAATGCTCTCGACCTCAAAGACGCGCCGCCTGAAAGCGCTTTGGGAGTATTCGGGGAATGGCTGAAGGCTTACCCTGAATCCCTGACAGCCAGGGTAGCCAGGGGAGACTTTTATATAGACTGGGCCTGGGCTGCCAGGGGTGGCGGCTATGCCGATACCGTAACTGAAGAAGGCTGGAAATTCTACAACGAGCGAATTGAACTGGCCCGGAAAAGCCTCGAAGAGGCCGAGAAGTATGGCAAAGATGTCTACCTCTATAATAGACTGATGACTGTGGCCAGGGCAGAGTCATCGCCGCGGGAAGAGTGTGAGGCTGCTTTTCGCAAAGCGACAGCCATGGATCCGGAGTTCTATGGATCATATATGGAGATGGCTGAGTACCTTCTTCCCAGGTGGCACGGTGGTCCGGGTGAGTTTGAGCGATTTGTGGAGTCGGCGACAGACATGACGCGATCCCGTGTGAGAGAATCCATGTATGCCGTCATTGCTCATGCGATGCAGTCCACGTACGGCGGGAATTTCTTCTCTGAGACCACCATCTCATGGAGCAGAGTTGACAAGGGTTTTCGCGATCTGGAGAAACGCCGCCCCAATTCCGAGATAGTCCTGAACATGCACGCACACATGGCCTGCATAGCCAAAGACCGAAAGACCGCGAAGCAGCTCTTTCTGAAGATAGGTGAAGCCTGTGATGCCGAGCAATGGGAGGGAAAAGACAACTTCAAAGCCTGGAAAAGGTGGGCCTTGGAAATGCCTCGCTAAGTGGGTTGGGACATAAATAACGTCAATGATTTGGCGATGGATGCGACGCGCCAGGGCGTGAGCTTCGCGGCTTACAGCCACTCAATGCGTACCAGGTCTTCCACTTCCCTGAATTCAGGGTCGCCGGTGACCACCTCGCCTTTCTGCATGACGGCAAGGTTCACACAAAACGCATCGGCGTATGAGATTTTCCTGGTAGCCTTGATTCGGGCGGCCTCCAGAACGAAAGTCTGATCCACCGGGCAAACATTCACGGGTAGATACCCCAGGAGGTCCAGTGCCTCTGCCGCTTTCGCCTCTCCGACCTTTCTTCTCAGGATATAATAAAATTCGCCCAGATTGATGATACTCAACAGGGCGGGGGCCTGGTCTTGACCCGCTTGTCTTAAGACGGCTTCGACTTTCTGCCAGCCTCTTTCCTTGTGGAAGAAGCTCAGGAGGGCGAAGGTGTCAAGAACGATTATCCTCTTCACGGTCCCTTTCCACTTCCCTCTCCCTGAGGAGGTCCTCCGTCAACGAGAAATCACCTTTTAGAAATCCGCACGCCGCACCAATGGGATCTTGCGGCACTGGCCGAATCAGGAGCTGCCCATGGTTCTCCTGGAGGTGGACAAGGGCGCCAGGCTCAATCCCCACCTTCTGTCGTAGTTTCTTGGGTATCAAAATTTGCCCTTTTCTGGAAGTTCTCACTAACGCCATTTTTTCTCACCTTCTACAATAAGTTTAACATATTCTAGTGGGTTGTCAACCTTTATTTTAGGGGTTATGTCATTCCCACGAAAGTGGGAATCCAGAATCATAATACTGGATTCCTGCTTACGCAGGAATGACGTTGTACCGGATAACCCACAATTTAAGTATTGACAATGCACTAGTTAGTATGTCAATTTGGGGACAAGGGAGATTGCGCTCATGGCTCCCTGATTTCCTGGAGAGCTGCGGTCCTTCTCATCCCTGGCTGGGGGCGCCTTCTCTAATCTGAACGCGGGATGCCGAAAGCTTATCAAAGATGGGTGAATTCCCGCGATCCAGACGGCCGAAAGTGAGAACACCGGTGGGGCATTCCTGGACACAGGCGGAGCAGCGAACGCATTCGGGGTCTTCCATAGCGACACCCTTGTTCGCGAAATTCATGATATCAATTCCCTGGTGACAGACAGATGTGCAGACATTGCATGATATGCATTTCTTCTTGTCCGCAAAGATTCGAAAACGGCTGAAACGGGCATAGATGTGCATCAGGGCGGCAAGGGGACAGGCAAAGCGACACCACACGCGGCCGCTCGCCCAGAAATAGGAGCCGACTCCGATGATGCCGCTCATCGTGACATCCACGATCCAGTGATAGTTGAGGGGTATGCCGAGAAACCTCCATCCCGAAAGAAACCCCCAGAACGCGCCTTCCACTGGACCGCCGGGAAAAAGCCAGGACGCTACGCGCAAGGCCAGTAGAACAAAAGCTGCGGCCAGCACAGCCTGGCCCACAAGATTCACCCGATTCCAAAGAGGCCCGTGGGGCATCTTGGCTCTGTGGGCATCCCCCATGGTCTCCGCAAGAGCGCCACAGGTGCAGATCCATCCACAGTAAGCCCCTTTTCCCCAGCGCCAAATGATGAGGGGTATGATCACAAAAGTCTGAGCAAGGGAAATGGCGAGCCACCACCAGAGGGGCTGTGAAGTAAACACATTCCAGATGAAGAGGGGCCATGCGAGGATGAACCCGAAGGCTGTCCAGTATTGCCGCCCGTAATCGCCACTGACCGGAAAAAGATTGTCGGCTGCCGTCTTGAGAATCCCTGAATCAAAGAAGCCGTTGTGTCCCATCCAGGGGAGTATCAGATAAGGCAACAGAAAAAGGGGAATCCATTGAATGAGAATGAGACCGATCGTTTGAGCCGTTACATAAGGCGTCTTACGCCTTCTTATCCTGCCGATCCCGAAAACCAATACAGCCATACAGTAAGCCACGGAGTAGTAGAATGCGGGCTGTCCGAGAGAGATGGCGATCGTTCCCAGCAGATTTCCGGGGTCCGAGAACATGGAATGAAGGCTTCCGAAAAACTCCGTCATTCCGTATGGAAACCAGCGGCGGGTCTGGAAAAGACGGCTCAGAGCCGCTCCTTCTTTCCAGTTATAAATAAACGCGCAAATGAGGAAAAACCCCGCAAAGGAAGTCATCGTGCCGGGAGTCCATTCTCCCCTGATTCGGATGCCTGAACAGCGGAAGAAATCAAGGGGCGCCTCCCTTCCAATCATGGAGAAAACGGCATCATTGGGAAATGCCTCTTCGTGACCTTCTCCATCGGAAAGCACCACTTGTTCCGGCTTGATTTCTTTCACCCTTGCGGCAAGACGCAACTGGAGCGTTCCCTCGCGTGCCGCTTGCCCCATGAAGGGACCCGCTGAGGTGGTCACCCTCTCAGAGGAAGGATGCTCAACCTGAACGTCCGAACCTGGGCTTCGAACAAGTAAGTCAATTTTCTCAAGGTTCTCAGGTTTGGGCCTGATGAATTCCTTCTTTCTATGGCACAGCGTAACATGGGCGCCACCGGCAGTCAGTGCAATGGCTGCTTCCAGAGCCGTGTCCCCGCCACCCACAACCAGAACCTCCTTGCCTGCGAAATCCTTGGGGTCGTGAAGGCGATTATACACCTTGTCCAACTCTTCTCCAGGGACGGAGAGCCTGCGGAAGTTCCCGCTTCTGCCCAAAGCCGCAATCACCCGCAAAGCCTTGAGGGGTTCCCGATCAGAAAAGATCACCTGGAGGACGCCTTCTTTTCTCTCGATTCTGTCCGCTTTTGCGGAAGTCACGGAGATCTCCGAAGCCCGAAGATAGCCATAAAGCTCATCAACAAGATCTTCCTTGACCTCGGCTGTCAATTGCAATTCGCCTTCAGGCCTCATGTCCCGTGGATATGTATAGATCGGCTTCCCCTTGGGGAAATTCACAATGGTGAGAAAAGGCTGTGAGGCTTCAATGATCTCGAAAGAGAGCCCGCGCTTCTTCGCCTCCATGGCAGCGGCCACTCCCGATACGCCTGCACCGATGACGACAAGATCGAGGATGCCTGGTCTCTTTCCTCGCTCCTTTTGGAAGAGAGGATCGGAACAGATGGTCATGACCGCTTTTGCTCCCGAATCGGAGGAGAACTTGAGGAGCGGAACTCCGGTAAGATCGCCGGTCACATAGACTCCCTGCACGTTCGTCGAGCCGTCGGGGCGAACCTCGGGGAGACGCTCAACCGTGCCTGCGGGCCAACGGGTGTGGAGCCAGTAAATGTAGGATTTGACCAACGAGAACATCATACAAAAGACTTCGCCACCTTTGAGGCGAAGTCTTTCAATCAAAGTCTGTCAATTCAGGGTAGCCGTCAAGAAGCCGACCCACTAAGCTCCCCTTTTCATATCAGCGATCAGGTTGTTCACCTTCACGGCATATCCCGCCTGGTCGGCCGGTCGCTGCACGGCTGCCGCGCCCTGTCCATTGTGAACTCCAGCCTGGGCAAACCGCTTTGCCTCGTCTTGAATGATGTTCGCGGGATTGAAAGCCCACTCTTTGCTGCGGTTGCCCAGGGCGCCTACGATGTGGTACTGATAAAGGCCGAAGCTGGTGCCGCCATCACCTACGGCCTTTGGGTTCAGCCCGCTCTCTACGACAGCCGTGGCCAGCATGGCGTATGGATCGGCGCCGGCCTTTTTCGATTCCTGCCAGATAAGCTGCGCCATGAGGGGCATTGAGACTCCCGCCCAAATTCCCACCACCCACAGGAGCTCCGCCTGGAGAACCGCCATTCCCTGAAGGGCCGCCTCCGATCCCCGAGACTGGAGCCTGACCGCCGGTTGGCGAGCCGCCTTCACCGCCTGTAAGGGGAAGAGCGGAGGAATCTCCACCCAGAAGCTGCTGAATTGCGGCAATGTCGGATGCAACAGCTTGCCAGTCTCCCTGAAGAAGGTCTTGATTCAGCTTCGCCAGGAGCTGAGTCAATTGTTGCTGCTGATCTGTGCTGAGATTGGGGAGATCTACCTGTCCGCCTTCCAGCGCGGTGCCTGCCTGATTCTGAAAAGCCTGAGCGAGTGGGGAAAAGGCAGTGCCATCCATAGGCTGCGCGCCGCCGGAAGCGATGCCGAAAGGACTGGAAGAACTCACCTGGCCTGGAGAGACAGGAAATCCTGTCAGCACACTTGAGACTGGTTTGAGACCTTGTTGGCTTGCCGACATCCTGGCACCTCTTTCAATTTGTTTTTCTTAAGAATACCGGACCCGGATAACTCCGGTCTTTCAATGAGATAACTTTTGTGTAACAGGCGAGATAGATATGTTAATTTCTCAGGAATCCCTCGGAGATCTGTCACCCCCAGTGCGGACAAGGGTAGAAGGACAATGGGCGATTCTGTCTAAAGCCCCGATATGCAGGAAAAGCTGCTTCTCCTCGACGGGCACAACCTGGCTTACAAGGCTTTTTTCGCCATCCCGGATCTCACGACAGGCGATGGACGGAAGACAAACGCGGTCTATGGCGTGGCAAACATGGTATTGCGAATCCTTGAAGAGGAAAACCCGACTCATGCGGCCTTCTTCCTGGACAAGGGCCGGCCCGCTTATCGGACCGATATATACCCCGAATACAAGGCTCACCGGGATCTGATGCCTGAAGGCATTTCAGACCAGATCCCCCTGATCAGGGATCTTGTGGCGGCTCTTTCGATCCCTCTTTTCGAAATGGAAGGATACGAGGCGGATGATTGCATCGCCACCGTAGTGGAGGAAGCCCGCAAGAGAAAAGTCCCCGTCAGGATCGTAACAGGAGACAGGGATCTGCTGCAGCTCGTGGGCCCTGATGTCTCCGTCCTCCTTTCCGTCAAGGGAATCACGGACATAAAGATGTATGACGAGAAGGCCGTCCAGAACCGCTATCAGATCCCCCCCAGCCTTCTGAAGGATTTGAAAGCACTCGCTGGCGATCCGTCGGACAACATCCCCGGTGTGCCCGGGATCGGGGACAAGACGGCTTCCAAACTTGTGAGCGAATTCGGTCCCCTTGAGGAGATTCTTGCCCGGGTGGACCAGGTTTCACCGCCCAGAATCAGGGATCTCCTGCTCGCAGGAAAGGACCTGGCTCTCACGTCAAAGGCCCTGGCTACCTTAAAAAAAGATGTTCCCCTTGTCTTTCAATGGGAAGAAGCTCGAAGGAGAGAACCCGATCGGGAGCGTCTGCTCGCACTCTTTGAGGATTTGGAGTTCCGAATCCTTGTCAAGAAATGGGGAGGCTCCTCACAGGTCGTCGAGACAGCCGCAGGGGCGCAAACGGTGGAGATCAAGTCCGAGGAAGCCCTGGATCAGGCTCTGGAAAGGATTGGGGATATGGAATCCGCCTCTCTGATCCTCCTCTCCGCCTCCGGGCACCCGACAAGGGCCCCTCTCCACGGTCTCGCTTTCTGCGCTGAGCCCGGAAACGCCTGGTATGTTCCGATCGCCCACCAGAAAGGCCAGATGAACCTCTTTCATGAGCCCTCGGTCGGGCTCCCCGACAAAGTGGTCTTTCACAAGATCACAACCTTCCTGAAAAGAAAACCGAGAAGTCTCTGGGTGCACAACATCAAAAACCTGGAAGTTTCGGCCCGCCTCTCCTGTGGAGAAGGAATCGCAGGGGATACCCTGGACGTCATGCTGGCTTCCTATCTTCTCAAGGCGGGGAGGTCAGGGCACGGGCTGCACGAGATCGTCCGTGAATATGCCGGAATTTCTATCCCCTCTTTGGAGAAGCCGGATCCCGTGCAACCTGAGCTTGCGGGCGCCGCGGCAAGCGCCCTGAGACGGGTGGGACCTGCGATGCTTTCGGAATTGAAAAAGGAAAACCTCTGGCCTTTGTATGAGAATGTGGAGCTCCCTGTCTCCCGAATTCTGGGAGAAATGGAGACCCACGGCATCGCCCTGGACACCGAATTTCTGGCCACCCTGGGTCGAAAAATGGATCATGACCTGACCTGCCTCACGAACAGGATTCACGACATGGCAGGGGTTCAGTTCAATCTGAACTCACCAAAGCAAATGGGGGAGGTTCTTTTCGGGAAACTGGGCCTCCCTGGGGGCAAAAGGACAAAAACAGGATTCGCCACAGGAGTGGAAGTTCTGGAGATCCTGGCCATGGAGCACGAGATCGCCAGGGAAATCCTGGCATACAGGGAGCTGGCGAAGCTCAAATCCACCTATGTGGATGCCTTGCCCAGGCTGATTCACCCTGATACAAGAAGACTTCACACATCTTATAACCAGACCGTCACCGCTACAGGGCGCCTTTCCTCATCAGACCCCAATTTGCAAAATATCCCTATAAAGACGGAGCTGGGCAGAGAGATCCGAAGAGCTTTCATCCCGAGGGATCCGGGGTGGTGCTTCCTGTGTGCCGATTACTCACAGATTGAGCTGCGTATCCTGGCACATATCACGGGAGACAAGGTCCTTTCGGAAGTGTTCCAAAGGGATGAAGACATCCACACCAGGACAGCGTGCGAGCTCTTTGGGGTGAGCCCGTCTCTTGTCACATCGGAGATGAGACGAAGAGCCAAAACGGTGAATTTCGGGGTCCTCTACGGGATGGGAGAATTCGGCCTTGCCAGGCGCCTGGGAATTCCAAGAAATGAAGCAAGGGCTTTCATAGAGCGATATCTGGGCTCCTTCCCCCAGGTCCGTGCCTATATACGGGACATCGAAGACCAGGCCAGGGAAACCCAGGTGGTGACTACTCTTCTGGGGCGAAGGCGCTTCATCCCCGATGCCGTAAGCCGGAATCGCACGATACAGGCGGCGGCCGTTCGAATGGCGGTGAACACCCCGATTCAGGGGAGTGCGGCGGATATCATGAAACTGGCGATGATCAAGACCGATCGCCTGCTCCGTGAAAAGAGAATCGAGGCACGGATGCTGATGCAGGTTCATGATGAAATCGTCCTTGAGACCCCAAGAGAGGCTCTTCAGGAAACCGCCGTTCTTGTGAAACAAGGAATGGAAACGGCTTTCCCCCTTTCGGTTCCCATGAGAGTGGATCTCAATAAAGGAAATAACTGGGCCGATGAAGAACCCATTTCCCGTCAGCTTAATAACTTAACCTGAGACATAAGACCGAGCTGTTGTGTGACGAACTCTCCGACTGTTTGAGTCTGTGGTCTGGCAAAAAGGAGCTTGTTACCATGGAAAGACCTGATAGTGTTCTGATGTCAACTGACCTGCCTGCTGCCGATGAGACGACCCCCCCTCCATCCCCTCCCGCGAATGCCGAGGAAGGGGCAGTGGAGGACAAGCCACAATCCCGTGAAGAGGCGCCCGCTTTTGGAGAAATGCTGGATGCCTCCATGAAGAAATTCCAGTATGGCGAAGTAGTGAAAGGCACCGTTGTTCGCGTAGATTCGGATGGTGTCCTTGTTGACATCGGAGGAAAAACGGAAGGAATCATCCCTCTGCAGGAGCTCTCCCATAAAACGGTATCCGATCCTGCAACCATAGTCGCGGAGGGACAGGAAATAGATGTTCTGGTTGTAAAATTCGAGGATCGAGACGGAAACCTCATTCTCTCCAAGAGAAGGGCGGACATGGAGAGTGCGTGGAGACGCATCGTGAATGCCCACAAGACCGGAGAGATCCTGACGGCCACGGTCATAGATCAGGTCAAGGGCGGGCTGATCGTGGACCTGGGAGTTCAGGGTTTTCTTCCTGCATCCCACGTAGACACCCGCCCTCCCAGAAACCTGGATGATTTCGTCGGAGAAGCCCTGAGGTTCCGCATCATTGAGCTGGACCGGAACAAGCGGAAAGTCATCCTTTCGAGAAAAGTGGTCATGGAAGAGGAGAGAGAAAAGCAGAAACATTCGGTTTTCTCCGAGTTGTATGAAGGCCAGATTCGGGAAGGCACGGTGGCGAGATTTACGAATTTCGGCGCTTTCATCAACCTGGGAGGGATAGATGGCTTGATTCACCTTTCCGAACTCGCCTGGAACCGGGTGAATCACCCCTCTGAGGTAATGAAACTCGGGGAAAAGGTGCAGGTGCTGATTCTCAAGATTGACAAGGATCGGGAGCGGGTATCCCTGAGCCTCAGGCAGGCCCGAATGGACCCCTGGATGGAGGTGGAAACCAGGTTTCGAATTGGAGACATTGTGAATGGGGAGATCACAAAAATCGTGAAGAACTATGCCTTCGCCCGGGTCTCAGACGGCGTCGAGGGCCTTATCCCCGCCAACGAGCTCTCGGAGACACGAGTCAAGAGCCCGTCCGATGTGGTCAGTCTCGGTCAGAAGGTTAAAGTCAAAGTGCTCGATGTCCGCGTCCCTGAGCGAAGAATGCTCCTCAGTCTGAAAGAGGCGGAGGAATCGCAGTATTCCGGCTCAGGCTGGAGCGCCGAGACGGGCGGCAAAAATGCCCAACAAGGCACAGGCACGACTCTTGGAGAGATTCTTGGAAATCGAATCAGGGTTGAAGTGCAGGCGCCTGTGCCGGCGAAAGCTCCACCGATGGAGAAACCCGATCTTCCCGAGCCGCAGACTGAAGCAAGAGCGGAGGAGGGACCCATCGAGGACTCCGAGACCCTTTCCGACTCCTAAGAGCCGTGGTCATCGGACTTACAGGCGGGCTGGCGTCAGGCAAGAGTTTTGTTGCGGACATACTGGCAGGGCTTGGCGCACGCATTGTGGATGCGGATCTTCTTGCAAGAGAGATCCTGGAACCCGGGAAACCGGCATGGGAAGACATCAAGAAAGAATGGCCCGAGGCGATCCTTCCTGACGGCACTTTGGATAGGGGCAGGCTCCGTTCTCTGGCCTTTGCCTCTCCTCAATCCATAGCCCGCCTGAGTGCATTGACCCACCCCCACATCATTCCCCTGCTCCGCAGGGAGATCGAAAGTGCTCCCTCTGGAGTTACGATCGCCGTTGTACCCCTCTTGATCGAAGTGGATCTCCACAAGGAAATGGACCGGATCTGGGTGGTTTACTGCCCTTTCGAAAAACAGGTGGAGCGGCTCTGTTTGCGGGACGGGCTGAGCAAAGAGGAGGCCGCACGCCAGGTCTCGCTTCAAATGCCCCTTTCTGAAAAAGTAAAATACGCCCATGTCGTAATTGACAACTCCTTCGAAAAGAAGAACACCATCCAACAAGTGAGCCGCGCCTTTAGTGCCATAGAATCAGGCGCTTCCGCCGGAAAGAAAAGCAGGAGAAAGGCTGCCTTCGAGAATGACGAATACTGCTTCGCCTGCGGACCTCGCAACACCAGGGGGCTGAATCTGGACATGAAGTGGAACGGAAAAGAGATGTCTGCGGAATTCGTTCCCGAGAGAGAGCACCAGGGATTTCGAGGAATCGTCCATGGAGGAATTCTGGCCACTCTCCTGGATGAGCTTATGATTCACAGCATCTTCAGGGGAGGCAGAAAGGCCCTCACATCGGAGATCAAGGTGCGGTTTCTGGCGCCGGCCCTCACGGGAGAACCTCTCCGAATCACAGGGTGGAAAGAGAAGGAAGAAGCCGGAAAGATTCAGGCCCTCGGAAAAGTGTCTCAACGCGGAAAAGTCGTTGCAGACGCAGAAGGTCTGTTTGTCATCATCTAGTTCCTGGGGGTGAGATCGAAATGCCTGACCCGTCAGAGGCGGAGGGCCGCTCGAAGATCGTCTTCTGGACGGCTCTTGACAGTGAAAGAGAAGCCGCATGTTCTGAGCTTGCGGCCAAATACAATATGGAAGCAAGAGAAGGGGCCGTCGAGCTTGTCAACTTCCCCTCACGATCGGCGCTTCGGGAAGAGCTCGAACGGACCCAATCCCCTCCCGACCTGGCCCTGATTGATACACTGTGGCAGGCAGACCTCGTGGACAGAAAAGCCATCATCCCTGTTGAGGATCTCATGAACAGGGTGAACGACATGCTCAGGGTCGTGTACAAGATGGATACCTTTCCGAGAGTTTGGTTGCGGTCTGTCCACAAGGGCAAAGCCTGGACCATCCCGATTTTTGCTGAAAGTTATGCCCTTATTTGCAACACAGATCTGCTCACAAAAAAAGGAATACAGAAAGCCCCTCAAACCTGGCAGGAAGTGGTAGCAGCAGGGCAAAAACTCACAGATCCGGAGAAGCATCAATGGGGCTTCGTAATCCCTCTTCACCTTTCCGTGCAGGAGCTTGCAGACATCTGGACAGCCCTCCTGGAAGAGCAGGGGGGACTTCTTCTGGACCCCAATACCCGGGAAGTCGCCTTCAATTCAAAGGAAGGCAAGGATGCGCTTCAGCTCATGGCAGACCTGATTCACAAGCACAAAGTCTCTCCTCCCCATGAGACCTCGGGCGCCCTGGTTGCCGCAATGATGCTGGGAACTCCCGATGATGCCCGGGGGATGGAAAGTCGTCATATTCCTTTTAGTGTGGCTTCCTGGCCGAAAGCCAGGAAACGGGCCAACAACCTCAGGGTAGATGCCCTGGCCGTCATGAAAACCACCCCGGAACGGGAGAAACCTGCATGGAAATTTGCCAGATGGCTCACTGAATTCGAAGCCCTCAAACATTTGGCCATGTCCACCCATTACCCCCCTGTCAACAGAGTAGTCTGGATGGCGCCCGATTATTTGCAGCTTCTGAAAGAGAAGAAGCCCTGGATGCAGACTTACATTGACCAGCTTCAAACTGCTTCCGTGAGTCTTGAAGCGATCGAGTACTATGAGCGAGTCCTGACGGCTCTGGGAATCCGTGTCCTGGAGGTGCTCCAGAACAAGCGCGACCCTGGCGAAGCCCTGGATTCCGCAGCAAAAGAAGTAAAGGAGATTCTCGCAGGCAAGTCCGTAGGACCGCGCCAGTGAGTGGCGAGAAAAAGGAGAAGTGCAGTTCGTGAAAAACGACAGACTTTCATCAGGGAAACCCGGGAGAAACGTTGCGGGGATCTTCCTCCTTTTGATACTCTTTGTTCTTCTTGGGCAGTCTCTCTGTCCCCAGACCTTGAACCCCACTCAAGAGGAGCTCAGGGAATTTGCAAGACGCCCCTTGCACGACGTCCCTGCCGGACAACTTGGAATGGCTGTCATTCCCGGACAGGATAGAGCGGACGCTCAATCCAAGCTGCAATGGATGATGCGGGAAGGGGCTTTTGCATACATACACGGGCTTGACAATCTGGCCTGCTCCAGACAAAACGCGGGGGACGAGGCTCTCTTCTCCCTGGGGGTCACGGATCTCTTCCGAAGCGTCATCGGAAGCAGCGACGGATCGGGAGACTACTACGTTTATCTCTCCAACAGGCTCCCTGGCACGTTGCGACCAGTGAATGCCCCTACTACCTTTGGCAGGGAATATTTCTTTCCAACCGAGTATGCGGATAAGTGGAGCGGCCCCAACAAGGACGCGAATACGTTCTGGCATGAAGTCGTTCACGCTCTTCTGGAAAGGGCAGGTCTGAACCGCACGTGCACAGGGGATTATGCCGGTTTCCAGCGTTACCTTGAGGTAAACGCTGGTAGTCGGGCCGATGACGGTGAGCACCTCTTCTCAGAAGGGGTGGGTCAGTCGGGACGGGAAGCTTATGAAAGGCTGAGAGTCTTCGAGGATGCCTTGCGGGAGAGCGCCTTGAATGAATACGCCATCACCGGAAAGGGGGGGAAGCTCGACGAAAAAGAAAGGGATGCAATATACGGGGGCGCCCGACAAAGATATCAGGCCTTCCTTGCCCTGTGGAAAAACGTAGCCCCCTTGAAGCAATCGGACCTGGATCTCTTCAGAAATGCTACCGGCGTCTTCTTCTCTCCTCCTGCGAAAGTGGCGGATTTTTACAGAAAGGGAGGCCTCAAGGTCCAAACCTCTCAAGGAGAACAGCCTGTCATTCCACCTGATTCGGTTTTTGAGGCAACCTCCAGGATTCCAGTTGAAATAAGAGTCTTTATGGATCCTTCAAAGGATGGAGTGAAAAACGGAATATTCAGCGCCATCAGGGGTTACAATTTCTTTCGGACCAATACGGGCAAAGGTACCGGCAAGATTATTGAGCTAAAGCTGGAACAAGCCAGTAGGGGAAGGGTCACCATAAAGCTGGAGAACCCCAAGGGCGCCTCAACGCTCCTCAGTCTGCTTTACAACGGCAATAAGATTCCCGGAGTGAGCCCCCAGGGGAATCTCCCCCATTATTTCGTTTACGAAATCGAAAACACAACCAGAGGAATTGGCAACGCGACCCTCACCTTTACGGCCGATATGAGCAAATGCCGCCCGGGAGAGGTTTACAGGGTTCGGATCGCGTGTGATGACACCAATCCGCCCGGGCAGAAGGAGTTCGGCTCAGGGGAAACGATCATCGCTTTTACCGTCCCTCCCGGGAAAGCCCCTGTGGCGTCGGTTTCGATCATCGGGGACAGCAGGACATCACCTGGAAAGCCGGTGAAGCTGGATTCAATAATCAAAGCAGACCCGAAACTTCTGCCGAATCTCAAGGTGAGGTGGACAGATGAGACGAGGGGAAATCCCATGGGAACAAACAGAACAGCAACTTTTGCCGCAGAGACGCCCGGGGACTACCAGGTGAAGGTGGAGGTTCTGGACAAGAGCACTGGAAAGGAAATTTCCCTTTGCCAGGCCTCTCATTCCATAACAGTGGAAGGAGGAAAAGAGAAACCGACGACGCCGACTACCCCTGCGACTCCCGAGAAGGCGCCCGCAGACACGAAAGGCGGACAAGAAGCTCCCCCTGTCCCTGCAGGTGGAACAAAATTCTCAGCCGCTGTGCCCGGTAACTGGGAAGGGGGCAATACCAAAGATGGATTCGTCATGACCCGGAAGCTCGCCAGGATCAAAGGGAAGTGTGGAGAATCGCGGGTAACCGCCACGGTCAGAGCCACCTATCAAGCTGCCTCCCCTGTGAGAGATCCCAGGAAAAATGAAGACTGCACGGCTGCTGCGGAGCGTGCCTTCAAGGCTCGTCGCCAGGGAGAGACGCCGAACGACATGGCGGTAGGTCTTTTCAAGGCAGGCGGTGTCGAGGGAGTAAGCGCCATTTCTCTTGGCGAATTTCAGGGCGCCATGGCCGACTTCGCAATATGGATGAGGAGAGGAAGCTGGAGCGATGCAGGCTATACCGGCTCTTACCTGGGGGCCAACGGAAAGGGTTGCGCCGATAAAGATGGAGGCCGTATCGTGTTCAGCTACAAAGTCTCGGGAGGCGGCTGCTGGGACAATTCCGACAGAGCCTATCTTGTGGCACATTCCTCAGCAGCCCAGCAGGAGGCTAAAGCGATCATAGCAAGTCTGAGATTGGATCCGAATGGTGTAATCACGCAGGAAGCATATAAGGGCCCGAAGTATGACGGCACTGACCTGCCCAGGGTAGTCCTTGTGCCGTCATCCCTTGAGAAGCTGAAAGTCGGCGATACGGTGAAGGTCCACGTAGAGGTGCAGAACGCGAAGCCTGAAGACAGCCCCTTTGCGTACGGATGGGGCGGGACCTTCGACGGCAAGCCTGAAGATGTCAAGACCAGCGCCATAGTCACCATAAAGCCGACAAAACCGGGAAAGTACGACCTGTCCGTCTCTGTAGACGGCGCAAGGTTCAATCTCGGCTCCGCTTCCCTTTCATACGAGGTGGCTGATTATCGAGTGCAGATCAAGCGGGTTCCCCCTGATACGAAACCCGTTCCCATCGGAACTGATGCGGGATTCAAAGCCAGCCTCACTGCGAATGGGAAACCGGCTTCAGGCAATTTCATCTACCGTTGGCAACCACACCCGGAGGTTGCCTTTTCCGGCACATCGGATGTGACGGCAACCTTCCCGAAGCCCGGCCGGGTCAAGGTCTGGGTCCAGGTTCTCGAAAGTCGAGAGGGACGGGAGGTCACAGTGGCCGAGTCGGAGCAGATCGAGATCGAGGTCGTCAAGCCGACCCTGGAGCTGACTTTTGAGCCCAAAGAGCCCTATGTGGGCCAGGAAGTGAAGGCAAAGCTCACGATCAAGCCCGATATGAAAGATATAGATTTCCGCTGGATGCCGGTGCCGGATAATGCAAAACAACTGATGGAATCCCGGGACGGGAGGGAAATCACCTTCTATCTCAAGGATGACAAACAGGCGGAACTGAGCGTCCTGGCCCGGGTGCCGAAGTCCGGCGAGGATCTCGGTGAAGCAAAGGAAACAATCAGAGCCAAAAAGTACATTGTGAGCGTCACGGGCCCAAAGGCCGCGGGACCCAAGCCGAGAGTCTGGAAAGAGGGTGTGGGGCTTGTCGAGACGGACAAGGAGATCGCCGTAGACCAGATCGTGGAGTTTGCAGCCGACACCCTGCCTGCCCCAACGACCGGACCGGTAAGGTATCAGTGGTCTGTTACAGGAGGCTCCTGCACAGTGAGCAACCCAATTTACCGTGAGGCCCGGGCAACAGCCGGCGCACCGGGAGTTTGCGAGCTCACCGTTGTGGTCAAGGACAAAAATGACGTGGAGCTTGGCCAGGGGAAGGGAAGCTTCAACGCCACAATCACACAAGAGGCTATCAAGCAGGGTCAGGACAGGGCCAGGCAGGAGGCTGAGAACACCCGGGAAGCAAAAATATACAAAGAGCTGGAGGCCAGGCTCCCCGCCTACGAAGCCCTCTTGAATGCGGGAAAGCTTCAGGCTGCACATAAGAAGCTCCTGGAGACGGAAAAGATTCTCAACAGCTCCAAGCTGGGCGGGTCCCCCCTTCACGAAAAAATGACCCGAATGTTCCACGATAAGAACAAGGAATACCAGGACTACATGCGGGATTACGAGGCAAAACAGCGGGACAACTTTACCAACATGGACTGGCAAGAGCAGAAAGACCTCTGCGAGGAAGCCCTCTCCAAATGGGAACACTCCCTTGCCTCGGAAAAAAACATCAGAGCCTCCCTGGAGCAGGCAGAGAGGAATCTGGACGGGCAGAGGGTCGCCTGGAATAAATACCTGCTAATCAAGAGCGATTTTGAGGCGGGACATTTGGGCCCTTCAACCTTCGGGGGGGGCATTCTGGGCGCTCCGCATGGAGATCCAAAAGCGGTCAAGACATTCGGGGATATTCTCCTCGGGTGCTCCAATCTCTTCGGCCCCAAGGATCCCAGGAAACAGGAGATCTACGATCTGCGGAACAAAATCCTGGAAAGCGGGAAGACCGCCACACCTGAAGTCGCGCCCGAGCCGGTCCCTGGCGACAAAACCAGGAAGGCTAAGGCCATGGTGAAGCATGCCGAGAAGCTGTACGATGCCGGACAACGCCAGGCCGCCCTTGAAGAGCTGAATGAGGCCATCGGATTGGACTCGCAGCATCAGACCCAGGCCTTCTTCTGGCGGGGCTATATACGCGTGGAGATGGGCGATCTGAAAGGCGCCGTGGCCGATTACGATGAGGCGCTCAAGTACGAGGAGAAAAGCAAAACCCGGGCAAGTATCTACCTCGACCGCGGCAACGCCCTGAAAAACCTGGGAAAATGGGATGCGGCTCTGTCCAGCTACACGGAAGGCCTTCGGCTGAACCCGAAGGACTACAAGCTCTACTCCATGCGCGCCAAGTGCCGCGCGCATCTCGGAGATATTCAGGGAGCACTAAAGGACGCGAAGTCTTGCCTCAAGCTCAAGCCGGATCATGCCGCGATGCTCGAACTGGTTCGTACTCATGAAATGGAAACAGGGGAGACCACCCCGCAACCCACACCCGCGGCTCCGCCGGGTCCGGCTCGCCTCACGTTCAACACAGGCAGGTACGCTCGCCTTGAGGGCGCGGCGCCTGGCAGCTACTCCTGGCCCAGCGTGTTTGTGAATCCTGACGCCACCAACAGGCCCAATGCGGTGGAGTTCGATTTTCAGGCGCCATGCAACTGCAAGTATCGTCTGGACATCGAGTATGCTGCCCTCCAATCTCGCCCTGTACGGATCTTCCTGGATGGTCGGCTCGTGACAGGGAATGCCCTCAACGAAACCACTGGGGGCTGGTCGCTGGAATACCAGAGGTGGAAGCGAGGAATCGCGGTTCTCTCCTTAACAGAGGGGCGAACTCATACGTTGAGGATCGCGCGGGATTCCGTGTTCCCCCACATCAGAACCGTCGAGCTAGAGCTGGTTGAGACTCATGAAAGGAAAACGCCGGCCTCCAGGCCGACTCCCACGCCGGTTGCAAAGCCCGCCCCCGCCCCAACGCCGAAGCCTGCGTCGGGCGTTACAGTGGTTGCGATCTTCGAAAACCACTCCTCACAGAATGTGCATATCTTCGCCCAGGGCGATGCATTCGGCCCCCATAACCGCCTTGCGCCGGGGGAGAAAAGAGAGGCGACGGTGGCAGTGCCATCAGACGGAAGGGTCACATTCTATGCAGGGAGAGGCGGCCAGGTCCTTTCACAAAGAGTCTGGAGCGGCGACCCTGATCATCTGGACCGTTTTCCAAGAGTGACGTTCACCGAGCGGGAAACCCTGTCGGTGAAAACAGGGCTGAGGTGAGTTTCTGGGGTAGGATTCACTTCTCTCCCAGAATCAACGATTCCAGTCTCCGGAAGAAGGCGCTTCTCCAGACAAACACGGCCAGTATGGCAGGAATCAAGAGGAGTTTTGTGAGGAGCCACGCGAATCTCAGGGTTTCCCCCGCATCCATACCGTACCCTGCGGCAAGAACCTGCCTTCCGTGAACAAAAGCAACACCTGTGAGGAGGATCAGGACAATGATCGGAATGGGCGACAAAGTGAACCTGATCTGAAAATCCAGGCTTCGAATTCCCCGCAACAGGCGACTGAAGAGGTTCGCGGACAGACTCACGATTCGGCCCGGAAAAAACAGCTCCCCCACGAGCAGGACCGCCAGCAGAGGGCGAACCCCTGTGGTGTCGGCCGTTCCGTGAAACAGATGACCGGAGACCTTCAATGTGAAAACGGCAATGTCCATGGGAAGGGCGTAGGGAAAGAAAAGGGGCGCCTGGGGCAAGAGAAAGGGGTGCTGAACCAGAATCGGAATGTTGCTCATGACCTGGACGGAGGCCGCAATGCCGGCCAGGGCGGAGAAATGCAAAAAAGAAAGTAAGAACCCTTTGCGGAAAGAAGGATACAAGCTCTCCCCATCGGTTGGTCCCAAGAAATTCGCGACCATGGCGCCGAGAAGCAAGAGCAGCATGAGAGCATGATGGTAAGGACCGGGAAAAGAGCGGTGGACCAGGCCGAGTACAAGGATGAAAACAATCACTGTGAAGGCGACGGCTCTGTCCCGACCAAAGGCGCTGAAAAAAGGGTTGGCGGAGAGAAGGCGCATCAGGTAACCCCGCAAACCGATGAGAAGGTACAGAATCAGCCCGAATCCGCCTGCAGTCCCGACCCCTGCGGCAAGCATGTAGTATGGCATGCGTATGAGAGGTTTGCGCCCTTCCCGCCCTGAAGCCGCATTCATCCACCTGAGAGCTTCGTCGTAAAAGCCCTGATCGAAAATCTCAAGGGGGTGATCTGAAAGGGGGAAGATGACAAGCTTTCGGGCGGTTCCGGCCTCCATTGAGCCATAGAGAACCCCCGGACGATCTCCCATTCCCCCTGTTGCCGCCCGGAGGGCTGTGCGCATCTCGGAAACAGAGTGGAGCTGATCCCATAGACCCACAGCGATCAGAAGATTCGCGGGTGCCTCCGGAGCGGCATCCACGGGAAAGCCCACGGCAACAGTTGCCCGAATGTCCTTGTTCTCGCCTCCGACCATGCATGCCAGATCCGCCCCCATGGAATGCCCCATGACAAAAAGATTGTCCTTGTCTATTTCCTTTCTTCTTTTCAGAAACTCGATGGCCGCCACAATTTCCTCTTTGTACTCGGCCACGGTTTTCTCTCTTCGGGCCGCCCGACTGAAAGCCGTTAGCGGCACATTCACAGCCAGATA
>JACPDT010000153.1 GCA_016183865.1 Armatimonadota bacterium | reverse complement strand
GTAGTAAAAAATGTCGTTTATAGATTTACAGAAAAAGCAGAAAAAGAAAACACACATCTTATACTTCAAACCAATGGCGCCATAACCGGAAACTTTGATAAAATTCGGTTAGAAGAAGCTATAACAAATCTTATCTCAAATGCCGCCAAATACACCCGCAAACGGGATCACGCCAGAATCGAGATCGGATGGGTCCCGGAGGGTGAAGAAGACGTCTTCTTCGTTCGGGACAATGGCGCCGGTTTCGACACGGTCTATGCAGACAAGCTCTTCCGTGTCTTTCAGCGCCTTCATCCTTCCGACGAGTTCGAGGGAATCGGCGTGGGTCTTGCTATTGTCCGCCGTATCGTACATCGTCATGGAGGCAGGACCTGGGCTGAGGGTGAGAAAGACAAAGGCGCCGCGTTCTATTTCTCATTGCCGAAGCCAGAATTCATCGCCACAGAGACACAGAGGATTTCGAGACTACGTTTGAGCATTTGAGGTGACTCTCTTACAGGAGCGTGATTTTATGGGCAAGCCACTTCGCGTCCTCATTGTTGAGGATTCCGAATATGATGTCGAGCTCCTCACCTGGGGGCTTGAGCGGGCGGGCTATGTCTTGAGCTTCGAGCGGGTGGAAACCGCCGAGGCCATGAGGGCCGCCCTCAACGCGAAACCCTGGGATCTGGTGATATCCGATCACTCCATGCCTCGATTCAGCGCCCCTGCCGCTTTGGCGGTTCTCTCGGAAAGCGGCCTCGATCTTCCTTTTGTCATTGTTTCCGCCACAGTGGGCGAGGAAGTAGCCGTTTCCGCCATGAAGGCCGGGGCCCACGACTTTATCTTGAAAGACAACCTCACCCGGCTGGTTCCTGCCATAGAGCGGGAGCTCCGGGAAGCGAAGATCCGGGCAGAGCGTCGAGAAGCAGAGGAAATGCTCAAAAAAGAGCGCCACAAACTGGCGGAAGCCCTTGCCGAGTTGAAAGCCGCCCAATCGAAGCTGATCGCCCGGGAGCGTCTCCATGCACTCGGCGCCATGGCATCAGGGATCGCCCATGATTTCAATAATGCCTTATCTCTCATCCTCGGTTTCAGCGAGCTCCTTCTCAGCAATCCCGAGTGTCTTAAAGACAAGGAAAGAGTGAGGCGCTACTTGAAAGAGATCAGCATGGCCGCAGCAGACGCCAGCCACATGGTCAGGCGGTTGCGTGAGTTTTATCGTCCTCGGGACGAAGGGGAGCATCTCCGGCCCATTGCACTTAATGAGCTGGTTCCTGAGGCGGTTTCTCTCACAAGGCCGAGGTGGAAGGATCAGGCCCTGGCGAAGGGCCTCACAATCACGATCAAAGAGGATTATCAGCAGATTCCCCCCATCCTCGGCAATGAGGCAGAATTCCGCGAATTGCTCACAAACTTGATTTTCAACGCAGTAGACGCCATGCCGGAGGGTGGTGCAATCATTCTTCGCACCAGCCAGGATAATGAGCATGTCCTTCTGGAAGTGGCAGACACAGGGACAGGCATGGCCCCTGCCGTGCGAGAGCATTGCCTGGATCCTTTTTTCAGCACAAAGGGGAGTGCGGGCACAGGGATGGGGCTGGCGGTGGTCCACGGCATTGTGAGGCGCCACCAGGGATTTCTGGATATTCAAAGCGAGTGGGGTAAGGGCGCCGGCATTCGGATTTGGCTTCCTGTCCTGAAAGAGGAAGCGGAGAAACGGGAAGAGGCAATCCCCTCTTCATCCCGTTCCCTGAACATTCTTGTAGTTGACGATGAGCCCCTTCTCAGGGAGGTCATGGTGGAAATCCTGACCCGTGAAGGGCATCGCGTCGAGGTTGCGGCTCAGGGAGGAGAAGGGTTCAAGAAGTTCTGTGCAGGCAGCTTCGATCTGGTCATAACCGACCTGGCCATGCCGGAAATGACCGGCGACCAGTTGGTGGCCGCAATCAAGCGGATTTCGCCCGACACCCCTGTGATCCTGGCAACCGGTTTCCACGAGTTGTCGGAAAGGTCCGATGCCGCAGTTCCCGGGGAATCGGAAATCGCCGATCTTGCCATAAGCAAACCCGTTACTCCGGCCGCTTTGAGGGAATCTGTGGCGAAGGCGATTGAATTGCGGGGCCATGCCGATATCTTGCGTTTACGTAGTTGATGCCATTTTTCGAGAGGACTCCCTCCAGGATCGCTTTCATCTGGAAATAAGGGGTCATCTCGACGGTGTGACCTCTGCAATTTCCGAATGAGTCCGATGGGTCCTTGAGGCGTGCTTCTCCGAGGATCTTGCCGTCCCTGTCAAGCTCCAGGACCAGCCTGTTGTCGGAGAATGTGGATACCCCTGTACCCCTGTCCAGATCCAGCTCGTACTCTTTTCCTGAAATGCGACCCAGGATGCGGTCTCCTGGACCGTCCTGCTCCATGAAAAAGCCTTTGCCGCTTCGGTCCCAGGTATCTCTACTCCCGAAAATAAGCGGTTTCTCTTTGTACGGCCCTCCTTCTTCCGGGCAGAAGGTGTCACAGTTCCCGCACTCATTGCAGAAATCGGCGAAACAGGCGATCTGGTGCGATCTCTCCAGCTTGAAACGGCGGTTTTCGGAGGGAATGACTCCATTTGGGGTCACGGTGAAGTCATGAAAGGAAATGTCCACAACCTGTGTTTCATAGGTAAAGTTCGCGTTGTTCGGGCAGACAGGGACGCATTTGTCGCAACTGATGCAATCGAAGAGATGAAGCCGGCTTCCGATCCGCTTCGGAACGGAGCGATTCTTTTCCCAGGTGTAGCGGGGGTCCTTTACGGTAGCTTCGGCGATTTCCGAAGTATTGAGCATGACAGCTTCTTTCACCGCTTCCTCGAAGAATCTTTCCAAAAGGGCCGGGTATCCGGTCTTCTCTCCCTTCTCCCGAATGATTTTCCTCAGGCTCGTCTTTTCCCGGGAAAGGTCTTCCAGAAGATCGGGGAGGATGTCCTTGACGATGTCCCTGTCGTTGCCGGACAATCCGCTCAGGGCGGACTCGAATGCCTTATGGGCATTTCCTCTCACTTTCAGGACATAATCCTCGATGGTATGGATGCCCAGGTTTTTCATCTTTTCTTCCAAATGGGTCAAATAGGTGATCTGGCGCCCATACCCCCTGGGTTTCAGGAGATCGGTGCATACTGTGATGGGGACAAGTCCCATGGCCACGGCATTCGGAAAATTGGTCCGGTCAATTCCCGCGGAAAAGGAGATGGGGAAGCGGGTCCCCATCCGTTTTTTGAATTCATCCACAAGAGAGACGGCGATCACGTGAAGGGGAGGACCGGAGAGATACATAATCTCATCATCGAAGAATTTGTCTTTGTTTACAACCTCAAGAGTGTTGGAGAATTTCACGCCAAGCCCCAGGCCCGCTTTTCGGGCCACAGGCTCAAGTCTTTCGAGCATCTGCACCGCTTCATCCAGAGTGAGACCGGCCGTATAGGCATTTTGATTGACTTCCAGATGGGTGTAGCCCAGTCGGTCGTGGAGCAGGTGCTCCAGCTTTTCCTTCCCCAGTTGCGTGGGATTCAGCTTGATGATGGTGTGCACTCCCAGCTCGGTCAGAAGAAAATGGACGATCCCCTCGATCTCATCGGGAGGGCAGCCATGAAAGGTGGAAAGGGTGATGCTTTTGCACAATTCAGTGGAAAAATCGAGCTCTCGAAGGTGCCTGAAATCCTCCGGGATTTCCTTGCGAAGCGACTCGACCAGGGGTCCTGCGTTTTTCATGCTCTCCACGAAGGCGCGTACTCTTGGGCTTGAGATCCCCTCAAGGGAATAGCCTACACTGAAATCAAAGATCGTCTCAGCCGGTCCCGGTTCCGGGGGGCCTTCGGCCAGGAGTTTTCCTTTTTTGAGGATGTCCACAAGCATGGAAGCCGTGACATATTCTTTTGCGGAAGCTTCGAGCCGAAGCTCCTGGGACCATTCCACATTGAAGCAGATGTTCGGGGCCTGGATGCAGGGGCGGGGGATCGCCAGGTCGTCAAGAATCTGCACCGTCTTCAGCTCCATGATTCGAGAGCCCCCAAGCCAGGCCAGGACGATGTTTTGGGCAAGCTGGTCATGGGGTCCTGCCGCAGGACCGAGGGGAGTACCCGCAGCCATTCCGTGAAAAGTCACTCCTGTGTCGCAGTCCGGATTTCCGC
>JACPDT010000156.1:3912-10918 GCA_016183865.1 Armatimonadota bacterium | reverse complement strand
TTTCCGGGATGAAACGAGAAAGAATACGGATGCCCTCTACGGCATCCTGACAAGGCTCACCGAAATCACGGAACGCCACGATACGGATATTGACTCCCTCAAAGCCCGGGTGGGACGGTTGGAGAAGAGGGCGGGCTGATGACTTCAGGTCGCCCTTGAACAGCACGGCCAAAAATGCTATAATTCTTGCATAATCAAGAGACTCCGCAAGGATACCCGAGGCAGCGAGGAGGGCGCTCATGACGATTCAGCCGGAATACATCATTTACAAACCTCAGGTGCAGGAAGGGGACGGGCGACCCCTTTCCGCGGTAAAGGAGAAAGAGAAGGTCTACCCCATGACCCCCGGGGTGTGGCAGAATGAAGCCCTTGGTGTCCTTGAGATGTACGAAAAGGGGGAGGGCTCGTTCTCCCCGGTCATGGCTGTGGAGAAAGAAAGTGGCGACCCCCGATCACACCCTGTTCCCCACAAGGCCGATTTCCGTTTCTTCACCCATGATGCAGCCCGCTACATGAAGCCCGCCACAGCCGTCTATCTTCCCGGTCCGAAAGCCCTGATCGCCGCCCCTGCCCCGGTGGAAAGGCCAAAGGATGTCCTGTCCCTTGCCGGAGAAGAGCTGTACGTTCCCGACAAGACCGAATTGAAGGGGGATCAGTTTCCCGAGCGTCTGGCCTATCTGCGCGGCGGCCTTTATCCGGCGGCGAAGAACGATCTGAGAGCATTGAAGCAGCACGAAAACGCTCCCAATTACCGCAAAATGCCCGATAAACCGATTCACGGGGTGGCGCAGCCCACGAAGCAGGGATTCCACGATGTTCTGGACCACATCGGGGGCAAGGGGAAGCCCGTGGTATGGACAAACACCAGGGCTGAGGGGGTCATCTACATCGAGGGCAAGCCCTACAATCTTCGGGCTCTCAAGAGCAGGGAAAATGTGGATCTGGAGGACGGAGGCTCCGCGGGCGAGATAGAGGCCCTGGAAGAGAAGCTGAAACAAAAGTTGATCGCCAGGGGGCAAGTGGAGGTAGTCGAGGAGGTTCCGACTGCAGGGGAAGATGGGAAGCTTCTCAGGGATGAGCGGGGCAGAATCGAGACAACACGACAGACGAAGCAGATCGCCGTGACTGCGGGGAACTGTCAAACAACGAAAGATGTCGTGAGAGAGCTTCAGGATGAGGGGTACAAGATCGAATACGAGAGAATACCCATTTCCGATGAGAAGAACCCCGGTTTCTCCGATCTCGATGCCATCCGAAACCGCGTAGTTGAGATGAAAAAGAAATACCCCGACAGCGATGTTCAATATGTCTTCAATTGCCATCAGGGAAAGGGCAGGACAACTGCCGCAATGGTGGCGGCAGGGATCACCCTCGACGGAAAAGGGTCCAGGCTGGAGCTTCCTATTGTCGGCGCCATTTCTTCCGAAGACCCGAAGAAAAGGGCGGACAAGAACATAAATGAGAACTTCCACCTGCAGAATCTGAGAGAAGTGGTTGATGAGTACAAGAAGAAAACAGGAGATGCGGAGAAACAGGCCGAGGCCTTGACGAAAAAAGCGGACAGTGAAGGCGATCCTGAGAAGAAGGCGGAGCTGCAGCGTAGGGCCGATGAGGCTGAAGTAGAGCGGCTGAAGCTTGAAGAGAAGACGAGGAACTTCACGAAACGGTATGCCATGATGCTCAAATACAGTGAATATGTTTGTGAATATGGCCCGGAGGCGAATCGGCCCACTTTCGAAGAGTGGATGAACGAAGGGGTTCACAAGCAGGATTTGGACAATAAGTGGGTGAGTCTCAGCGAGCAGCTCGGCATAGCCCTCCCGTTGCCCGGCACCCCAGGCCGAATTGAGACCGCCCGCGCATGAAACCAGACGAAACAAGCCCTGCTGACGACTTAGAATCCCCTCCAGGGTTGCCGGCGGCAGTGGATTTCGTGCTGGAGTGGGAGGAGTCATCGGAGGATCGGGAAGAGGATCGCCTCTTGGAACGAGCCCTGGTCACGCCCGGGGAAGAGGGCACTGAATCAGTGGGAGCGACGCCCCCGCCGGACACAAGTGTGAGCCTGAAGAAGCAGGAAGCGGCGGAGGGCGCGGTCATCATCGCGTTCTTCCCTGAGGAAGCGAAGGATGAGGCGGCCCCTGACATCAAAGAGGCGGTCTGCGTCCGTGAAGGAGAATTGGAGGAATTTTTTGAATGGACCGCCGAGCGCTACAGGGCCATTGAAGAGGCCTTGCGAGAGACGCCCGGAGGGACTCTCCCAAGGGTTCACATACAGCTCGATGAGATCCGAAAGGCCCTTCAGGAAAAAAGAATCTCAAGGGAACGCGCCTTCTCCCTCCTCGACGAGGTAGATCGCTACTTGATGATTCGGATTGAGGGGGAAAATGGGAAGGCCCCTGTCTCCCACGAGGCTCTTGTCTCCTCCAGAGCCGAGATGGTAAAGGCACTGTACTCTTATCAGGAAGCCTCCCGGGCAATCAGGGAGTACGCATCAACCGGAGACCCCATGCAGCTTGATCTCGGCGTCTACTCCGCCGAACAGGGAACGTCCTTCATCGCCAAATCCCGGACCGTTCTCTTTCAAGCAGAGCCTCCCCCTCCAGAGGATTCATCTTCCTAGCCGTGGAACTTGTTGCACTATCCCATCCCAGAGGCTCTGCAGGAGACTGTTCTCCATGAATGAGTTCTCATACAGCGAATTTGTCGAAGGAGGAAAATGTGAAGATCCTGAAATGTTTTCGGAATTCCGCAGTACCTATTGCACTGATCGCCTTTCTTTCCTGGAGTGCTTGCGCTCAAGGCAAGAAGCCCGTCCCCGGGCCGGGCAAGATTCCCTTTGACTACCCCACCGTCAAGACCAGGGCAAAAGCGGGCGATTGGATTCTTTCCCCTCCGCGCCTTTGGATTGACCAGGCTTTCCAGAAAGGCCCCGACCAGCAGACCTTTATCTACTACTCCGGAACCATGGTTTCCCCCGGCCCGGTGGAGTCCAAAATCAAGACAATGGTCGGCCAGGAGGAGGTTGCACCAAATGCCATGATCATCCCGCTGCGTCGAGGCGAAACGGCAAAGGCAGGCGACATTCTCCTGACATGGTGGCAGTCCGGCTCCGGCATGAAACGCGCCATTGTGGTCAAGGGCGGAACTCCGACTGAACCCAAGGTGATGTATCTGGACTTGGATCTTGATAATCCTTCCGGTATAGGCAAGAAGATAGATCAACTGAAGCCCGATTCCTTCCACAAGCTGAAAAACCTGTGGGACCCTGGCACTGCCGTCGCCGTGAAGGATCCCTCCAAGGGATACAGGCATGGCATAATCACAAACATCTCTGGTGATAAGGTACTCCTCATCGGTTGGGCGGGCACTATGTTTACGGCAAAAAAATCCGACTGCATTCCTCTTCCGGTGGCGCCGAAGGTAAAGGCAGGGGCCAGTGTGATGATCCCTTCCTTTGGGGGATTCGCGAAGGCCAGGGTGGAAAAGGTGGACCCTGCCGTTGGGCGGGTATTTGTCGTTTACCCCTTCGGGGGCAAGGACAAGAAAGTCGCGGTTCCCTTTGGAGACGTGATTTCAAGCTTGCCGTAAGAAAGGAAAGGATGACTATAGTCACGTAAGCTTCCGGCAGTTCCCGGAAGTTTACATTTCATTACTTGTTTTCTCCGGCAATCTTCTGGTATAATTGAGAATATCACAAAATATGGGGGGGGTCAGGTGATGTCTTCTTTGAATTCGCTTGCCAATCAGTCTGTTTTTCCCGCAATCTCGGGAATCTCTTCCGCCGAAATCAAGACACCCGCGCTAAGTGCAGAGCCATTGACGGAAGCCTATGATTCTTTGGAGCAGAAAGCATTGAGAAGCAATCATCCTTCCTTCGGGACGATCGCGAAAGGAGTTGCAGTTGCGCCCGCGGCCGCCATCTCCGTCTTGGGAGGAATGGTGGGAGGCGCCTATCTCGGCACCAGGATCGCAGGTCTCATCGTGCCCGGCCCCTGGCAGGCCGTGGCAACCGTCGCTTTGGTCGGCGGCGGAGCGTTTCTTGGCGGCGGCGTACTGGGAGGAAAGATCGCCCGGAAGCTGATGAACTCAGTAAGCACGCCCCCCTATATCAGCTATGACGACAAACAGAGGGTGGACCCCCGGGAGAAAGAGATCTGGGCACTGAGGGAACAGGTCATGCACTCCTCCTACAAGTCAATTGAAGAGAAAGCCCAGGCCGCTGACCGAATCAAGGCTCTTTCAACAGAGCTTGCGAAGGACCCGGACTTTGTGCTCTTTGAGTTAGCCCGAGACGGCCATCTCAAAGATGGGGGACTGATCAAGAGCCCCATTACGAGCAAGGAGGCCAAGGATCGTCTGGCCCGGGGAGAGTCTGTCTTCGCGGAATATTATGTCAAGGGGGATAGGGTGACTCGGGAAGTCCGCGACGTGAATGACATCATGTATGTGAACAAGCTTCTGGAAAGCGAATACTGGGGCGCCAAGGCCCTGGACCTTCCCGAAAAAGAAGTGGAGGCTTTCAATATTCTAAGCCGATACAGGATAGTCGTAAAAGAGTTGGAGGGACTGAAATTGACCGAGGGACTCCGAAAACCCGGTGGGGGAAAGCTGGATGTCCTGAGCGCCTTTGAGCGCCTCAAAGCGGGCGAGCCTGTCGTTGTTCTCGAAGACATTGACGGAAAATCTCCCACAGTCCGGGACTTCGATGAGCTCAGGGAAGTCTTTGTGGAGGATTATAAGAAGCGCCTCGGAGTGAGTGATGCCGTGATCCAGTATGTTCTGAAGGATCTGGTGGAATAGGCGCCCACGATTTCGTCACTTTGAGCAGGGCATCCGAGCGGGTGCCCTGCGTTTTTTCAGCCATCAGTCTCTTGAAGCTCCTGCTCGAATTCCCCTTCCTGAAGCTGCCACTTGTTGTGATAAAGAAGAAAGGGGGCGAGAGAACGGTAGAGCGTATGGTCAACCGGAACGTATCTTCCGAGGGCGTTGTCGGGGGCCCATCTCCAGGAGAATTCCACCTTGAGAGATTCCTTCTTCTCTTTCCGCACGCCTACGACTGAGGAGAGTCTTCTTTGAAAAACGGGTACCAGCCAGACATGGATGCTCTCCCGCCATATCCAGTCCCTGGATGCCAGTCTGCCCTTTTCCGTCAGGGAAACGACGGCAACGCCTTTCTTCTTGTCTCTTGCGATACGGATGAGGCCCAGAGATTCCAATATTCGATAAAAGTTTGTTCCCGTTTCCTCCGTGGAAAGTCTCCCCAGCGCGAGCGGAACATTTTTGCGCGCCTTGAATGAGGAGGAGCCCTCTATGGATTGCCGCGCATAAGATTCACTGATCCCCGAAGAAAAGAGTGAGCAGCCCGGAAGGGTGAGGAAGAGAACAGAGCACAGGACCAGGGCGTAGTGGGCGGTAAAGCGGCCGGTCTTATGCTTGGAAAGGACATTGAATTCTACCATTTTCAGTGAAGGAAATTGGACAAAGGGATATTCTGTTCCTTCAGCACTCATCGTTCGAAAGAACTATAGAAGGGGCAAAAGCATGACCGACAATCATGGTAGAAGCGATGTGGGAGGGGATGGAGAAATGTACCGCATTGTCCAGAACGATTGCCTGTCGTCCAACTACGTTCGGGCCGGAAAAAAGCAGGTCAGCACCACTCTTGTAACAGTCCTGGGAGAAGAATCGCTCCACTTGAGGGATTGCCCCGACATTTCTCCAGGTGAGGCACTCATGATAACCCTTCCCTTGCCTCATCTTCCTCTTCCGGTGATAATCAGGGGAAGGATCGCGCGTCTGGATCAATTTGGCGATGGGGCCTGGGTGCAGTTCTCCAAAGGAGATGTCAATAATTATATGGGGTACAGACGTTTTGTCGCGGGCTCGCCCGAAACGCTGGATGCTCGCTCACTTGGAACCTGCGGGTAACAGCAGAAGCCTCACCCCTTTCTCTGACCCTTGCAAAAGGGTCCTTTTTTGTAACAACTCAGGTAGACAGGATGCAGGAGTCAGAATTCAGAATAGCCTGCGAATAGGCCTCCAACAGCTTGCTGACGTCCTAATTCTGACTCCTGCATTCTGACTCCTGACTACCTGAGTAGTTACCACAGAACGCTACATTCACTCATCCGGGTCGGTTCTCCGCCTGTGCTTCCTTTTGACCACAAGGCCCGGCCAGCGCGGCTTGTAAGGGTTTCCATATTCCGTCCAACAGGCCATGTGCATTGCATTTTTGGGACACAGGTTGATGCAACCCAGGCACAGGGCGCACGTGCCCACAGGCCTCGGGAAACCGTCCACTAATCGAAGTCTTTCGATCGGGCAGTGCTCGATGCAACGATTACAATGATTGCAGCGCCCCTTCCAGACATAGTTTCGGTACAGGAAAACATTGATCCACCTGTTGTCCAGCAGGTATCCCAAGAGCCACAAGAGGGAAGGCCAGAACACGATAGGAAGACCGGCCCTTCCTCCTCGCGCAAAGGCTTCTCCTGCTTCTTCCGCGGCCTTCAGATCTTCTTCAATGGGGACCTGTCTGTCCAGGAATTTCCATAATGAGGCCGGTCCTATGCGAAGGGTCGGGACATTCAGGGGATAGGCGGCCCACATTCGTCCACAGACTCTGTAACCCCGCACAGTCAGGTGGACCCAAATTGAGATACCCGCATTTTCGGGCCCTCCCGCACTGGTATACAGACAAAAAGCGGGCTTTCCGGCCCCGTGCGGGAGGCTGCTGGAGAGCCAATCCAGGAGCGGCCATGGGGGCTTCCAGCCTGAGACAGGGAATGCCACTACCAGAGCATCTCCATTGAGGGAGGGGTTGAATTCATTTCTCCGGTGGAAACGGTGCGCCGTGACCTCTGCGCCGCCTCTTTCGGCGCCTTTGATGAATTGATTTGCATAATGGGCGGTATTGCCCGTGTCCGAGCATAGTATGAGATCAATCTTTGCGGGCGCCCGCCTCTTTCCAACCTGTTCCCTCAGGTGAATCCAGATGCTCAAGAAT
>JACPDT010000156.1:0-3848 GCA_016183865.1 Armatimonadota bacterium | reverse complement strand
GACGAGGGGAAAATAGGTGATCCCTTCACCCATTGGGAAAAGGTACCTCGACACAAGCCATGGGAGAAACAGGGTGGCCATCTCCATAGGGATCGACATGGTTTTGTAGGGAATCGTTGCCAGGATGGTCCCTGCCACCCAGAAAAGTATGAAATTGATGTAATGAAAATAGTGGAGCGAAAGCCATAGACCAGAGGCGTAAGCCACGGCCAGTAGAAAAAGCAACCAGGGGGTCCCTTTCATTTTGCTCTCCCTTTTCCAAAATTTAATGGGATTTTAATGGCCCTTTTCCCAATCTCCTTCTATAATGGTGTAAAATAGATGACGATTCGGCGGTTTTTTCATGATCATTGACGCAATCGCAAAAAACAACGTGAGGGATGTATACAATTTCCAGAACTGGAAAGACGAGAACCTTTACTATGCCTTCACGGACCGGTTTGAGAACGGGGATCGTAGCAACGATTTTGATGTGGACCCGAAAGATCTGAGAAAATATCATGGCGGTGACTTTCAGGGAATCATCAACAAATTGGACTATCTGCGGGACATCGGCGTCACTACTCTGTGGATCTCACCTTTTGTGGATAATGAAAAGGATGGATACCACGGATACTGGCCGGCCGATTTCTATCGGGTTGAGGAGCATTTCGGGGATCCGGAGAAGCTCAAGGAGCTTGTTGACAAGGCTCACGAAAAGGGCCTGAAGGTCATCGCCGATATGGTGATCAACCATACAGGCTACAATCACTCGTGGGTCCAGGATCCTGCTTATCACGATTGGTTCCATCATTACGGAAAAGTCAAGCTTCCCACCCAGTGGTGGATGGAGCATGGCGAGCTGTCGGGGCTGCCGGACCTGGCTCACGAAAACCCGGAAGTGAGCGATTATGTCATTCGGATGGCCAAATATTGGATTGACAGGACCGGTGTGGATGGTTTTCGGCTGGATGCCATAAAATATGTTTCCCATGATTTCCTCAAGAGATTTGCAGAGGAGATCCATCGTCACGCGGGTTCCAAGTTTCTCCTGGTCGGGGAAGACTTCTCACGAGATCCGGAGCATCTGGCAAGATATCAGAAAGAGGGTATTGACACCCTTTTTGACATGCCCTTGAATCAGGCGATCCGGTCCGCCATAGGGGATGAAGGAAAGAGCTGGGTTGGGCGACTCGTCGAAGGGCTCAGGAATGTAAAGAAAGCCCCATTGATGGAGACCCTCAGAAAGGTGACAACCCATCCTGGAGATCTGCGGGAGATCTCCAGAGTGCTTTCCAAAGATCGTTACTACGTGGATCCGAACCTTCTGACCATTTTCATAGACAACCACGACTTGTCCAGGTTCCTGACTGAGGCGAAAGGGGATGGGAAGGAGAAGCTGAAACTCGCTCTGGACTTCCTTTTCACTGTACGAGGGGTGCCCTCGATTCTGTACGGCACGGAGACCGGCATGGACGGGGGAAACGATCCCGATAACCGCAGGGACATGGAATGGGCGCAAAATCCGGACATTACCGCCCATTACCGGAAACTCTGCGAAATCAGGAACGCCCATGTCGCCCTCCGGCAGGGCGCCCTCAAGGAGCTCTGGTGTGACCGGAACGTTTACGCCTTTTCCCGATACCACAAAGATAAGGACCACGAAGAAGAAGTGATCGTTCTTTTGAACAACTCGAAGCATGATCAGTATCGGGAGATTCCACTAAGTGAAAAGAAGAATCTGGCGGCAGAGGACCTTCTCCACGAAGAGAAGCTTTCTTTTTCTGAAGGCAAGATCAAAATCACATTAAAGCCCAGAGAGGCGAGAATCCTGAAAGTATTGTAAACGAGGCGAAGAGTATGGAAATAAGAGAGACATTGAGAGAGAAGATATACAACCCTGTAATGCGGCGACTGGACTCGGGATTCAATAAGGTGGTGGGCTCTCGCCTCCTGAATGAGTTTCCCTTGATTCAGGATCAATTCACGGTGAGAGGGGAGTACTATCTGGCAGAGTTGAAAGACGCGATCTTCGGGCCCCCGGAGATCAGGAAGCAGGAGCCGGAAGACCCGGCAAAAAGGGATTGGAGAGATGAGATTGTCTATTCCGTCATGATTGACCGCTTCCGGAACGGGGACCCTGCCAATGACTATGATGTGAATCCAGGAGACCCATCCCGGTTTCATGGCGGCGACCTCCAGGGCCTTATTGACAAGCTGGACTACATCAAAGAGCTGGGCGCCACAACCATTCTCATTACTCCTCCTGTGGAGAATGACGAAAACGGATATCATGGATATTGGGCGAGCAATTTCTCCAAGGTTGACAAGCATTTTGGGGACGTGGAGAAGCTCAAGGAGCTCGTGGATACTGCTCACGACAAGGGCCTGAAAGTGGTGATGGATTTTGTTGTGAACCACACGGGATACGGCTCGCCTATGGCGAGAGATCCCAGGTATAAAGACTGGTTTCACAGCTTTGGCACAATCAAGTTTCCAGGCGAATGGTGGCTCACTCATGGCCAGCTATGGGGACTCCCCGATTTCGCTCATGAGAAGAAAGAGGTGGCTGATTTCCTGATCAAGGCAGGCAAATACTGGATAGATCAGACCGGAATAGACGGCTTTCGCCTTGATGCCACAAGACATGTGCCCCATGATTTCTGGCAGCGTTTCTCGAAGGAGATCCACGACCACGCCGGAAAGGACTTCCTCCTGGTCGGGGAGGTTTACAGGGGGGCGCCGGGCCGTATCTCAGGATTTCAGAAAGACGGGATTGATTCCCTTTTCGATTATCCCTTGTGCCATATGGCCCGAAAGGTCTTTGCAGACGACGGGCATACGAAAAACCTCAAGTTCGTCCTGAAGGGAGATTCCCATTACGAGAATCCCGATCTCCTCCTGACCATGCTGGATTCCCAGGACCTTTCCAGGTTCCTGACGGAGGCGGAGGGGGATAAGGAGGCGCTCAAGCTCGGCCTGGCCTTTCTTTTCACATCAAGGGGAATTCCCACCCTTTATTATGGGACAGAGGTTGCCATGGAGGGGGGCAAGGATCCCGACAACCGGAAGGACATGGCCTGGGATAGGAAGGCCGATGATGTCACAGAGCTTGTAAAGAGGCTGGCGGATATGCGGAAGTCGCACCCGGCTTTGAGGAGAGGCGACCAGACGGCCCTCATCGCCGACAAGGATGTCCTCATGTTCTCCAGAAATTACAAGGATGAAAGGACTTACGTGGCCATCAACACATCGGATGAGGAAAGAGAGATCCCCTTTTCAGGAGATCTAAATTATAAAGACCTCTTGACAGGGAAGGACGGGTCCGTAACAGATGGGATTTTGAGGATACCGGGTCGGTCTTTCCTGATTTTGGAGCCCCGACGGTGATCATCAATACGATGTTCGGAGGCTGGGAAGGCGCAGTTTCCTGTTGGACCGCTGTTTTGATGGAAAGTCCGTGCTCCCCTGGAATGGTTGTGATTTTTCCGAAGACCCCCGGGAGATCCTGGACTGAGAAACGGAGGAAGAAGACCGGCGCAACGTCCCCCCGCCGGCCCTCCGAATAGCTCAGAAATCCCTGCCCGTCCGATCGATAAGGCTGCAGTATGGTTTGCCGTTTTCAGACGAAAACACGACGATGAGCTTTGCGCTCGGGGTGGCGACATACCAGTAACTGCTTTTTGTGTCAGGTTGGAGCGATGGGGGACCCAGCAACTGCTGCATCTGGTCCCTGGTACTTGCGGGTTTATTCTTGAATTCTACCTGGTTTCCAAAAATCTGGAAGAGGCGGTCGTTGCGGAACGTTGCAATGGATACGTGCTTCTGTTCCTGGTCGTAGTACCACGAATGCCCCATCATTTTGTCAG
>JACPDT010000159.1 GCA_016183865.1 Armatimonadota bacterium | reverse complement strand
TGTGGGACCCGGTTTGCTGCGCGCCTTGGGGCGCCCAGGCTCCGGTGTCACCCCTGCGCAACTGGTTCGGTCGTGATTGACAGGTCAAGGGGGACGCTCGACGATAAGGAGGTTTTTTGTGAATACAAGAGGTTTGGCGGAAGGGGCGTTGATGGTAGCGATTACAATCGCCCTTTTCTGGTTCGGCTGGTTCTTGCCCCTGGGGGACATGATCGTAGGTTTCCTGTGTCCGATTCCCATACTTCTTCTTGTTGTGCGCCAGGGGCTTCGAACAGCCCTGGTTGCACTCATGGCCGCAGGACTCCTCACTGTCTTTACGGTAGGGCCGATGCAAGGGACTCTCGCCCTTTTGGGATACGGACCTGTGGGAATCGCCATGGGTCTGGCTGCCAGGAGAAAAGAGCCTGCTGTGGGCATTCTGCTCTGGGGAAGCGCCGCTACGTTGATTGCAACCATCATGGCCGTGCTTCTTTCCCAGGTGTTCATCAAGGTAGATATTGTGAAAGAAATGGCTGATGCCGCTTCCCAGGCTGCAAAAACTATGCGCGACCTGCACGTGCCTTTTCCTCCGCAGCAGGAGAAGCTCCTGATCGAGATCGCCGGGAGTATTCTTCCCGCGGTTCTGGCTCTGAGCTCCCTTGTTCTCACTTTTATGAATTATTTGGTGGCGAACTGGTTCTTGCGCCGTCTGGGAACTCCCCTCCCGGAGCTTCCCCCATTCGGCTTCTTTCGGGCACCCAATGCTTGCGCCTGGGGGCTTATCCTGGGATTCATCCTGTCCTCCTTACCGCGAAAATTTGCCTTTCAAGCACAAATCGGCTGGAATCTGCTCTTTTTCTTCGGTTACTGGTTTCTTGTTCAGGGTGTGGCTGTCATCGCCTTTCTCCTGCACCGCTACGCCGTGCCGCGCCCCGCCAGGGTCATCGTCCTTTTCTTCATGCTGGGCTTTTTCCAGTGGATTCCATTGATCGGCCTCATGGACACATGGCTCGATCTTCGCAAACTGAATGTAACGGAGAAGCGAATTGTCCCCACTTAAGCCCCAGGATTCCCAGGCTGTTCCGCGGTTTTGCGGAATCCGCACCTTCATGCGGCTTCCCCACACTACAGACCTGAAAGGTGTTGATGCCGCTCTGGTGGGGGTTCCTTTCGATACGGGGTCCACTTTTCGCGTGGGCGCCCGATTCGGCCCTGCCGCGATCCGGGATGCCTCGATTCTCCTTCGGCCTTACAATCCCTCTCTTGATGTGGACCTGTCGCAACTTTGCTCGATCTGTGATTACGGAGACCTGGATGTGGTCCCTGGTTTCACGGAAGACTCATACTCCCTTATTGCCGCGGGGTTGGGAAAGGTCCTGGATGCAGGCGCCGTTCCGGTCCTCCTCGGAGGAGACCATTCGGTGACTCTTCCGGAGTTGAGAGCGCTCCACAGAATCCACGGAAAAGTGGCTCTTCTGCACCTGGATGCCCATTCGGACACATGGGATCAGTATTTCGGACATCCATACACTCATGGAACCCCCTTCAGGAGAGCGGTGGAAGAGGGTCTCGTGAATCCCTTCGGCTCCGTGCAGGCAGGACTTCGGGGCCCCTTATACGGGAAAAACGATCTCCAAGAGGCCCGAGATCTGGGATACACCCTTGTGACCTGCCGCGAGATGCAAGAAAAGGGCATCCCCTGGACTGTTCAGGTCATCAGGGAAAAAATAGGGACCCAGAAAGTCTTCTGCTCCTTTGATCTTGATGTTGTGGATCCCGCTTATGCCCCTGGAACTTCCGTCCCCGAACCTGGCGGCCTTTCGAGCGGTGAGGCTTTGGAGCTGATCAGAGGCTTCGGGGGACTAAACTTCGTCGGCTTTGATGTAGTCGAATGTCTCCCTCCCTATGATCCGACGGGAATCACTTCCCTCCTGGCCGCGCACGTAGCCTATGAGTTTCTTTCACTCACAGCAGTCGGGAGAGGGGAATCATTTTGAGAGGTGCCCCTTGGGAACCGGACGCGACAGAGTGCGTCCCTCCATTTGGGGCGATGCCGTCACACATCCTGTCCGCAAGAGTCGTCTTCCCATGATTGCTCAAAATTGTGGGTGATCTTTCGGAATTTTCTGTCCACATTCAGCTTTTCCACCCATGGGCAGACAGTTGTGATGTTGTCCAATTTCACCAGAAGCTCGTAGGGCTCTTCCGTCTCTTCATCACATTGACGGAGGAGCACATATTCCTCATCAAAATCAATGATGCGGCCCGATGAGCATTCCTTGAGATCACAGGACCAGAACAAGAGCAGGGTCTGCTCGTCACGGTGTTGTTTCAGGAAAGTCTTGAGAATCTTGCTCGGTCTTTTCATACTATGGCCTACTATATCACGTTTGGGGCATAATGTCAAATGATGCCCCGTCTTCTCAGATCCCGCTGGGTCTCAAAAATGAAACCCACAATCCTGTCCCGGGCCTGTTCCGTGATTCCGATGTAGTCAACGGTCGCTGTTGTGCGGGAACCGGTTCTGTCCGCTTTCGCCACACGTCCTGAAAGCTTCAGGGGCGGCCCTTCGGGCAGCTCCAGAGCCATTTCCAGCAATTCCCCCTGTTTTAGAAAGGCCTCGACGTCCAGAGTCAGGCCTGTTCCGGAGATTTCCTTGGTGTGGCAGGGATGGGCTTTGCCGCCCAAAACCTTAGCTTTCACCGGAAGGGTCTTCTCCAGTGTAACCAGATCGGTTTGCTGGGTGGTTTCGTCATAATACAACTCATGAGGATAGGTAATGTCGAGGATCGGCAGGACATCATCCGAAACGGAAACCACGGCAGCCTCGAAGGAGCAGGTGTATTGATCTTTGCGAAACGTTACCACTACCGTATCTTTGGAACCGACATCCACCCTCTGAACCGGTCTGAGGGACAGGTGTTTCTTTGAGATTTCGACAACTTCGGACTGTACCGTGGTCTGGGTGGTCTCCAGTTCCACGTTCTCACCTGGAGACAGGTCGAGAGCCGGACGCTTTCGAAAAATACCAAAGACCATAGAACTCTCCCTGATGATGTGTCGTATCGGCAAAAACGCATCTTCGTATTAGAGAAATCGAATCTGATTTATATATACCCCCATGATTTTTACTATAAACAGCGAGGTTTTCCTTCATATTTCCCGAAAAGTTGTATCACATAAGTCATACCGAGGGTCGTCATCGTAAGCGTCGAGCCTTGAGCGTCAAATCAGGTGGGGGTGACTGAAAGTCTCGGACAAAGGCGCGGTGAAGGGAGGAAAGAAATTCTTGAGAGAGAATTGGAGTCTCAATAGTGACCGAAAGGGGACTGCGCTAAAGTGGCGGAATCGTGGCAGGACAAGATTCGAAAAATGAAGGAACAGTCCGACGAATCCTGGCAGGATAAGCTCGGAAGAGTGGATGACAGGTTTCAGAAAAGGGTGGTGGAGCTTCACACCCTGATTCACGGGCTTTTTGAGGCCATTGTCAAGGAGTACAGGACCTCTGCCTCAGCTCAGTACCCGAATATATGGGGGGGGGCCAGCGCCACCGCAGGAACGATTCGCCTGAATCTGGATGCCGTGTACGGCCTGGAGTTCGTATTTGATAAGCGTGGGCTGGAGGAGAAAGTCGTAATCAAGAGAAGCGGCAGGGACCTGGAGGTCATGAAGCGCGTCCAGCTTCCTGATAAGTCATATCCATTGACCATCACAAGAGAAGAAATCGAGCAGATTGTTCTTCGCTTTCTCGAAGATTACTTCAGTCGGCCCAGGTAAGCCACCAGTCACATCAACAGCTTCAGGACGATCGCCGTGATGGCTGCCGATACGGGGATTCCCGCGATAACTTGAGAGAGTGTGTGACGTCCACGTTGTACTCGCGCCCAGGCGGCGGCAGGCAGCAGAAAAAACAGAAATAGGGCGGGCTTGCCGTAAAATATGGCGGCAGCCGTCAGGCATGCCGCGAAAACCGCGCAATGCATACTGATCTTCCATGCCAGAGTGATCAGGGCCAGAACGATTCCATTTACAACATAACATACCCCGAGAAAAATCAGGGGACGGGGCGCTCCCAGCAGTTGGAGCAAGATGATTCCGACACAGGCGCCGACCAGGGCGACCGCGAAAGGTCTCTCTCTCTGTTCCCGCAATCGCACATGGATGTCCGATATGCGCCCACTGCAGACCCCCCAGTACACATACACGAAGGGGACCACAACGGAGAAAAGCGTGCTCACAGCGCACCAGAGGATGAAATCCCGCGCACTGCGGGCCAATGAAGCCGTTACGGCCACCGCCAGAACGGCAGGCACCAGATATGGACTGGTCATGGCGGATAGCACGAAGGCCAATCGGTCTTTGATGGTTTTTCTCCTTTGCGATTTTTTTGTCGGGCCTGCCGAAGGAGTTCAACACCCCTTTCGGCTCCTCCCCCCTCAACGCGAGGAATGGAGGGACGGTCCGGTACCTCCCCCCTGGAGGGGGAGGTCAGGTGGGGGGGCGCGCAAGAGGACTTGCAGGAAGAGAAGCGAATGGTTATGGGAATCCCGAAACTGAAGTGAATTTGAAACGAATATGTCTCAATCAACGACCTTCAAGTCCACATATACCTGGAAATTTCTGCTGCTGACGGCGGTCATCTTCGTTCTTGCCTGGCACTTGATCGCAGGATCTCTGGAGTATCGCGAGACTCTTGCCGTCATCGGCGCCGTCCACATGGGATTCGGTGTCATTCTGGTGATCGCGCATTTTCTATATATTTTGATTTTTCATCCTCACAAGACAGTCGTCCTCACCCCTTCCGGTTTCACGATTTCTTCCGTCGGAAAACGGTTGACGATTCCCTGGGAGCAAATGGTTCATTTCAGTTGCACCAGGAGCTTGATCAACGGCGTATTGATCTCGGACGGCAAGCGAATGATCCGCATGGATGACCTGGAATTCGTCCGGTTCGGGAAACTGGTCGCTGAAATCGAGCATTGGAGGGCGAAACATGCCCAGGCCATTGTGTAAGGATAGAAGCGGGTTCACCCTGCTGGAACTCATCGTGGTGATCTCGATTCTGGCCGTACTATTGCTCATGTTGACCCCTTACTGGGCACGAACGATTTACAGGGCAAATCTCTCTTCATGCATTTCGAATGAGAAGAACATCGCCACCGCCCTGCAGGTGTACTCGACGGGAGACCCCGATCATTTCTACCCGAACTCTCTCCCCCCCCTGGCGCCGAGCTACATCAATCAACTGCCCTATTGCCGCACAGACAGTCTTCGGGCTGGATATGGATATGAGGTCAACAATTCCAGTGAATCGGGCTATACTCTTTCATGCTCAGGAGATCATACTCTTTCCAAAGTGCCCAGGCCCTATCCGCTTAATGTGTTCGGAAGAGGCGTGGTCCTGGGCCCATAGAGGTGCAGTCGTGCGATTGGATCGCTTTACCGTAAAAGCCCAGGAAGCCCTGGCAGACGCCCAGGACCTGGCTTTTCAATATACTCACCAGCAACTGGATGCAGAGCATCTTCTCCTGGCCCTCGTCGTGCAGGAGGATGGCGTGGTCAGGCCCATTTTGCAAAAAATCGGCGCCCACCCCTCATCCATAGAATCCCTTCTTCGAGCGGAGCTTGACCGAATGCCGAAGGTTCGGGGGACAGGTCCGTCCCAGGTATACATAACACCTGGGTTGGGGCAGATTTTCGAAAACGCCTGGAAAGAAGCGGAAAGGCTGAAGGACGACTACCTGAGCACAGAGCATCTCCTCCTTGCCCTCTCCCAGGAGCGAGGAGGGCTTTCCGCGGAGATCCTGGCAAGATCCGGGGTGACTCCTTCTTCTGTTTACAAGGCCCTCGCGGAAGTGAGGGGCGCCCAGAGAGTGACTGATGCGACTCCGGAAGAAAAATATCAGGCCCTGATTCGATACGGCAGAGACCTGACCGACCAGGCCCGCAAGGGGCAACTGGATCCCGTCATAGGAAGAGATGACGAGATTCGACGAGTGATTCAGGTCTTGTCCAGACGGACGAAGAACAACCCCGTCCTCATCGGAGAGCCAGGAGTCGGCAAGACCGCCATCGTGGAAGGTCTTGCCCAGCGAATTCTTCACGGAGATGTCCCCGAAGGACTGAAAAACAAGAGCCTGATTGCCCTGGACCTCGGCGCCCTTGTGGCAGGCTCGAAATATAGGGGCGAGTTCGAGGATCGCCTGAAAGCGGTCCTCAAAGAGGTGCAGGCAGGGGCAGAGGGGGCAGTGGATGCAGCCAATATGCTCAAACCGGCTCTGGCGAGGGGCGAGCTTCGCTGCGTCGGGGCAACGACCCTGGACGAATACCGCAAGCATGTGGAAAAAGACGCCGCCCTGGAGAGGCGATTTCAGCCCATCACGGTAGGAGAACCTTCCGTTCTGGACACAATCGGGATTCTGCGGGGTCTCAAAGAAAAATATGAGGTCCATCACGGGGTTCGAATCAAGGATTCCGCCCTGGTCTCCGCCGCCGTTCTCTCCAATCGCTACATCTCGGACCGCTTTCTTCCGGACAAGGCCATTGACCTCGTGGATGAGGCCGCATCCCGCCTGAGGATCGAGATAGACAGCCTGCCGACGGAAATAGATGAGATTCAAAGAAAAATCATGCAGCTTGAGATTGAGCGCCAGGTCGTCTCATCCGAGGAAGACTCTGCATCTAAAGAAAGGCTGTCCAGGCTGGACGCAGAGCTGGCGGGCCTCCGTGAGAAGAACGATCAGATGCGCGCCCAGTGGACCCTGGAGAAAGAGGCTATAGGCCATATCCGCAGGATCAAGGAAGCCGTAGAGAAGGCGAAGCTGGAAGAGCAGGAGGCGGAAAGAAGAGGGGATCTTGCCAAAGTCGCCGAGATACGGTATGGCACAATTCTCGATCATGAGAAAAAACTGGACCAGGAGAACGAGAAGCTGACAGAGATCCAGAAGAAGCAGCAATTCCTCAAAGAGGAAGTGGACGAGGAAGACGTTGCTCAGGTGATAGCCAAGTGGACGGGGATTCCCGTCTCACGCCTCCTTGAGGGGGAGATTCAGAAACTGGTCAGGATGGAGCAGGAGCTTGCCAGGAGAGTTGTAGGCCAGGAAGAAGCCGTCCAGGCTGTTTCCAACGCAGTCAGAAGATCCCGGGCAGGCATTTCGGATCCGGAGAAGCCCATTGGCTCTTTCCTGTTCCTGGGCCCCACAGGTGTCGGGAAAACCGAGCTTGCGAGAGCCCTGGCTGAATTCCTCTTCGATGATGAGCGGGCCATGGGGCGCCTGGACATGAGTGAATACATGGAAAAACACGCTGTGGCGCGCCTCATAGGCGCCCCTCCGGGATACGTCGGATACGAGGAAGGGGGCCAGTTGACCGAAGCCGTTCGAAGGCGGCCATACAGTGTACTCCTCCTGGATGAGATCGAAAAAGCCCATCACGATGTGTTCAATGTTCTCTTGCAGCTCCTCGACGACGGACGCCTCACCGACGGGCACGGAAGAACCGTGGATTTCCGCAACACTGTTGTAATCATGACCTCCAACATAGGGTCTGTTTTCATTCAGGACCTGACCGGCCAACCGGATGTCATGAAGACAAGAGTGATGGAAGAGGTGAGACGCCACTTTCGCCCCGAGTTTCTGAACAGGGTGGATGAGCTGATCCTTTTCCAAGCCCTCTCAAAGGAACAAATCGAAAAAATCGTTGACATCCAGGTGGACCGTCTCAGGAGTCGCCTTTCAGGGCGGCGTTTGGAGCTCGATCTCGCGGATCGGGCCAGGCGCTTTCTGGCTGAAGAGGGATTTGACCCCGCCTTCGGTGCGAGGCCGCTCAAGAGGACCATCCAGAAGCTGATTCAGGACCCCCTCGCCAGGGCTCTTCTTGAAGGCGAAATCAGGGAAGGGCAGAAAGTCAGGGTGGATGTGGACTCATCAGGCGCCCGACTGCTCATCATAGGCGAAGGGCTCAAGAAGCAGCCTTCTGCTGCGGGTCAGCGAGGCAAACAAGGCTTATGAAAACGATCCCCGGCTGGGTATGGATTCTTGGCGCCGCCGTTGTGGGAATTCCGTGGATTTTCCTGCGACTTTCCGGAACCCATCCTGATCACCTTACCACAACGATTCTTTCCGGCCTTGCCATTGTAAGCGCGGCTTTTCTTCTCTCCTGGGTCTCGGAAGTGGCTCAGCTCGATATTCCCAGATCTCTCGCCTTTGTCATTGTCGCCCTTGTCGCCATTTTGCCGGAATATGCGGTGGATGTCTACTTCGCCTGGAAAGCAGGGACAGATCCGGTGTATGTGGCATATGCTACAGCCAACATGACCGGGGCAAACCGCCTGCTTCTGGGATTGGGATGGTCACTCATCGTTTGCCTGGCGGCCTGGAAATATCGAACAAGAGTGGTGGTTCTGGATCGCAATTTGAGGGTGGAGATTGCATTTCTGACTATGGCGGCGATATATGCTTTTACGTTGCCTCTGAAAGGGACCATCCACTGGGTGGACACGGTGATCCTGATTCTGCTCTTCGGCGGGTATGCCTGGGTGGCTTTCCGTGCGGAGGTGGTGGAGCCCGAAATCGTCGGCCCTGCTGAAACATTGGCCGCTCTCCCTGTTCCATTACGCCGGGCAAGTCTGATTTTTCTGTTTCTCTATGCGGCAGCGGCCATTCTGCTTTCTTCCGAGCCCTTTGCGGAAGGGCTGGTTCATGTTGGACAAGCCATGGGTGTGGATGAGTTCCTTCTGGTCCAATGGATCGCCCCCCTGGCATCGGAGACGCCAGAGTTTTTGATGGCCTGCGTTTTCGTGCTCAGAAATCACGCCATCGCCGCCATAGGAACTCTGGTCTCCTCCAAAGTGAACCAGTGGACTCTGCTTGTGGGGATCTTGCCCATAGCTTACAGTATCGGTGCAGGGAAGCTGCTCCCATTGCCTCTGGACGCCCGTCAGGTGGAAGAGGTGTTTCTTACGGCGGCTCAGACGGCCTTTGCCGTTGTCCTGATAGCGGATCTCAAAATAACTGTATGGAACGCTGTCGCCCTTTTCGGCCTCTTTTTCATCCAGACGATCGTCCCCTCCACAGAGGTTCGCCTTCTCATCGCCTGGGTCTATATTGCCTGGGCAGCGATCATCCTGATTTTCTTTTCCAAACAGAGGGCCGCCTTCAGGGCCGTTTTCCAGGAATTCCCCATCTGGCTCGGGTTCCGCAGGCGCCCACCCATGAAGCCTTTTCCGGCGAAGCAAGAGGAGAGCGCAGACCGCTAGGAGCAATACCCATGAATCAGGCAGAAACCCCAGTGGTTATCAAGTTTCTGTCAAATGACATAATACAACTCCTGCCCGGTCCGACAGGGGAACGAGCTTGCCTGCGAAAAGACCCCGTCCTTTCGCCCTTTTTCATGGCTGGAAAATCCACGGAACCCGCATCAGCATTGACCTCGTAGATCATGAAATTTGACAAATCACGATGGTACTGGTATAATTATTGTACAATCGTATAATGAGAGGTGAATCGTGGAAGAAACCGTTGGTTTGAGGGAAAGGGATCTGGTTTC
>JACPDT010000152.1 GCA_016183865.1 Armatimonadota bacterium | reverse complement strand
GGCTACCCCGGGCTGGCCCAGATTGATGTAAAACCTCCCGAACCAACAAATACCTCTTTTCCTCCGAAAGGCCCTCCTCCAAGCGCATTCGGCGGGGTGGGTTTTGGAGGGACTATTTCGTGCGAGGGGGATTGCGGAAAGATTGATCTGACCGCAGACCTTTCGCTCAAAACCACTGGGCAACCAACGGGCTATAAGGTGTCAGGAACCTATCAATGCATCAAGACATCTATTTGGGCCGATATGGGTATGTACAACGCCGTTTTGAACAGTCCTGCGGGGCAAGTGCCCAAGGCTATTGCCGGGGCGGTGCTCGGTTTGGCTGCTTACACCATAGGCAACGCAGCGGAGCAAATCGTCAAGGGCTCAAGCGGGACCATCAAGACCGGCAAGTGGTCCGTATCCTTCGGCAACCCCCTCGGGGATGGAGGCGCCAATTCCGTTTGCGCAGGGGGAGATTACATGTGCGTGGTGGCATACTCTGTCAACCTCAATGCAGAACCCCTGGACTACATCTGGGTTGAGAACATAGTGAAAGTTTATAAGAACGGGCAGCTTGTGGGGGTGTCCTCCGCAATGGGAGTTCCCTGCCTGTGGATGTGCGGCCCGAAAATCGGGCCCTTTCCTGCCGCCAAAGGGGATGAAATCAAGGCAGAGCTCTGGCAAGTTACGGGATGCTGTTGGACTTTAATCGCCCAGGTACTGATATACAGCCCGGCGGGGCCTCAGAACATGAGTACTTACAAGGGATCTCCCGGCGGCTTCACTGTTCGCGAAACATACGGACGCGCCTGTTCTCCGCCAGGTCCCAGAAAAGTCTGGGAAGGTACAGTGGTTCTGCCGTGACATGGTGATTAGGAAGGGTTGTATTATTGGCCTCAAAAAAGGTCCAATTTCTGTATGAAGGCGTAGATCCCAACGGCAACCGCATAAAGGGGGTGATCGAATCCCCAACAGTCCAGGATGCGGTTCAGAAGCTCCATCAAGAGGCGCATCTCTTCATTGTCAGAATTGATGAAAAGCGCAGGGACACGCCGAAGGAGTTCCTTTTCAAGCTCATTCCTTTCAACAGGAAGGAGCTTTGTTATTTTTTCAGGCAGCTTTCCGTTATTGTGAATTCCGGCATCCCCCTTCTGAGAGGGATTCGAATTCTGCACGATCAGAACCAGGACATCCATTTCAAGAAAGTCCTCTTCGGTCTGTATCGGGACCTGTCCCGAGGCACCACCTTCTCCGCTGCTATGGCCCACCACCGAAAATACTTCTCAAATACTCATATCGGTATGATCCTGGTTGCGGAAAAATCGGGCGGGCTTCCAGAGGCGCTGGACCTCCTGGCAGAATATGAAGAGCGGGAGACTGCCCTTCGAGCAAAAGCAAAGGCGGCCACCACATACCCTCTTGTTCTCCTGATTGTGTCTCTGGCTGTCTTGATCTATCTCACGCAGACAGTGCTTCCTCTGTTCCAGGAGCTTTTTCTTCAATCAGATGTGAAGGTGCCGCTCCTGACCGGGCTCCTGCTCAACGCATCAATGGCGATTCGGGCCTACTGGCCCTTCTGGATTGTAGTCCTTCCGGTTCTGTCATTCTTCCTCGCGAAATTTCTGAAGCGGTGGCTGCAAGAACCTGAGCATCGGAAGAAGTTGGACTATCTCTTTCTTCGGATTCCCAAGATAGGAGCATTCCTGCTCAAATACCATCTCGCACGACTCGCCCTGACCCTGTCGGCCCTGGTGCGAACAGGCATCCCCCTTGTTGGGTGCATGAACATCTTTGCCTCTGTGGCGGGAACCTGGGTACTCGTGGATGCCATCAGGGACGGCATCCAGAGTCTGCACGACGGGGGATACATATCGGACGGCTTTCGGGGGAAAAAGGGCTTCCCGCCTCTTTTTGTCCAAATGCTCTCTCTCGGAGAAGAAAGCGGGACCATGCCCGTCTCTCTGGCCAAACTGGCAAGCTACTTCGAGGAAGAGGTGGAGCACGGGATGACCCAACTGCTGACCCTTCTCGAACCGCTTCTGCTTCTGTTCATGGGTGCAGTCGTCGTTCTGGTGCTTCTGTCAGTGATGATACCCATGGGTAATTTCATCAGCAAGATGCAGTAGCCTGAAACGGGGATCCATTTCAGGCTATTTGCCAGTTTGTTATATTCCTGACACTGCCGTCCGCGAATATCAGGGTTCCATTTCCATTCTTGTCTATGGTGATATCCGCGATTTTTGTATCCGTAATAGACCCTGAGCTGTAAACTGTGCCGGTCATGACACCGTTTTGCACTGTTGCGGCGAATTTCAATTGCTTCAAATTGTTGATCAGGGTGATCTGGATGACCCGTCCTGAGCCGTCCCCGTTCGAAGAAACCGTGTTCGTAATGGTGCTGTCGAAGATCTTGACGTCCGACCCTGTGGGGGTGAAAGAAAAGGCATGATTTGCGCCCTGGGTCACTTCAGTGGTCACATTGTACGGCGTTTCCCGCTCATAGGCGACCCCGGAACCGTTATGAACGGAGGTCACGGCCCCTGTTGCGGCATTTCGCTCCACCGTCCCCGCCATAGCCACGATGAACAGGCGGAACTTGTTGTCCACCTTGCGGGTCCCTGCGAAATAGTTGATACTCGTTTTTGCCAGATAGTCTCTCTTGTTGTAAAACCGGCCCGCCCCGTCTGCTGCCAGGGGATCGGGTTCCTGGCCTCCCGACTGCGTGGCGGATGCGGAGGCCGCGGCGGCGCCTTTCCAGAAAACCTCCGTCCCTGAGGTCTCTGCCGTATCAGGCTTTGTGCCGGGCTGGGGAATGCCTGAAAAGGTCATGATGTTGGTAAAAACTCTCTTGGCGAGCCAGACCACGGTAGAGCCGTCGTGAGCGTATCGGCGAACCCATTCCGTAACATTGGTCTGCCTGGCGAGGGGGTCGAAAAGGGTGGTGCTTTTCCGCTCATAAATTTTTTTCGCCGTGATGGAGCTCTTCTCGGCAGTTGTGCTTACTTTGCCGTTGCCGTCACTGTCCGTGAAATTCGTTCCTGCCGTAAGATGTGCGTCATAACCGGTAACGGTCATGGAGCCTTGATTGTTGTTCCCTGGGCCGGGAGGGGTCTTCTCTATGACTTCGTTTCCAATAGAGGTGAATGTGGGATCCCCCAAACCGCGCCCATCGGGCGCCCAGCGGCCCAAGGGATTGGACCCGCTGTCCGACGAGTCCTCCGAAGCCTGTACCTGCTGGACGGCGGAAACGGTAACATCTGTTCCGTTGCTGGAATCGGTTTTTTGTTGAGAAGACAGGGACGAGGATGTCGCTCCATCCCCTACCGGCGAAGAGCCGGTGAGACCGCTTCCACACCCGGAGAAGACAAAAGGAACGAAGAAGGCAAGCGCGAGAGCCAGGAACCAGGGAATACCAGTGATTTTCATAAGGGAATTCCTCCTATTCCTTTGGGAACACCATGCGCCAGCCTGGCATTGCTCAGGAAAACTCTCTCTATCTGTGTGCGCAGTTTCTTTATCCATCTCCCCCAGCTATCAGGCAGCCATCATTTCCGAAAATGTTCGGGCAGCAACGACCTGCCAGTTGGAAATCTGTTTGGTGGTCCCATCCACAAAAGTGATGGAGCCGTTTCCGTTCTTGTTGATGGTGATATCGGCGATCTTCACATCCTGTCCTGTGGCTGTAGAGTAAATCGTACCTGTCATGGTGCCGTTTTGGATCGCCATAACTACTTTGATCTTTTTCGTGGAATCGGTGATGGTGACGTTCACGGTGACACCCGTTCCATTGGCATTCGCGGACATGGTAGCCGATGTGGCTGTATCCATGAACTTCGTGTCGGCATTTGTGGGGTTGTATGAGAAGGAGCCGTCAACGCCTTGAGCCACCTCTGTGTTTACATTGTACGCACCCGTTGTTCGCTCATACCCCGCAACAGAGCCATTCTGAGAGCCACTGACCGCGCCGCTCGCGTCCCTGCTGATGGTTCCGGTCATGCTGCCGATGAAGAGACGAAAGGTGTTGTTGTCGGTCCTCTTGGCCCGGGCGAAATGATTCAACGATGTGCCTGCCGCAAAGTCCATGATGTTGTGGAACCTGCCGGATCCCTTTGCAATACCGGCATTGGTTACCTCAGGATCGCCACCTCCGGCTTGTGTCGCGGCGGCAGTGGCGGCATCGGTGTCGCGCCAAGCCATGCCTGTTCCGGTAGTTTCTATCTTCGTGGGCCTTGTGTTGGTTCCGGGAAGAGGGAGCATTCCATTGGGGAAGGTGAGCTTATTGGTAAATGTCCGCTTTTCGAACCGCACGACTGTGATGCCGTCAGATGCAAGTTTTTTCTCGTATTCTGTAACCGTATTTGTCATGGTGGCAACAGCGAAAGTGAAAGAGCTCTTGCGCTCGTAGATTTTCCTGGCTGTGATAGTCCCTTTCTCATTGGAATTGCTGACCTTGCCGTCACCGTTGCTGTCGGTAAAATTGGTTCCCGCTATAAGGACGGAATCATAGCCGGTGACCTCCATGGTCCCCACAGTGGTTTGCGGAGGCTGGGGAGGCTTCATTTCGATGACCTCATTCCCGATGGAGGTATATTGATTTTCTCCGATGCCTCTGCCGTCGGGCGCCCATCTGCCCAGAGCGTTGGATCCTGAGTTTCCCGCATCCTGGGAGCTTTGCACTTGTTGCACCGTTTCGGTACTTGTTTCAGTACCTGTACCGGAATCTGTCTTTTGCTGAGTCGTCACAGTAGTAGTAGTGGTAGAGCTTGAGCTGTCGCCTCCGGAGCTTCCGCCGCTGCAGCCTGTAACTCCAAAGAGAAGAACGGAAAAAACAAGAACAAAAATGAGAGGTAGAAAAAGGATTTTCATTGGCATCCCTCCTGTGAGATAATTCGGCATACTGAGTCACCCCCACCTGACCTCCCCATCGAGGGGGAAGGAATGTCAAAGAATTCTGGAATCTCTTCCGAAATCCCTTCTGAGAAAGCTCGCCGAAGCTCCTAACCCAACGGCTCAAAGAGACTCGTGATCCGGAAGGCAGCCACATCCACCAGCCCCTTGTCGGTCAGCTTGAGCTCCGGTATGACAGGGAGGGCGAGAAAGCTGAGGGCCATGAAAGGATCTTCAGGCACCCCTCCCAGCTCTTTTACTATCCTGTACATTTCCTTGAGCCTGTCCTTGACCCAGGGAAGAGGCTGATCGGACATGAGTCCCGCAATGGGCAGAGGAAGACGGGAAAGCACCTCCCCATCCGCCACTACTACCAGGGCGCCGCCGATTCTTGCAATCTCGTTTACAGCCAGAAGAATGTCGCTGTCCGTGACTCCTGCTGCAATGATGTTATGGGAATCGTGGGCCACGGAAGATCCGATGGCCCCTTTCTTGAGCCCCAGTCCCCTGACCAGTCCCAGACCCAGGTTCCCGCTGGCATGGTGGCGCTCGATGACGCACAGTTTGAGAATATCCCGGGAGGGATCCGACAGAACCTGGTCGTTTTCAATTCTGAGCTGCAACCACAGCTTTTCTGTGATGATTTTCCCGGGAAGGACGCCGATCACGCGGCCCTGATCGCCCCTGGCCTCGATGGCAAGGTCCGCCGGTGAAAGGGGTTTCATGTCCACGGTGTTTGAAACCGAAAGGGCATCCACCTTGGAGATCTGAAAAAGAGGCTTTCCTTCTCTAGCGACCAGTACCCCCCTCTTGAACACCATCTGCGCGGAAAAGCTCTCCAAATCCTGCACAACTACAAGATCCGCCACATAGCCCGGAGCGATGGCCCCAAAATTTTTCAACCTGAAGTATTCGGCCGTATTCTTCGAGGCGAGGGAGACGGCTGCCACAGGGTCCAGTCCGAGAGAAACGGCTTTTCGGACAAGGAAGTTCATGTGTCCTTCTTCGAGGAGATGAATGGGCTCCCGATCGTCCGTGACGAGGAAACACCGATTCAGATTGACGGAAGATACGAGCGGGATCAAAGCTTTCATGTCCTGAGTCACGGATCCCTCCCGTATCATGATGTACATGCCCAGTCTGAGCTTCTCCCTGGCCTCTTCCACATTCGTGCACTCATGGTCTGAAGAGGCGCCAGCCGCGATATATGCCTGCAGGTCTTTCCCTGTAACCCCGGGGGCATGCCCGTCAATTCGCTTCATCTGGGCGGCCTGAATCTTCTTCAAAATATATGGATCCTGATCAAGGACTGCAGGGAAATCCATGAGCTCGCCAAGGCCAAGAACCCTGTCTTTCGTAAAGGATGCGATCATGTCTTCCGCGGTAAGGGTGGCCCCTGAAGTTTCCAGATTCGTCGCGGGAACACAGGAAGGGATCATGGCAAAAATGTCGAGGGGCGCCACCTTGTTGGTGCGCAATATGTACTTGATTCCTTCGATACCTCGCACATTGGCGATTTCGTGGGGGTCGGCTATCACAGTCGTGGTCCCCATGGGAACAACGGCCCGGGCGAACTCGGCGGGATCCACGAGAGAGCTCTCTATGTGCATGTGGCCATCTATCAGACCGGGAGTGACAAATGCCCCTTTGAGGTCAACTTTTTTTATCCCCTGATAGTCGCCTATCCCGACGATGCACCCCTGATGTATGGCGATATCGTTCTTATAGATCTCTCCTGAGAAAACGTTCACGATCCGCCCGTTCGTGAGAAGAAGATCCGTAGGCTTCTCCCCCCTTGCCGCACGGATGATCTCCGGGAGATCGGGCTCATAGGCCATGGAAGCGGTCATCTTGATTCACCCACCTCTTTCAGGCAAGGCCACAGGCCGCGGGTAACCATGGCCATCACCATTTTCCTTCGGTATGCCGCGGTCGCCCTCACGTCCGAAATTGGGGATGCCTCCTGTGCCGCCATCTCACCGGCATCAAGGATCATGTCGGGCGTGAGCGGCCGGGATTCCAGGAAGGCTTCGGCCTGCTTTGCGCGGATCACCGTTGGGGCTACAGAGCCCAATGCCACGCGGATCCCTTTAAGACGGCCATTCTTGAAGCCGGACACAAGTGCCGTTGAAGCGATGGAGATGGCCTGGGCCTTGCGTTCTCCCAGTTTCTCAAAATGCTGGTAAACAGGGGGAGTGGAAAAAGAAACAGAGTGGATCAGCTCGCACGATTCCAGGACTGTTTTACAGGGACCGAGGAGAAAGTCTGGGAGGGGCATGGTCCTGGTGCGCCCCTTTCGACCAAGAGAGACTATCTGGCAAAAACGAGTACCGATTGTGCCCATGTTCCGAATCTGCACGGAACCGATCTCTCTTACCGCGGCAAGGAGGACCGGCGCGGTTCTTCGCAACGACTCGGAAGAAAGCAGATCACTGAGTGTCGTGAGGGCCCCGATCACTGTCTTGCCGTCCTTTTCACGGATGAACCGAAGTTCCGAAAGGCGGGAAATATCCAGGATGGGAAGGTCTTTGTGACGACCCTCTCTCAACTGAATGACCAGATCGGTGCCCCCTGCCAGAATCTTGAAAGTCCGACTGAGCAGGCATTCCAGCGCTTCTTCAACATTTCTTGGGCGGATGTATTCAAGACTCATGGCGCTCCATCATCGCCTCAACCAGTTGCTCGGGGGAAAGGGGGAGATCGCGCAATCGGACTCCCACCGCATCCCGAACGGCATTGAATATGGCAGGGGCCACAGACCCCGACGCTGCCTCTGCAATACCCTTCGCTCCAAAGGGCCCGGCTTCCTCGTATGTATCCACTGCGGAAGTCTCGACTGCGGGCATATCAGGGGCCGTGGGAATGATGTATGTAGACAGCTTGTTGTTCAGCACCGACCCCTCCTGAATGACGTTTTTCTCCATGAGAGCAAAACCGATCCCTTGAGCCACACCTCCCTCCGATTGCCCCTCAAGTCCCTGTGGATTCAGCACATTTCCGCAATCCAGAAAAGCAGAGACCTCAAGAACCGTGACCTGACCGGTGAGGCGGTCCACTTCAACCAGGGCCGCATGGGAGGCGAAACTATAGATGCGGTGGGGCAGCCCATAGCCAAGGGGCCGTGAAGCAACGGGCATGTCGTATCTGGCCCGGACCCCAGGCGGCTTTCCCTGCTCCACCATCCAGGAGGAGACTTCGGAAAAGGATGCGGTCCTGCCTTCCATCCTGGGACCGGATTTTGTAAGAACAACCCCTTCAGGGGCGCCGCCCCAATGGCGTGCAGCCGTTTCGCAAAGGACTCGCTTCAAATCCTCCGCAGCGAGAAAACAGGCCTTCCCTGTAAGAATCGTGTTTCGGGAAGCCGCCGTCGGGCCTCCGGGAGGATTCAGGAAAGTGTCGGATTGGATGCATTCCACCGATTCGGAAGAAACTCCCAGGAGTTCGGCTACGATCTGGCAGAAAGTGGTGGCGATCCCTTCCCCCATGTCGGTTACACCAACCCTGGCAACAAAAGTGCCTTCCGGAAGAATCTGCACCTCCGCCTCCGCGAAATCAGGCATGCCGATCCCAAGGCCGCAGCCTTTGATACATGATGCTACGCCGACTCCTCTGGCTTTGAAGGGATCGGAGACCGTCTTCAAATCGAGTCTTTTCTTCCATAACGGCGAGCTTCGGACTCCTTCAAGGGTCTGTCGAAGCCCTGTACTGGTCTCGAAGATCTGACCCAGGGGACCTTCCTCCCCATGGTCCGCCGAATTCTTGAGGCGAAACTCCAATGGGTCCATCCCGCAGCGATAGGCCAGCTCGTCCAAAAGCGACTCCCAGGCAAAGGTTACCTGGGGCATCCCAAATCCACGGAAGGCGCCGGCGGGCGGGTTATTGGTATAAACAGAATAGCCATTAATTTGGGTATGGGGGATTCGATAGCCCCCCAGCCCGTATTCCACGCCTGCCCCCATTACCTTCTCTCCAAAAACGGCGTATGCCCCTGTGTCATAATAGGCTTCGAGAGCAGCGGCCACAAGGGTTCCGTCCCGTTTGGCGCCGACCTTGTATTTCAGCAAGGTTCCATGTCTTTTCGGGAAAAAAGAAGCGGACTCTTCTCGGGGACAGTGCATTTTCACGGGTCTCCCTGTGGCCCGTGCCAGCAAAGCAAGGTAAATCTGGACTGTGATACCATCTTTTCTTCCGAAGGCGCCTCCCACGTGGGGAACGATCACCCTGATCCTGTTTTCCGGAAGGCCCAGGGCGTGTGCCAGGTCCCGCTGGTCCCTGTATGCGCTCTGGGTGCTCGCCCAGATGGTAATAACTCCATCCTGGGACACCTTCGCCAGCCCTGCCTCTGTTTCAAGAGGCATGTGTTCACCAGGGGCCGTGCGGAATGTTTCCGAAAGAACAATGTCGGCTTCAGGGAAACCTGATTCCACGTTTCCTTTCTCAAGGTGAACATGTTTCAAAATGTTTCCCTTTTCATGGACGAGGGGGGCGTGTTCGCGCAGGGCCGACTCCACGTCAAATACCGATGGAAGGGGGTCATAAGCCACTCGCACCTCCCTGGCGCCCTGATACGCCTGCTCCCTTGTCTCTGCGGCCACCAGGGCCACGGCATCGCCTGTGAAACGCACCGTGTCATTGCACAAGACTGGCTGGTCCCTGGTGATGACCCCGAATTCATTTTTTCCCGGGACATCCTTGGAAGTGAGAACAGCAAAGACTCCGGGGAGGGCAAGGGCGGGCCCGGCATCAATGGAGAGGATTCGGGCATGGGGGACAGGACTTCGCACAACAGCGCCGTGGAGCATTCCCTCTTCGAAGAGATCGGTGGCGTACAGCGCCTCACCCGTGACTTTCGCCCGGGCATCTTTCCTGAAAACTGTGGTTCCGATCTCAGACAAATCAGACAGGATCGTCCATCTCCTCCGCGGCCCTTTGAACCGCTTTCACGATCTTCTGATAGCCGGTGCACCGACACAGGTTCCCGGCAATTGCGGCCCGTATCTCGCCCTCACCGGGGCGGGGATTCTCCGACAAAAGGGCATAAGAGGACATGACAGCTCCAGGAGTGCAGTAGCCGCACTGCACTGCACCTTCTTTGACGAAAGCGGTCTGTATGGGATGGAGCTCCCCGCCCAGGGAAAGCCCCTCAATGGTCGTCACTTCACACCCCTCCGCCTGAGGGGCGAGCATCAGGCAGGAGACTACGGCTTTTCCGTTGACCAGAACCGTGCAGGCTCCGCACTCGCCCTCACTGCAACCCTCTTTTGTGCCTGTGAGCCTGAAAGATTCTCTTAGGACGTCGAGGAGTGTTTGCGTCGGGGCGATCCCGGCATTCACGGGATTCCCGTTGAGGATAAAAGAAATTTCCATGGGCGAAAGTTTTCAAGAGGAAAAAAGCAACTCCTGCACGGTTTCAGAGAAAGGTGCAGGAGAGTTCAACCCACCGCTCACTGACGTCCTCATTCTGACTCCTGCATTCTGACTCCTGACTACCTGAGTAGTTACGATTCTCCGTGATCTCTGTGTCTCTATGGTTGTGATTCGTTAGAACCGCACTGCGCTTCCACTCCTTCTCCTGAGAGGGCCAAGTGATGGCAGGAGTGACGCGGCCGGGGACGGAATCCTTTCTTCCTATGAGCGATACGTTCCGGAAAGAAATCTTGCTTGCCGGGGACTTGATCGTTTTGATGACGCAGAATAAGGAGGAGTCCAGTGCCGTCTGATTTTGCAAGAAGAGCCACGTTATCAAGAAAACCACAGCCGACGGTCCGAATCTTTCTTCAACGGGCTATTTCAATGTTCATTTTGATAGGGCTCATATCAACTTTTTTCCCTTCCCTGGCCCAGGGAGGACCTAGTGAGATTACCAACTGGCAAGAAATCAAGAAAAAAGTCGAGAAAGTTGAGACAGAAGGAGGCAAAGAGGAGCTTGCCCGGGAAGTGGGTTATGACTGGATGCAAAGCAATCTTGACACACTTGGCATATCAACTCAGGGAGTCCAGTACCTCACAGGGGCGACAGACGCTTCAAAGCTCGGCAAGTTCAACGACTACCTGGGAAAACTAGGGGGAGCCCTCATAGTCACTCAGTTCTTGAGTGACCTGTACAATGAGAAACCGGGGGAGGAGACTGCCCTCAACGTCTCCAAAGGCTCTATCTTGTTTGCCGCATACCTGAGCCAGGCTGCCTTCCTGAACGGCATGCTGTGGGCCTATGCCGCTTTGGAATTATCCAGGAATCTCTTCTTTGTACCTTTATATAGAGGCGATGAAACGGTCTGGTGGCAGATTTATGAAGACTATTTCACAAGCGACGAAGGGCAACTGGAGCCGCGCGCCTGGGTTCGCCTCTTCAAGAACGGGGATCCGAGCGGCTACACCACACATATGGATAGTTTTTTCACCGAAAAAGGCGCAGACTTTGTAATTAAGATCAGACAAGAATATAAGAAAAAAGGAATAGAAATTCCCACAGTGGCCAATCCTCAAGTCCAGGCCGTAGCCGTACACGCCGAAAAGTTTCGAGTCCGTTTCTACCGGCAACATCTTGAGAAGAATTTGAGAAAATGGGCCTATGACCAGGCTTTGAAAGAAAAAGCAGACGCGATCACGAAGCTCAAAGAAGAACTCAAGACATTAGCGAAAAATGGCGTCATGAGGGTAAAAGTTGTTGATGCGATAGACAAGACGCCGTTGAGAAACGCCGAGGTGGAGTTAAAATTCGACAACAAAATCCTGGATGAAAGTGGAGTATACAAGCGTACGGACGGGGACGGTGTCGCTTTATTGACCCCTGTCGCTCCCTGGGTCGAAGGCAAGATCCATGTGGAAATGCAGGGATACGCCTCCCTGCAGAGTGTAATAAAACCTGAGATGATAAGTATGCGGGACAACCCAACAGAATATGCCCTGGCCCTCGACCCCAACCCCGCAAAACTCTCTGTTACGGTGCTCGATGCGGAAACCGGAAAGCCGGTAGACAATGCACTCGTATCCGGAAAACAGCGTTTTCGTCAAAGCGAGGCAAGCGACAGAACCCGGAACGGCGCTGCTGTCCTCACCTTCCAGAGATCAGGCGAATATGAGATCAAAATTCATGCCGACAATTATGAGCCACTCGAAGAAATCGTGACAGTTGATGGTCGGTCCAAAGGCACTGTCCAGAGCGCGACCTTCAGGCTTGCGTCCGGGAAAAGCGACGCTGAGGTCACCGTGACGGTCAAGGAGAAACGTTCCGGAAAGGCGCTTGACGGCGTGGCAATCAGGATTGTCATTGGAGAGCAATCCGTGTCCGATATAACGGGATCCGACGGCAAATCAACCTTGAGTTTCAAGGGTGTGAAGGAAAAAAAGGCGACTATTGAGCTTTCAAAGGACAAATATAAGCCTAAAAAGGTTCGCACCGCCATCGAAAGGGGGATGGCTTCGGAGACGGTTGAGATGGAACAGGGTGCAGCCAGGCTATATGTGGCTGTCCGTGACCGAATCAATGACAAACCCATACGCAACGCCAGAGTCAGCGTTGCAGGGGTAAGTGAACACAAGATGACCGATGCTGACGGAAGGGCTGAGATGGACATTCCTGCCCTCGATTCCGTAAATGTTACCTTATCGTGCGAGGGTTACAAGACCCGGGGAGGAACGACCGAAGTGAAGGATGGAGTGGCCAAGGTTGCCCTTTATCTGGAACCGGAGGGAGCACTTCTATCAGTGAGGGTAGGCAACAAGGCGACACGGACCCCTCTTGAAGGAGTGCTGGTCAGAGCCGTGGTCAACGGCAAGGAAAGCACTGGGACCACAAATGCCGAAGGAGAGCTTTCGATGGGCATTCCCTCCGGTGAAGCGGTAAAAATCTATCTGTCCAGGAAAGGTTTTGAATCTGCGCAGACCACAAAGAAGATCGAAGGCGGCAAGGTGACGGCAAGCGGCACTCTCCAGCCTATCGGAAAGTCCAGCATCGTTTTGATACTGAAGGACAAGATCTCCCAGAAGCCCATAAAAGGAGCAACTGCGTGGGCGGGTGACACTTCGGCCTCGACCGACAAGGATGGGAAGGCAAGCCTTCCCGTTGAGCCCGAGGCGTCAATACTCCTTCGGGCTGAGGCAAAGGGCTATAATGGGCGTGCCGATGCGGGACAGGCGCCCAAAACAGGGGAGACGAAGACGATAGGATGGTACCTTGAGCCCCTGCCAACGCTCACTCCGGAGAATCCGTCAAGCCTCTCTTCACCCGCTGTCCCGCCGAAATCCGGTTATGAGGGAACTTTCACTGCCCATTTTTACGATCACGGGTGGACTAATAATCTTAGAGCGACCGGTGAAATAACAGTGACCTTGCGTGCTCAGAAAATTCGTAACAAGCAAAGTGGACATGGAATTTACACCATAAGCGGGAGTTTCAATGCTGTCACTTTTTTTGAGAAAGATCCCTTTTCCGGAAGTTTTTCAGAGACAACAGAATTCGTAGGCGAGAGTACTATTACCATTCCAAGTCTGCGCTATAGAAATGGTACAGAAAGGGGTCGGATTCGCATTGTCATAAGGGAGGGCGGCGGCTTGTACGGAACCTTAACAGTGGGGTCTGGAAGGCCTGGGGCCAGACCGTTTGATTTTTCCGACAAAATTTGAACCCATGGTGAACTACTGAATGGAGGGGTGTGCGGATGAGTGCGAGGTGGCGCGGATTGTCGCTATTGCTCGTTGTTCTGATGGCTGCAGGCCAGGTTTATGCCGACAGCTTTACGAGTGAGGAACACAAGTTTGAGATGACCTGGCCGGATGAATTGTCAAGAAGTAAGACGGAAGAGACCGGGCAAAAAATATTGGTTCTGAAATCCAAAGGTAACTGGTTCGGACTTTCGGTGATTTACAGTGAGGGAAAACAACTTGATGAATCAGAAGCTGCTCTGAGAAAGTGGGTATCAAGAGCGATCAGTGACTTGAGCCAGAAATTCAAGCTTAAGGGCCACCTCGATACAATCATTCAAATCAGCAAGCACAAGGCGGTGAAGACTATTCATGTCCTCTCACCGGATCAGCAGGGTCCGACCCCGCTAGGTCAGGTTTTCTTGATAGCAAATAACAAATATTATCATATCTCCCTGGCTATGGACCCCGATACGATGTCCCTTTCCGATTTTTCCGATTATTTCAGCCGCATCATCTCCGGCTTTCGCCTGAAAGGCAATTTTGGCAGCGATTTTTGATGGTGGTTGTGATTCGTTAGAACCGCACAGGAAGATCGGGTCTCAGCTTTGCGACACTGGCAGCCATGATCCCTCCAAAGCCGATGACCAACCCGGCGAGGCCGGCAAGGGCAAAAACTCCGGAGGCATGGCCTGCGTAGGCCAGGGCAAAAGTACCCAGCCCCGCAACTCCCACGGTAATGCCGACCATCCTGGAATTGTCAATGTGTTGGCTGTATTGATCGTATGCGGCCTGGTTGAATGTGAAAGATTCGGTGAGCGAGTCTTTGGAAGTATCCAGGGCCGCCTTGTAATCCTTGAAATACTCTGCCCCAACCTTCTCCTTGTCCGACGCGGAAATCTGCTCCTTGCCGTTGTAAGTCATAACGCCCTCGTTGATTCCGTTCATGATCTTGCTCAAGACCTGGCTCAGCCCACTGCGGTTTACCTCAATCTGACCGTCCCGATTTCGATCAAAGGCAAAGGATATCCCCGCCTTTTTCATGTCCTCTTCCGTGAGAACCCCATTTCCTGGTGCTGAAAGCTTTGCGAGGCTCTCTTTATCGGCGATGGACTCGAAGCTCTCTTTTGTCGCTTCGCCCTGACCGCTTCGAAGAAGAACCCAGTCCTTCCTGGCATCGAACTTGCCGTCATCATCCGTATCCATCACCGCTGCCCTGGTCAGCTCCCCTTTGCCGGAATCGGGAGCTGTAACGCTTTTCCCATCGAACCTTATGGGGACATTGTAAAGGATTTTGGAAGCGTAAGATTGCGCTGGAATTTGAGAACTCATGTCATTTTCCCCCTTTTTGCTTTTTCTGAATTTATTGTATCTTGTCACTAAGCAAAAATCCAGCAAGAAAAGTTTCTGATCTGTTAATATTCCAACAGACAGGAATCACAAGCCCAGCAGGGAACAAATCATAATCTTCTGATTGGGGAGCGGTAAAAATGAAGAAACTCTCTGTGGCCGTCATCGGCACGGGCTCGATCGTGAGCGGCGGATATCTGCCCGCCCTGGCAAAACATCCCTCCGTGAATGTCGTGGCTTTGTGCGATTCCGTCGTGGAACGGGCAAAACTGCTCGCAGACGAGTATGGGATCCCGAGAGTTCTCGGAACCCCTGAAAATGTGCTGAATCTGTCCGATCTGAATGCTGTGCTGGTCTGCACACCGAACCATCTCCATGCCCCGCAAACCTGCAAGGCTCTCGAAGCCGGAAAGCACGTTCTTGTCGTGAAGCCCATGGCTTTGTCTCCTGAAGAAGGGGAAGCCATGGTGGAAACGGCCCGCAAAGCCGGCAAGACTTTGATGGTAGGTCTTTCTTATCGGTTTCATCCCCACACTCAATACATGAAACGTTTCGTGGATTCCGGGGACCTTGGAGAAATCTATTATACAAAAGCATCATGGCTGCGCCGAAAAGGAAACCCGGGCGGGTGGTTCACGCGAAAGGCCCTGGCAGGCGGCGGGCCGCTCATAGACCTGGGAGTGCATCTTATTGACACGATCTGGTATCTCCTGGGAAAACCCTCCTGCCTTTCCGCGACAGGCAGCACATACGGGAAAATGAACGGGCACTCCTCCACTCTGTCCGCGGGCTATCGAAGCGCAGATGTAAAAGAGGGTCTTGATGGCGGAAAGGAATATGATGTGGAAGACCTGGCCTGCGGCTTCCTGCGATTTGCAAACGGCGTCACCCTGATCATGGACACCAGTTTCGCGCTCCACACCAAGGCGGATGCCCATGATGTAGAAATTTTTGGTACAAAAGGGGGAGGGAAGCTCTATCCTGCAGAGGTGTACTGCGATCTTCACGGAACCCCCGCAGACATTGCTCCAGTTCTGCCCAAGGTCTCAAACCAGGAGCTCGAAGTGGCGGAATTTGTGGACAGCATTCTGCAGGAAAAGCCATCCATGTGCCCCGGGGAGGACGGCCTTGCAGTCCTGAAAATGATTGACGCCCTCTATCGCTCGTCTCACGTGGGACAGGAAGTGGCAGTGTCGGACTAGCCTCGTCTTCCGCACTTCTTTTTAAGGTTTGATCTCCCCTGTCCCGTATGGGACGACCCCGTCTCTTGGGGCATGCCGGTAGAGCCTTGCGATTGGCTTCGCCAGCGGGCACGGAAGGCCCTGAGACTTTTTTTGG
>JACPDT010000158.1 GCA_016183865.1 Armatimonadota bacterium | reverse complement strand
TGCCCATCGTCATCCGCACCATCATCGGCCGAGGATGGGGATCGGGCTCACAGCATTCGGGCACCATGCAGGGTCTGTTTGCCCACATTCCGGGGCTCAAGGTTGTGATGCCCTCAACACCCTATGATATGAAGGGGCTTTTGCTTGCCGCGGTCGAGGATGATTACCCCGTGATTATCATTGAGCATCGCTGGCTATACAACAACACAAGCCATGTGCCGGAAGAGTACTACACCCTGCCCATCGGCAAGGCCAAGATCGTGAGAGAGGGAAAGGGTCTGACCCTTGTAGCGACATCCATTGCCGTAATTGATTCCCTCCTTGCTTGCGAGCACTATGATTTGGACGTAGAGGTCATAGATGTCCGGACATTAAAGCCATTGGATGATGAGCTGATTCTGGGATCTGTCAAGAAGACCGGGCAGTTGCTTGTAGTGGATTACGATTTTCCCACGTGCGGCTTTGCTTCCGAGGTTTGCGCCAGGGTGGCTGAGAGAGGATTTCATTTCCTGAAATCTCCGGTAAGAAAACTGACCTTTCAGGAATGCCACATGCCCGCAAGCGGGGTGCTTGAGAAGGCATTTTACCCGGATCCCGAAAGGATAGCTTGCGAAATTCGCAAGATACTCGATCATGTCGCGGTTTAGGAAAATCCTTGTCACCGGCGGGACGGGCGTAGTCGGGACTGCAATCAAAGCGATAGCCCGAGAAGATCCGGAGCGTGAATTTGTTTTCTTCGGATCAAGGGAATCCCTTCGTTTTTTCAAGGCTCACAAACCGGACGGAATTCTGCATTTTGCCGCAGTCAGCGGCGGTATCCAGTACACCTCGAAATACCCTGCCACTATGCTCAGGGACAACCTGTTGATGAATTTCAATGTCCTGGAAGCTGCACGCCTCCTCGGGGTGGGGAAGACTGTGATGACCCTTTCCGCCGGAATGTATCCACCCGATGCTCCGATCCCGCTCAGGGAGGAATACACCCATCAGGGCTACCCTCATGATACGAATTACTCCTATTCCTTCGCGAAGAGAATGATTGATCCAAGCATAAAGGCATACCGCGCGGAATACGGCATGAGCGTGATCGGATTGGTTTCAAACGGCATCTTCGGAGAGAACATGAATTTCAAGAACGAAGAAGCCGTCATGGTCGGCGCCCTCATCCGGCGGTTCCATGAAAACAGAAATTCGGATGAGAGGATTGCAATCTGGGGAGACGGATCGCCGCTCAGGGAATACACATACTCCCAAGACCTTGCCCGTGCCTTCATGTGGTGCCTGGATCATTACGATGACGCTCAGATACTGAACGTGGGTTCCACGGAAGAGCACGAGGTCGGAGAAATCGCGCGCATGATCGCAGATGTGCTGGGAATCGCAAAAGGCCGTCTCTTTTTCGACACTTCCAAACCTGCGGGAATTTATCGAAGGAACACGGACAATTCAAAGTTTGTCCGTTTGTCAGGGTTTCGGTACACACCTTTTCGGGATGGCCTTGAAAGGACGATTCGCTGGTTCTCCGAGAATCATGACCGCTCGGAGCTGATCAGACTGTGACAGAGTGAAGGGCAGAATTTTGCGGGAGTTGAGCCATGAGATATAAGAAGCTGGGGAAAACTGGGCTGAGTGTTTCCATAATTGGTTTTGGGGCCTGGGGAATCGGCGGAGGGGCCTACGGGCCGGTTGATGATGATGTCTCTGCGGAGGCCTTGCTGACAGCCTATGAGAAGGGAATAAATTTCTTCGACACTGCCGATGTTTATGGCGACGGTCACAGCGAAGAGATGATCGGAAAGGCCTTGCACCATGTGAGGAACAGCGTTGCCCTGGCTACCAAGGTCGGCACATTTCCCCATTTTGGCTTCGACATGCCGCAGGATTTTTCACCAAATCACATTCGAAGCTCGATCGAGCATAGCCTCAGGAGATTGCGAACCGATCATATTGATCTCTATCAACTTCACAGCCCTCCCGGTGAGCTGTTGCGCCAGTCGGACCGCATAGCCGAAACGCTGGGCGCCATGGAGGCTTTGAAGAAGGAAGGGAAGGTCCGTCATACGGGGATCTCGACTCGATCTCCTGAGGACGGCTTGTTCGCTGCCCGAGATCTGGGGGTTGAAGTGGTTCAGGTGAACTTCAATCTCATTGATCACCGGGCGATTGAAAATGGGCTCTTGACCTTTTGCGAGAAGGCGGGTGTGGGGGTAATCGCCCGCACCCCCTTTGCTTTCGGCTTTCTCACGGGTAAATACTCGCAGGGCGCAAGGTTTTACCCTCCGGACCACAGATCGAATTGGCCCCAGGAGCAGATTGATTGCTGGGCCGAAGCGCCGCACCGGTTTGCATCACTGAATGCAGATTCGCGACGAACTATGTCACAGCTTGCACTTCTCTTCTGCACCGCCCATGACGTCGTCTCCACGGCGATTCCGGGCATTATGAAAAGCAGTGAGGCCCTGGAGAACATCTCTGCCGCAGCTTTGCCGCCCCTCACAAAGGAAGAGATCCTTCGCATCAGCGAGATCTATCAGCGAAACACATTTTATGTGGGACGTAAGTCGCCGTCGTCCGGCAATTCTCATTCTCAGAAAAGAGAAGCAGGAGACAATGAAAACACTGCATCACATACCTTGCACACAGCTCTGGAAGGGTGAGCAGTCGGTACTGACGGAGCTGGCCCGGCGGGTCCCCAGCGGAGGGACCATCGTGGAAATCGGGACAGCCGAAGGTGGTACTGCACTGCTCATGGATCAGGCCACGGAAGGGCTGAATGTCAAGATATTCACGATAGACATCGCCCCCAGCCCCGGTGCCTCCAGGAATTTGGAGAACACCGGCGTGAAGAGCATCACGGGCGCATCTGCGGATTTCGCGCGGACATGGCGGAACACGCCGAACCTTCCCATAGACATGCTTCACATTGACGGGGGCCACACCCTGGCTGATGTTTGCGCTGATTTCAATTCCTGGGCCTCTTTTGTGAATCCCGGCGGACTCGTGGTGTTTCACGATTATGACCCCATGGAAAGGGGCGGGTTGGCGCATTTTGCAGTCAAGATTTGCGTGGACACTGTCTTGAGGCTCGGGACTCTGAAAGATGTGAGGCAGCAGTATCGCTTCATCTACGGAACAACGAACGGCCCTGTCCGATCGTCCCTGACGGCCCGTGACTGCTGTGTCACCTTGTCTCAGCTTGCTGATCGGATTGCAGGGATAAGGGAGATGGACTGCAGCAGGGCCTGTTTCGTGGCTGATGATCGTTTTGCTTTCCTTCTGGCAGGGATTTTTCGCGCAGGAGAAGATGTGGAGATCGCCTCCCCCCACGAAGCGGCCGACCCTGAGCGTGAATATGTTGTCTGTCCTCATCCGAATGGGCTGCCGGTGGAGATCCTGCGCGACAGGGGAATCCCTGACGGCAAGACCACCATCATAGACAGCTTGACCGCCTGCTATCTGCTTGCCCATGCCCTGGAAGTGAATTACCCGTATCTTTATGAACACACCTCATCACGAAATGAGTTCATTTATTGGGCGGAGGTCGTTTCCATGTTCAACCATGCCTTTGGCTCCCGCCGTTTTCCGGACAACTTCCTCAATCCTCCGGTAAACATGAGTCTTGAAGAGTTGTCCTCCTTTGTCGCGGGGGAACAGGTGCGCCTGTCGCTGTTGTCCCGCCTGCTGAAAACCTTTGTAGAGTGGACGCCCTGAAGGATCGAGATGCTGAACCTGAAGACAAGTACGGAAAACCTCAACACTTCCGACCTGGCGGCATTGTTTGGAACAGTCGCAGCCAGGCTCGCCGGTTCCACGGGCCGGTTGGTGGAAACCGCGGATTGGCGTTTCCGGATCATTGAAGGCGGCGAGAGGGATCAGCTCATTCTATCGGTGCTGAACAGGATACATTCCCCTGAGCTCCGGTCCGCCGGCAGCGACAGGGAGAATGACTGGGAAGACGGCTGGCGCGAGAATCTCGTGGACTTCGTCCAGTCCGATTATGACGTGGGGAAACTTATGCCGAAATACTACAAGGCCAATGTCCCCATAAGACTGAACAAGCAGTATGTTTTGCCTCTCGAGCCCGATTTCTTATACCGATATACGCAGGTTTTCAGGTCCTGGATTTTTCACGAGTACCTGGGCGGGTATGACGCGATTTACGAATTCGGCTGCGGGACGGCCCACAATCTTGTCCATCTGGCCGCTATCTATCCTGAGAAGGAGTTGTATGGCTTTGATTGGGTGCGCTCGTCCCAGGAGATAATACAAATCCTTGCCGATCGGCTAAAGCTGAAAATTCGTGGCCGCCCCTTCAATTTCTTTGATCCGGATGATTCTTTACATTTTCATCCGAAGAGCGCCGTCTTTACCTTTGGCGCTCTCGAGCAGGTCGGCGCCGATCACGGCAAGTACCTTGACTTCATATTGAGGAAAAGACCGTCACTTTGCATAGATATTGTCGGCATACATGAGCTTTACGATGAAACACATTTGCTGGATTATCTGGCATTACTGTACCACAGGAAACGCAACTATCTCCAGGGCTACCTGAGTCGTTTGAGGGAGCTGGAGGCAGCGGGAAAGATCGAAATCGTCGGAGTGCACCGCCAGTTATTCGGCAATTTGTTTGATGACCCATATTCCTATGTTATCTGGAAACCGGGAGAATCCGAAGGAGAGAAACAGTGAAGGTATCTATCATCGTTTTTGAGATCAACGAAATAGATGGAATGCGGGCAATGATGCCCCAGATTAAGCGGGAGTGGTACGATGAGCTGCTTATTGTTGATGGGGGCTCGACGGATGGGACGATCGAATATGCCAGGGAGCATGGATATGATCTTTTCGTCCAGAAGGCAAAGGGTGTGGGGGCCGCGCTGAACGAGGCAGTACGAAAAGCGCATGGCGACATAGTGGTGATATATGCTCCTGACGGAAGCTTCCTGCCCGACAGAATCCCCATGATGGTGCAGAAGATTAAAGAGGGTTGCGATATTGTGAATGTGACTCGATATGGGTATGGCGCAAGAAGCTATGACGACACTCTCGCCACATCCTTTGGAAACTGGACCTTTACGACAATGGCGAATCTGTTTTTTGGGAATCTCTTCAAATTCACAGATTTTTTGTATACTTACCTCGGATTTCGAAGGAATCTTGTCGAGGACCTCGCTCTTGACACCACACTCATGACCTGGGGCCAGATACTCCTTTTGAGGGGAATAAAGAGAGGGCTGAAAGTAGTGGAAATACCGGGGGACGAGCATCGAAGGGTCGGTGGGGCCGTAAAAGTGCCGAAATTGCGGGCCGCCTACCAATTATTCACAACGATTCTCAGAGAGCGATTTTCTGAAGAGCCGTCCAGACAGGTGAGGACGCTTTAGATGCGGCCCCTGTCGCTCAGGCGTGTCTTTTCCCCCGGGAAGGCCCGAAGCTAAAAGCGATGGATATTGCCGTCATCGGAAGGACTGAGATACTGTACGAGACTGCGGAGCTCCTGGCCCGGAATGGGCACACGATCAGGGTGATCGTTACCGCCAAAGAAGCTCCAGAGTATGGGGCAACGGAGGAGGATTTCAGGAAACTGGCTGAAAGGATGGGGTGTCGGTTCCTGAGCACCTCCCGCATCGGTTCTGAAGAAGCCCTGAAAGTGATTGGGAATCAGGGAAATTTGGACCTCGCCGTAAGTTTGAATTATGTGAGGATCATTCCCGAAGAGGTCATACGTTTGTTCAAGTACGGTATCTTGAATGCCCATGGCGGCGATCTGCCTCGTTATAGGGGGAATGCCTGCCAGGCCTGGGCGCTGATCAACGGCGAAGACAGAATCGGTCTCTGTGTGCACAAGATGATCGGCGGAGTTCTCGACGGTGGGGACATCCTTGCCCGAGAATACCTGGAGATTGATGTCAATACGACCATAGGGCAGGTGTGGTCCTGGATGGGGCGTCGCACGCCACAGTTGTTCCTGCAAGCTGTGGCCCGTCTGGACGAGGATTCTGCCTATGTGCTCGAAAAGTGGGATCCCATACGGTACAGGGACCATTCATTGAGGTGTTATCCCAGAATGCCGGAGGACGGCAAGATTGACTGGCACAAGTCCGACATGGAGATTTTGCGGCTCATCAACGCCTCATCCGAACCGTTTGGAGGGGCCTTTTGCGAGCTTGAGGGTCGAAAGATGATTTTATGGAAAGCCGGGCTTCACGACGACAAGGAGAAATATTGCGCGGTCCCAGGTCAGATTGCGGCGATCAGTCGTGACGATGGCTCGGTAATCGTGATAACAGGAGATGGAAAGCTGAGAGTGACTGAGGTCGAATATGAGGGATTTCGAGGCAAGCCTTCGGATATGATCCGTTCGACCAGAGCTAGATTGAGGTAGGGAATATGGTTAAGCGCTGGTTTTTGAGGGTTCTCAGGCCGGCACTCGCCGTCGGCATACTGGTTTATCTTTACAAGACAGGTCAGTTTGATCTTTCCGTTTTGCGGAACGTGATTCCCAGAATGGGCTTGTTCCTGGTTTCGATAGCTTTCATGTGGATCGGCGCCCTTCTGGCCATACAGCGGTGGAGAATTCTCGTCCGTGCCCAGGATCTGGACATGAGTCCATGGACCGCGTTCAAGCTGAGCTTCATCGGTTTCTTCTTTGGCGCCGTCCTGCCGGGTACGGTGGGAGGAGATGTGGTGAAGGCTTATTACGTGACCAGGGGAGAACAGAGGAAAACCGCTCTGATCACTCCCATCCTCCTGGACCGGCTTCTCGGACTATACACTTTGCTGCTCGTGGCGGCCGGCGCCGTCCTGTACGGCTCCGTTTTCTCCGGCGCCGACGGGCGGCCCGGAGTTTGGGCACAGCCTTCGGTCAAAGCTCTTGGTGTCTCCATATGCGTAATGTTCATCATGAGCACGGTAGTGGGCGCTCTGTTCCTGAGCAGAACGTTGAGGAGATCCAGATTGGTCAACCTTATTCTTCAGAAGCTTCCTTTCAGCGAGGTCGTCATTCGCGTATATGACAGTGTTCTGGCAATCCGACGTCACCCTGCCCTGTTCTTGAATGCTTTTGTGCTTTCCCTATCCGCACAGCTTCTGTCCTATGTCTGCATGTATTGTCTTGCCCTTGTCCTTGACATCAACTCCCTGGGCATTGCCGAGTATGTGTTCGTTTTACCCCTTTGCAACCTTGTGAACGCCATTCCATTGACACCCGGCGGTTTCGGCGTCGGTGAAGCCGGATTCAGAGCCCTGTTCCTCCTCTTCGGTTCCGCCCGGGGGGCCGAGCTGGCCCTGCTCTATCATTTGGAGTTCTTCCTGTTATCCGTCGGAGTCGGCGGACTTGTCTACATGTTTTCCGATTACCTGCCGGACAAGGTCAGGGAGCACCCCACGGTGTCGAATCTTTCCGCAGAAGCGGATTTGGGTTAGGGGAAATTGTGAGAACGTTAGTGATCGGTTCCCAAGGTTTTATCGGAAAGCGTCTTGTTGCGCTTCTCCGAAAAAGAGGAGATCAAGTGGATGAAAGCAGCTCCTCGAAGCCGGGCGGCATTGACCCCGTTACGGGGTGTCTGTCTGACGGATTCTCCATAAAGGCAGACACAGAGGCGGTGGTCTACCTCGCCCAGTCGCCATACTATCATCAGACTTCGGGGAAGGTTCCTGAGATCATCAATGTGAATATGGCAACAGCGGTGAGAGTTGCTGAGCTTTCACGCAAAGCAGGAGTGAAGCGGTTCGTCTATGCGTCCACCGGGAGCGTCTATGCTCAGAGCTTTGAGCCCCTTTCGGAGAGACACCCTCTTCAGCGCACGAATTGGTATGTTCTAAGCAAGATCCATGCAGAGGAAGCCCTGTCACTGTATCAGCACGACATGGAGGTTTTGGTCGTCAGACCTTTCGGGATTTATGGGCCCGGACAGGTCGGCAAAATGGTTCCCAATCTATTGGACCTGGTAAGGGCAGGGAAGACCCTTTTCATTCAAAGAAACCCTCGCGACCCTTCCGATCTGGATGGACTCAGAGTATCTTTATGTTACATCGCCGACGCGGTCCGAATACTCGCAGAGCTCATTGAGGGTGGAGGGCCTGACTGCGTGAATATTGCGGGTGGCGAAGTGGCGAGTATCCGCAAGATTGCGACACTCATGGGTGGATACCTGGGCGCAGAGCCAGGTTTCGAGATCCTCGAAGAGTATCGTCAGACAGACCGAATTGCTGACATCTCCGTCCTCGTGCGATCCCTGGCGCCGAAATTCACTGACCTCGAAGAAGGGATCAGATTGACGGTCAGCGCCTCGGAAGGCGCTCATCGAGCGTTGAGATAGGGGCGGGCCGTTACCTTCTCAAAATGCTTTCCTGTCGAAAGGGCGATGGTTCTTCTGCGACCGGCGGTTCGCGTTCAAGAAATATCCTGTGCCACCACCCGAAACAAAGAAGGCTCCAGATCAGCAGGCGGTGGTTTATTCTTCCCGAGAGGTGCTCATCCAGGATTTTCCTGATGTACCGCGGCTGGAATATGCCTGTTCCCAGGAAGCGGCGATCCAGAAGCGATTCGCTCACGTAGTTCATCAATGGTCCCTTGTACCAGTTTTGTTCCGGAGGGCTGAAGCCTTGTTTCCTTTTCCGTATGATGTCATCCGGCAGAATGCCGTCCATGGCTTCCCTGAATATGAACTTCCCCGCCAGATTCCCATCGCCGTTCGTGTTCCAGCGGCTCTCGTGGCGGATCAGGTGATGAGTCGGAATGGCTGAGACAAGGTCTATCAGAGCATTGTCCAGCAGGGGTACCCTGGATTCGAGGGAGTGCGCCATGGTCAGCTTGTCCTCAAGCATCAACAGCCCGTGGAGGAAAGTCTTTGCCTCAAAATACAGAGCCAGTTTCACGGGGTCATCCAGGCTCTTCCGCTCCGTCCGGCGCCCGCTGAGAACCTGCCTGAAGCTGTCTCTGGGGGAGAAGCCTCTTACATCCTTCAAGATTTCCTCTCCGAAGAACTGGGAGTGGTCCTCTTCGCGGACAAGTCTGCTCCAATAGGTGAAGTAAGCTGTTTCGAAATCCTCCATGGTTCTCGCGTTCTCCACGAGACGATACCGCCAGGGATATCCTCCGAAGAGCTCGTCGCCACCGGTCCCGGAGAGGGTTACCTTCACAAATTTGCCCGCCAATCTTGCGATGTAGTAGTTGGGGTAAGACATGCCCATGCGAAGATCCTCCAGGTGCCATACCACCTTGGGCAAGGCGTATTGCATGTCCCCCGAGTGAATGACCATTTGATAATGCTCGGTTCCCAGGCTTGAGGCCATCATTTCGGCGTCGGCCCTTTCGTCGAACGCAGACTCAAAACCGGATACATTTCTCACATCAAAACCGTCGGTAAATGTCATGAGTCTTGGAATGGCCGCTGTGGCGAATGCCGCTATGCACGATGAATCCATTCCTCCACTCAAGTAGGCGCCCAACGGCACATCGCTCATCAGTTGTTTTTGAACCGCCTTCTGAAGAGCTCCTCTTACAGATTCAATATAGTATTCCAGTCCCATATCTACTGTGGAATGATATGAAAAATCCCAGAAAACTCTTCGGGACGGTGCTCCGCTCCCTCCCACAATCACGGACGTGCCTGGCGCAAGCAGACGGATGCCGTCGAAAAGGGTCTCTTCGCCGAAAGTATTCTGAAAGGTAAAATACTCGACAAGAGCTGATTTGTTCAATTTCCTTTCGGTTCCGGGAACGGCCAGAATGGCTTTCACCTCAGAAGCAAAAAGGAAGGAGTCCGAGCATTGCTTATAGTATAGTGGTTTGGCGCCGAAACGGTCCCTTGCGAGAAAGAGTCTTCCGTTTCGCCGGTCCCAAAGGGCAAAAGCGAAAATACCGTCAAGCTTCTCAACACACCTTTCGCCGAGCTCTTCGTAGAGATGTATGATTGCTTCCGTATCGGTGCGCGAAGAGAAGGTATGTCCCCTCTCCTTGAGCCCTGCGCGGAGGCTCAGGTAGTTGTATATTTCGCCATTGTATGTGATCCAAATCGTTTGGTCGCGATTAGACATGGGTTGGTGCCCCGCCGGAGACAGGTCAATAATCGAAAGCCGGCGGTGCCCGAAACCGACGTCCCAGGTGCGCCCGTTCCCGACTGAGGGACCCCAGTTAGAGATCTCTTGTGCCGACACCTCGGAACGGACTCTTTCGAGATCCGTGTCTGTGAGCTCCCGATAGGGATAGTCTTCTCTTGATTTGCTGTCTATGAGCAGATACCCCGAGTCATCAGGACCGCGATGGGCCATAGCATCACACATGGATTTCAAGAGAAGAGGGGAAACAGACCCCCCATCAAAACGCATGATACCGGCGATTCCACACATCCTTGAACCTCCGCGTCGGCTTCGCAATTATCAGACCACGATTGTCTTCCTTGACAGGCGATCAAACTCCTCCTTCGCGGGTGGGACGAAGAGGGCGGACATCCGATTGGAGGAGTAAAGGCGCAGGTTAGTGAATTTCTAAGAGTCCCCATGTGCACTCTCGTGCCGTGTGGGTACACTTATCTCGTCTGTGGGGTACAAGAGCGTGACACACGTGTTGTCCCTGATTTGGAGGGAAAGAGCCAGGATTGTTTTCTTTCTGGTTCTCTTTTATGTTGCCCGGGCTCTTGCCAATATCGTGGTTTCAGGGCAGACATTGATCCTGCAGGCAGGCCTCTTCTTCGCGGTGGTTCTCCTGTCTGTGCCTCTCTTGCCTTTACTTGCTTTCTGGTATCCGATCCTTATAGGAGTTTTCAATTATCATTACTGCTATCTTGCAGGCGCCAGGGGCATAGACCCCACGTTCACGGTTCAAGTGCCGCTTTTTGTTCAAATGTTTAAGGATCTGCTCATGGCGCCTATTTTCATATTGTGGGCAACAAGGCTGCTTCTTGTCAGGGACAATTCACCCGCGGGGAAGTCCCGCTTTTTGCCGGCATTCTATATGCTGATGTTCTTTCTAGTGTTTGTCGTGTTCTTGGATGCAAGTCAGAAGAGGCTGGCCCCCTCTCTTGTGGGGCTGCGCAATTTCATCGAATTCATGCCTTTCGCGTTTCTTCCATCGCTCTTTCTCAGGACAGAATCCCGCCTTCGGACATTTGTAGCCTGTCTCCTTGGAACGGGGTTCATCGCGGCCCTCCTGGGGATCTATGAGTCGCTTTCAGGCGGATCCTATTATAATGAGGCCTTTTCCTTCGGTCGCATATACCGGGCTGCGTCCACTTTCAACAACCCCAACAATCTCGGCTGGTTCCTCATCATGGTCACTTTATACGGCCTCACACTTCTGGGGAGCCGTAAACAAGTCGGCATGGGCGGGGTTTTCTTGATGTTCGTCCTCGGCACGTTTCTACTGTGCGCCCTTCTCACCTTTTCTCGTGGGACTCTTGTAGGACTTCTCGTGACAACCACGGTCTATGCTCTCTATACCGGACGCAAATGGATTTTGCGTGGAGTTCTGGCCTGTTGCGTGATCGCTTTTCTCGCTCTCCCGGACGCCTATCTCGCCCGCTACCAAAGGACCTTTGAAGAGGATGTGTC
>JACPDT010000157.1:1399-20993 GCA_016183865.1 Armatimonadota bacterium | reverse complement strand
TTGCACAGCCCACAGTGACTGTGGAGTACGTCTACGATGTCTTCGGCAGACGCATCACCAAGACCGTAAACGGCGATCTGAGGCAATACGTCTATGACGGAGAAGACCGGATCTGGACCCTGGATCAGAACAGCCAAGTGCTGGAAGGAATCACCCATGGTCCTGGGATTAATGAGCCCATAGTCGTTCAGGAATTCGCCCCAGGCGCGTCACAAACCCTGGGCTATGTGAGCGACTGGCTTGGAAGTGTCACCCAGACCTTCGACTGGAACAGCGGTGATGCGGTTTCGTCTTTGGTGTACGACAGTTATGGCAGGAGAATCAGTGTTTCAGGGTCGCCTTCAGAGACGGCCTTCACCGGACGAGAATGGGATGAGGAGACCGGGCTTTATGCGTATAGGGCCAGATATTATGACCCAGAGATGGGGAGGTTTACGCAGGAAGATTTCGTTGGATTCGGTGGCTATCAGTACGTGAACAACAATCCCCTGACGGCGATTGATCCCTTTGGCCTTCTCACTCTGCATATTCGCTACAATCCAAAGGTCAATTACGTACAGTGGAACGCTATCGCGAGGCTACTACAGGCTGAACTCGGAAGTGATGTTCCGGTTATTGTGACACCCCGCAATCAAAAAGTGCGGATAACTGACCCTGACGTTTTTAGGGTTGATGTCACAACGGGGTGGACCTTGGGTAAATGGTTCTGGGGTGGATACCGCATGGGCTCCACAGATCCAGGCGAACCGGCGACCGTGAAAATATATCAAAGTCAAATTGAAGAATTCTTGAAAGACTATCAGGCAAAGTGCCCGGAGGGGGTAAATCCGTTGAGAGCCAGAACATTCTTGACCTCCAACGTCGTCTTACACGAGATCGCTGCGCATGCCCTCACGGGTGTCGGTTTTGAGCAACCTCAAGTCTTTGGCGCTCTGGCGGGGGCAAACAGGGAGACCGCATCGCAGTGGGTGTCAGGAATTCTTCCCCTTCCGGGGGGCATTGGCGGGACTTGGACGAGTTATATGGAAAAATGGGTACGGTAAGGAGAACCAAAGGGTCATGCGATTTTCCTTTGCATTATTGGTGACGGGGGGGCTCTGCGTCCTTGGGACGCTGTCTCACCACCTCGAAGACCTTTGGGGTGCTTCCGTGATGGAGGTTTTTATTGAGAATCAAGTCGTGGCGCATCCCGAACTTGCCAGGATTACCAATTTTCTTCCTGACACCACGCTTGATGCCTTTATTTTGTGGCGCCTTTGCGTCTATTTCCCCGTCTCGGTCTTACTTTTAATTCTCCATCATAATTTTAGGAAGCGCATTAGCCTCAACCGAACAAACTGGTTGCTAGTACTTATCATTGTACTTATTTTTTTTCCGTTCGTGAGACGCGGGCTAATCGGGACTCCATAACCTGAGATCTCGGGGCTTTCATCGAGCAAACACCCGATTCCAATCGAACATTCAGGCACAAACGAATTTCGCTTTTACGTTCTGTGCGATGATAGCAGGGTGTATTCTGAGTAAGGCGAGGCGAAAAAGTCGTGAAAAAAGAGAGATCTTTGGAACGCATTACGGCTAACCCCAAGATTTTGGGAAGTAAGCCGATAATTCGGGGCACACGGATATCGGTGGAATTCATCTTGGAGCTGCTGGCCTCGGGGTTCACCAAACCTGAAATCTTGCGAGACTATCCACATTTGAAAGCACGGGACATTAAAGCCTGTCTGGAATATGCCGCCCGCTTATCGGAGAACGAGATCTTTCGAAGAGATTCTTCTTCTTCCTGGATGAAGGCAACAATCTCCATCGGACCTTTGCAAACCTGACACACCAGCGCATTTACCCTGTAGACCTTGGCGATGAGGGCGACCCAGGTTTTTCTGCAAGCTTTTGGTCCCATCGAAGTCATCGTTTGCTTACCAGTGAAAGTCTGGTCACGGTAATTGCCAGAGAGCCGTGTAGCAGGCTCCCAGTGCCTCGGGTGACCGGGAGTGCTGAAGCGGAGTAACCGCCTGAGAAAGGCGAGCAAAGCAGCAGTCCGATTTTCCTTGTCACCACATGGTTTATCGGCACTGGGAAACATCGAAAAATGAGGCTAACTTGTAAACTTCCGCGCGTGGGCGTGAAGGCTAAGGTCTCCGCCGGCGCAGGCGTGGGGCTCATCGCGGCCTGGGCGGCCCGGTAGCGGGGGGATGCCGTGCCCAGCTCCGCGGGGGCTTCGATATCCCCAGCGGAGCTGGGAAGGATTCCTAAAACCCGCTCGGAATTGTTGTCCCATGTTTCTCCAGAGGCTGCTTTTCCTGCTGCGGCAGGTCCTGCGCGATCTCCTGACAGCCTCCTGCTCAGGCTAGCTCACGAAGTCACGCGGGGCCCGGAACGACTTCCGAAATCACTTGTCCAGACGGAAGCTCTGCGCCAGCTTCTCTAGGACGGGGGCCATCTTGTCGTAGTCTTTGGCGGAAACACTCGTGGTCAGGCTGAATTCGATCTCGGATTGAACCAGGAGAGTAGTGTGGGCTTTGAGGTTCTTTTCTTCCAGAGTGTAGGTCCAGACGAAGCGGTGCCCCTTGAGCCTGCCGATCGACACCGATTCATCCGTCAGAATCTTCACACTCCCATAGCACTCGGGGTCGCCGGCCACCTCTTTGCGAAACGACTCCGCGCTCTGCGCCAGGGTTTTGCCCTTCCACTGCGTGGCGAACACCTTGAACTCGGCACCGGAGGCTTCAGGTCCATTGATTTCCATAACGGGGGGACCCTTGGTGCCTGGCTTTGCGTTCGTCACCACCGTCCAGCCGGTAGGAACCTCGATGCTGAAACCCGTGGGATTGGATATCCGCTTGTCCTCGGTCGTCACCGGCAACGCCATGCCTGCAACAACGGCGAGTACCAGAACGGCAAGAACCGGCATGAACAACCCGGATTTGCGCATGGTCTTCCCCCCCTTTGCATTCCGCCCAGGGTGTCTCGGATTCCCTGCGTGAGTGGGGTCGGCTTCCAGGCGCCGCCCCACTCACAGGGCGGAACCGCAAGCCCCTCCAGGGCTGTATGAGCCGTCCTTCGCCAGGAGGTTCTTCGTCTTGAAGTACTCCCCGAAGGAGGCCTTAACACATAAGAAGACTGATTTCTCCATTTTGCTTTTGATTTGCAATTTCTGGGAGAAATCGGGGGGTTCCTCCCTGGATTCTGTTTTTTTTCGTGTTTGCCCAGGGGTTTAGGAGAAAAAGCGGATTTACCTTGTAGACCTTGGCGATGAGGGCGGCCCAGGTTTTTCTGCAAGCTTTTGGTCCCATCGAAGGCTCTTTCAGGTGAAATTCGGGTCTTCCTTCGAGCCTTGCAGCAATTCCCCTATGCTTGTGACTGCAGGCGCCATAGTAATGAACACGATGTTCATAACGGCCAGGGATGTGTTGCGTTAATTCCGCCTGAAAGTCCAGGGGATGGAAGGTTTTCCCGCAATGGCTGGAACCTGGAGAACCATCGTCGAGCGTTCCCTCTTGCGGGATATACTTGAGTTTTTCCAGCAGTTTTCCACTCGTCCGAAAGCGCAAGAGACGATACCATCAAATACGATACAACTTGCCCGCAAAAATATGCGAGCCCAGGGACGGTGAATCATTAAGAAAAAGACGCTATCAAAAGTGAACAGGTTTCCCCAAAAACTTGACAACATTGCCTACCGAGCTTATAATGTCTATAAGAGGTGTTTTGCTTGACTGATAAGATTTTCGTTAGGGGAGTTTCACCGGAAATATGGCGAAAGGCCAAGGTTCAAGCTGCGGCTAAAGATTTGAAAATGGCCCAGGTAATCGAAGAGTCTCTGAAGATGTGGCTGGGTATCGAAGATGCCCAGGACGCTTCCGGAGTGAACTGGGAGTCCCTTACCGCTATCGGCAAGAGTGGCCTGAAGGATGTCTCCGAAAAGCACGATTACTACCTTTCGCTCCGGAAACCCAAGGAAACATAATGCGAGGGCCGATTTTTCTGGATACGAGTGGACTGTATGCTCTCGCAGATGTCAGTGATGCTCACCACTTGCAAGCCAAATCCATCGTGGCATCCCTTAAGCGATCCAAGAGGAAAATTCTCACAACGAACTACGTTCTCGTAGAAACTCATGCGCTGCTCTTGGCGCGGCTTGGCCATTCAATGGCGCGAGGATGGCTCAGGACTTTCAATGCGCCCGTGGAGAACTGTGAACATGAAGACCTGAAGTTGGCAAAAGAGATTATTTTCTCACGGGAGGACAAATCTTTTTCGCTCGCTGATGCAGTGTCGTTTGTTGTCATGGAGAGGCTCCGGTCGAAAGAGGTCTTCGCGTTTGATGTGCATTTCGAACAGTACGGCTTTTGCTGCGTGAGGGCCGATTTGTCGTAATTATGCGGCAGCAGAACAGAAACATGTTCTCGGAAAATACTGATAAAATAGCACTTCGTCGGCGTTCTCTTCAAACTGGGGTCGACTCAAGCTGAGTCCGCATCCGACTTGAAATCCAACCAGGAACACTGATTGTAGTGGATGAGTCGCGAGCTCGCGTCCGCCGTATTTCACAGATTGAAAAATAGGAAACCAGGGTCGCGGAGATCAGTGGCAAGAGGTCTTGTCCGTTCCCTTCACAAATGGCTTTCTCCAAGTGGAGGCCCCGACAGCAGAGCAGGGTTCGCTTCTACATAAGCCAGGGCCTCATCTCTGTCCCTGAGATTTCCCTCCAGTTGCTCCTGGCGGACGGCATCCAGAATTTTCCTGAATTTTGGGCCAGGGGTGAGCTGGAGTTCTGTGATCAAGTCTTTCCCTGTGATGAGCGGCGGGATCTTCTCTTCTTCCTTGATTTCTTCCTTGTAAAGGGTCAGCATCTCCCCTGAGAGGGCAACCATTTGCTTCCAATCGTCTTTCTCTGTTGCCGCTCCAAGGGTCGCTCTCTTGTCGGCGATGGCGAGGAGAAGGAGGGCCATCCCTTTTTCCTGGTGCTGTCGGAAGAATCGTCTGAGGGTTCTTCGGGTTAATTCGCCGCGCTTTTTGGCTCTCAGGAGAAATCCCGGCTCCAGGTGGTGCCTTACGAGTAGAGTGAGAAAATGCTTCTCTTCATTGCTGAGGCGCAATCTTTCCGCGATCTCCCTGGAAATGGCTTCTCCCGACGTTTCGTGGCCATAGAAGTGAGTCGCCCCCAGGTCGTCCCGGGTTCTGGTGTGAGGCTTTCCGATGTCGTGAAAAAGCGTCGCAAGCTTCAGTATGGGAAGATGGCTGCGGATCGCCAGGAAATCGCGGAACCCTTGTGCCTGTTCTGGAAACCAACGGTCAATGGAATCCAGGACAACGTCCAGCTCCCTGCTGGCCAGGAGCGTGTGTCCCCAGACATCCAGATGGTGGTATTCATTTTGGCTGACTCCCACAGTGGGCGAAAGCTCTGGAAATATCGCAAAAAGGAGGCCTGTGCTGTGCAGGCTCAGGATGGTTTCAGCCGAGTGAGGGGTGGAGAGGATCTTGAAAAGCTCCTCCCTGATCCTCTCCGCCGAAACTGTTGTAATGAGGGCCGCCTTTTCCCTGATTACCTCTTCCGTTTCCACGCTGATCCGAAATCCCAGCTCAGCCGAAAACCGGAAAGCTCTCAACAGCCGCAGGGGGTCTTCCACGAGATTTTGAGGGGAGACCATGGAGACCGTTTTTTCTTCCACGTCCCTGGCGCCGTCGAAGGGGTCGAGGAGGGATCCGGTGGTCAAGTCCAGGGCCATTGCATTGATCCGGAAATCTCTGAAGCCGAGATCCTCCTCCGGACTCTTTCCCCGCATTTCCGCAAAATCCAGGGTGATCTTTTCATCCTCTTCGGAATAGACGACCCGGGCCGTTTTCCACGTCTCGTCAAAGAGAACAAAGGCGCCCTGCAGGGTGTCGGCCACCTTTCGGGCAAAAGATACGGCATCCCGCGTGACCGCAAAATCCCAGTCTACGGGCGCCCTTCCCAGAAAGGCATCCCGAATCGGGCCGCCGACCAGAAAGAGTCTGACTCTTGAGTGTCGGGCAAGTCTCTCCACGACTGAAGAAGCCTTCAGTGATTGCCACTTTTTCTGCAAATGGGTCAGGAAACTACTCATGGCCGACTTATCATACTCCCACGGTGAAAAGCATGCGAAGATCGAGTGGGTGAAATTAGAGCCCCTACCAGTCTCGTCCCGCGCCGCCGCCACCGGAGGATCCGCCTCCAAAATCGCTGCTGGAACCGGAGGAGCTGCTTGAACCGACAGAGCCGCTCCAGGAGGAGGTCGTTCCTGCGGTTGCTGCAGCAGGGGTTGCGGGTCTTTCCTTCGGGATGGTCTCCTTTGTTGTGGTCTGATGACCGCACTCAGGGTCCATGCACTTGCGGGTCACTTCACGAAGGCCGGTGGACCTCTCGGTCGCCCCCCGGAGGACTTTTTCATGCATTTGTTTCATGGTCTGATGACGACATTTCGAGCATTGTTTCAGTTCACTGGATTGCTTGTATTCTTCGATCTCCACGTTCTTGCACTGCCCGCAATACCAGACACAGTAATCTTTGGCTCCGAGTTTTTCTTCCAGCTCCTGCCAGTTTTCGAGGTATTCCTTCTCTTCACGTTGGCCCAGTAGGCGCATTTTTTCCTGGCATTTTTTGCAACTTTTGGGGATCAATCGCTTGAACTGCTCTGTGCCATAATAAAAGGGAAGGACGCAGACAGCATAAAGGGGCACAAATCCGAGAAGCCCCAGGATAACATTCGTGGCCGTATCATCTGTGGGCCGAATCGTTTTCACCATGGAGAAAATGCCGATGGTGGCAAAGATTGCAAAAAAGGACCACCCTGTCCCTGCCATCCACTTGTTCCAACCGGTTTTTTGCCTGCCTGCCCAACTCAGGATGGGGTCCTGGAACATTCGGAAACCGGAGTAATACAGGACCGGAAGGGATATGGTGAGAAGCAGGAGAGAAACAGCCCCTCCGAAGAGGAGGGGAGAAAGGGCTGTCGCCAATGTGAGGGGACCGGCCATCAGCGAGATTGCTTTGAAGCGATACAGGTTGAAGGAAAAGAAGGCGCCTGCCGCGAGAACCAGGAAAAAGAGAAAATAGGAAAAATGGCTCGCCTTTTTTCGCTCTTCCCCTTTCATCCTGACAACCTGGTAGGGTGGGGGAGCGAATTCGGCGGCAATGACCCTGCCCATTGCGCGAACCCCGTCCAGGATCCCCCCTGAAAGATCCCCCTTCTTGAACCTGGGAACTACATGATCGTCCAGTATGGCGCCGATCTTGCCGTCCGGCAAAATCGGCTCAAGCCCATACCCTGTTTCTACCTCTGTTCTTCTCTGTTCTACCGATACCAGGAAAAGGAGGCCATTGTTCTTGTCTTTTTTTCCGATTTTCCAGGTATTGAAAAGTCTTGTGGCAAAATCCTTGACCTGCAGCTCGAACCTTCGGTCTCCAATCAGGTCCTCACATTTATGGACCGTCACCACGGCGATTTCCGCGCCGGTTCTTCGCTCCAGGTCGGTGATGTATTCGTTGAGCGCCGCTTCTGTCATTGAATTCAAAATTTGCGCCCTGTCCAGGACCCATCCACCCCCCGCTTTACGCGGGTTTTCCAGCTCCTGGATCGTTTCCGAACGGACCGTGGGGCAGCAAAGTAAGAAGAACAGAAGCGCCGCAAGAGCCGACAGCCCGTGATGCCTCGATCTCGCCTCTTGATCTCCGGTTTTCACGGCAGATCCCCCCCCTTCTGCGGATATGAGCCTTTTCGACGCAGCAGAGGCGGACACCTTGGGAAGCGAACTAAAATCAAGGGCGGTTGGGGGGGCGATTCGCCGCTGACCTGGGATTGGGATTCAGCCTGCAGCCGGAACAGGGCGATAGTTGAGCTTATCGCACAGCTTGTAGACCACGGTGCGCAGGGGCCTCTTGAGAAGAGCGTAATTCTCAGGGGTAAGCTCCCTGGAGAGGGTCCTGACCTCTTCCATCAGATCTGCCACATTGGGAGGGAGGGGTAGGGCTTCCCTTTCCAGCCTTTCCGCCAGTTGGACATACTTCTCCCTTATGGCCGTGAAATCTGTCTGTTGCGGGAACAGCTCGTCCAACTCTTCAGCCTCACTCATAGCGAGGAATATCGGACTCCCCGCCTATCAAATTTCCTGTTTCCATTATGCCACAGCTTGCTCCAATTGTAAATCGGGCTGAAGTCGCAGTGAAGCTACTACTTTGGGCTAATAGGCAAGCTCATCGCCCTGAAGGCGTATCCGCCCAAAACTCCAAATTCGACAATGGACGTTTGGTGAACTTTCCGCAAGAGGACGCTTATTGGATGAATGTTTACATTCCGTCAATGGCGCAGAGAGCCGTAATGATTTAATATGATGAATGTGTGAATTGGAACGCATTTGGAACTTGATTGTCACGGGGACCGTGCGGGATAATCGCAGCAGGTTGAACTCTTGAAAGGAGTAACATCATGAACACCATTCCCTCTCAAACCACAACATTCACAGCAGGACTTTCCGCAAGGCCCATCTCAAAGGGAGGTTCTCCCATCCAACCGAAGAAGGATTCGGTCCAGTGCTCCGGAAAAGGATGCACCCCTTCCCTTCTCAACAAGCTGAAAGAATTCGCAGGCTCCGTAAAGGAAGCTTTCACATCCGGAAAAGGATCCAGCCCTTCCACCGGCAAGGGGTCAACACCCAGCGCACCCTCCGGTAAGGGATCATCCCCCAGCGCACCCTCCGGTAAGGGATCATCCCCTTCCGGAAAAGGCTCTTCCTCGGCGAAGAAGCCCTCCGGAAAGGGCTCGACCTCGGTCTCCTCAAAGGGCTCAAAGGCTTCCAGCCCTACTTTCGAACTCGGGTCTTCGGCAGGCTATCTCACAAATGCTCAGATCCTGAGGGGCATGAACACCTGGAAAAATACCATCGCCTAAGATTTCTTGCAGGAAGCCGGGCTTTGAGCGACATATAGAACCCTTGTGGACATCTATACCGAGATTGATCGTCCCTTTGTTCGTGAAACGCTGAAAGCCCGGCTCCTGCAGGGTCATGTCGTCATTCTGCCCACAGACACGATTTACGGGATCTCCGGAAATGCGCTCGATGAGAAAGTGGTCAGACGGATCCTGGAAATCAAAGGGCGGGAGTCCCCTTTTTCCATCATTCCCCATTCTCTTGATTGGGCGCGGCTCTTGATCGCAGATTCTCATCGTTCCCTTTTCGATTCCCATATCCATGGCTATACAGGACCTTACACCACTCTGTGGCCTTATTCCGGCCGCCTGGCGCACCTGGTCGAGCCGTTAAGATCCAGCGGCCTGGTGGGTTTGAGGCTTCCCGACCACTGGATCACTGAGCTGGCTTCCGAGGCAGGGGTTCCGCTCATAACTACATCGGTCAATGTCCATCAAAGGCCCTACATGACTTTCCTGGATGATCTGGAAGAATCCATCCGTCTTGGAGCGGATCTCATCGTTTACGAAGGACCCCTCTGTGGGCCGCCATCCACGATTGTTCACTGCCATGAAGGTCTGCCCTTTCGAATCGAGGAGCGGGGATGATGAATCGTTTCTGTTTCCCTATCGAAGAGCTGCCTTCCGGTGGCGCTCTGACCCTTGGAGGAAAAGCGGAGAATATTCGGAAGCTCTCAGCGGTCCCCGGAATCCGGATTCCCAGAACCTGGGTCCTCGATGCCCGCGCGCTTCTTTGTTTCCTGCGGGCCAATTTCACGGCAAGGGAGTATGGAAGGCTCGTCCAGGACTATTTCAGATCCGATCTCAGGGCGCCGTTCTTCGCAACCCTCGCCCACGCCTCGTGGCCGGAGGATCTGGAAAAGGAGATCCTCCAATCCATTCCCAGAAAGGGCCTCCTCATTGTGCGCTCATCGGGAACCTGCGAAGATTCCGCGGGAACCTCCCTTGCCGGTCATTATGAAAGCATCGTCACCCCGACTGATCCAAAAGAGCTTCTTTTCACCATCAAGAGCTGCTGGCTGGTCGGGCTTCGGGTTTATCTGGATCACATCTATCGGAGAAACTCTGCAAGGCCGTGGAGAAAGGTGGCGGAGGATGCTTTTTCATCCATTGCCCTCGTCTTTCAGGAGCTGGTGGATGCGGCGAAATCGGGGATCTATTTCAGCAGATCTCCTGTCCATCCGGATCGCGAATGTCTTGTGGCCAATTGGGGCACCTGTCATGCATGTGTGGACGGCAAGATGGCTTCCGATCTCTATGTTCTCCACAAGGGGGAAGTGGAATCCCGATCCCTCAGACACAAGTTTGAGATGACCATTTGCGAGACGACCGGCAAGTCTTACATTCCGGGCGAAGAAATCGAGACTTCCATCGGCAGGACCCAGGTCCATCTCCCTTACGGAAGCTACCTTTACTCCGTTCGGGTTCCGGTTCCCTATGATCGAAGGGCGGTGCTCTCCGGCTCGGAGGTTCAGGAGCTTCATACGGCAGCAATGCGAATCAGGGAAGAGATGGGTTATGAGATTGATATGGAATGGTCCTTTTCCGCCGAAGGGCTCTTCATTCTTCAGGTGCGCCCCATCACGACCCGTCCTCCTGAAACGGCGGCTGCTCAGAACCAGACCGGGTTCATGACGGCTTCACCCGGGATCGGGAAAGGGCCCGTGAAGATCGTCCTCTCCCCTGATGATATTTGCAAGGTGGAAGAAGGAGATGTCATCGCCGTTTCTGCCACAGATCCCGATTTCATGCCGATTCTCTATCGGGCTTCCGCAATCGTGGCGGAGGACGGCTCTCCCCTCTGTCACACGGCAATCGTGGCCCGGGAGCTGAAGATCCCTTGCATTCTGGGGGTTAGTGGCGCAACATCGGGCGTTCTCACGGAAGGTGAGACCATCATCGTTGACGCGAATTCCGGTCGCATCCTCCGTGAGGAATCGGGGGAGATGACCGCCCCTCCCGCACCGGCTCGAAATAACGTCATCTATGATGTTGCCCATTTGGATCTCCCGGACGTTCCCACAGAGCCGGTGATCGCTGCCTCAGCCCTTCTTTACGGCTTCTATATGGAATCAGACTGGAGCGATCCTTCGGTGGGCGCAATTTCGGCCTTTGCGGAGCGGCTCAAAAGGAGGCATGGCCTTTCCGGAATGCGGGTCCATTGGGATTTGAACGACCACCGAAACGCAGGCATTGAGCAGGACCAGCGCCTCTTGGATCTCAAAGCCCTTTTCAAGAAGGGAGGGGTCTGAATGCAGGGCGTCCGGTTCGGAAACTACGATGTTTTCCTTTATGCAACAATGCTCCACACGACTTCGCCCCTCCTTAAGGAGATCTACTGCGAGAGCCACCGGTATGAGCCTTGGGCGCTCTATGGAAGCCCGCGGCGAGTTGGGCGATATCGGTTCCCCAATGTGCTCTATGTGGAGGCCAACATCAGGGAAGGAATGCTTGCAGATGTTTGGGGACAGCTTTTCGGGAAGGCCGATTTTACGGACTCCCTGGCCCGCCGGTACGAGAAAAGCTCCCTGAACCACCAGAGAGCCCTCGTGGCTGCAATGCGGGGGGATTGGACCAGGAAGAACATCGCGGACTTGATCGCTGAGACCTGTCGGATACTTTCCTGCGGCATTTTCAAGGAGCGCTTCGAATACACGGAGGCTCTGGGGTTCCTGGCCCTTTTCATGCCTGTCCGCAACCTTCGGGACAGGGTGCTTGCCCTCTATCAGCCTTTATGCATCCCTCATTTTCTCAAATTCGAGCTCAAGCTTCTGTACTTCTGTGAGCGATATGCCGAAAAAAGAGACCCCTCCTGGATAACCCGCTGTATCGCCCAGTGCGCATACCTTTCCAGATTCCTGATCGAGGAGACGCCCTATGATGACCCCTCTGTCATGAAAAGGGAGATGGAGAAAGTGATGGATCAGTGGGGCAGCTCTCCGCAGATTCGAGACAGGAGATTATGGCTTCTCCGGCATCATAGGGACGCCGTTCGCGAAGCATTGCTGGCAGAGCGGGACATCCTGCAGCATGTGGATGAATTCGGATCCTATTCCATGCGCTCCAAAATTACTGTCAAGAACTGCCTCAAATTCATCCAGTTCATCGCCACTTTCGAGGAATTGAAGCACATTTATGCTGTACAGACAGCCAGGGTCCTGAATCAGATCATGAAGAACAAGAACCTGGAGGTCAGCGAAACAAGAATCCAGGACCTCTTGGAGGCCCTTGCATCACCATCCGTCGCCAGGTGGCAGGACCGTTCATAACAAAAACCCGGGACCGGAGGTCCCGGGCCGCGCAAAGGGGAACGGGCTTATCAGTGCATCGAGAACATGGAAACAATAAAATTTCGCACTATCTTCAAAATACCCACAACTGCCACCGCGGAGATGACCCAGGGGTATTCCTTGAACAGATGACTTACCGATTGAATGATCCCTTCCATTGTGATCCCTCCTGTCTCTATTATCGCATTTTTAGACGCAAAGGGGAAGTGGGGAGTTCTGACTAAAGAATTAAAATATCATCCTTCTTTTGATCTATTTTCAGGAAAAGGGGGCGTTTTCCATGACTTCAGGCGCCGCTGTAAGAGTTTTCCGTGAAGTGGAGGCGGAAAGAATCGTTGTGGCTCAGGGCCCCGGCTGCGGCTATTTTCCCGTAGTCGTGAACCCAGGCGGAGACGAGCTTATTGCCGTCATTCGGGGAGGGGCGGGCCACATAGGCGTCGGAGGAAGGCTTGATCTGGTAAGGTCCGAGGATGGAGGGAAGACATGGTCCACACCAAGGACCGCTGTGGGTACGTCCCAGGACGACAGAAACCCCGCACTGGGGTGGACCGCCGGGGGCTCACTGATCCTGGCCTATGGCTCGCTCACAGGGTACTACAAGGCATACGCAGGACACAAAGGGACCCCTGACTATCAGTTCAGCGACCACCTCACGGATGTATGGGTTCCCGAGCTTTCCGCTTTCACTTGCTTTTTCGCAATATCCAGGGATCGAGGGGAATCGTGGTCTCCCCCGAAGGAGCTGGCCCTGGCCGGTTACGAAAATGTCTCCCCCTACGGAAGAATCGTGGAGATGCCGGACCGGACCCTATGGATGAACGTGTATGGAACGAAAAAGGGCGGCCCGGAGGGGAAGTATGAGGCCTTCGTGATCCGCTCAAGAGACGGAGGCGAATCCTGGGGCGATCCTTCGCTTATCGGCAAAGGACTGAATGAGACATCTTTCCTGCTCCTGCCGGATGAGAGAATCCTCTCAGCCGCAAGATCGGATGCCCCTGAAGAAGCCGTACATGCTCTCGTCTCCTCTGACGGGGGATATGCCTGGGAGAGCCTTGGAAAGGTGACGGAAACCCTGGAGCACCCGGCGGATCTGGCTCTCCTGGGGGATGGAAGGGTGTTTCTGGTGTATGGATCCAGGAATTTCCCTTATGGTGCAAGGGCGCTTGTGAGCGAGGATCGCGGAGAAACGTGGAAAAGACAGTCCACCATCTTACTGGCCGATGATGCCGACAGCCGGGATTGTGGCTATCCCAGCGCCGTGAGGCTTGAGGACGGAACCCTTGTAACGGTTCTCTATATGGAGGGAAGCTGCCGACACCTCGATCTGGGAACTCATTGCGCGGCAGTCAGATTGCGGGAAGATCTAATCCAGGCCCGGCCTTGTTAAGGATTCTCTGGAGGCGAGAGGTGCTTGTCGCCTGAATCTCCTTTTGTGAAGTCGGCTTCTCCTTGCGTATGACGGGAACACGCCCCAGGCTTGAATCCTCTCAGATTCCTCTTACCGGGCGCAGTTGACTTGCAGCCTCTTCATCCAGGAGCCACAGGACCCTTCCGAGAGACGGTTGGATCAATCCAGCGGGGAGGGGAGACGCTTCCCGGGGATCTTTGAGAACCCTTTTCACGGTGTACGCCTTTTCCTTGCCTGTCACGAGAAAAATGATTTTTTTGGCCATGTTCAGTACAGGGAGCGTCAGGGTCAGGCGGCTGTGGGGGGGCTTTTCCGAATGAGCGGGGACCGCCAGGCGTCTTGTTTCCAGGAGAGCTTTCGATGAAGGGAAAAGGGATGCTGTATGGCCGTCCTCTCCCATTCCCAGGAGGACGAGATTGAATTCCGGGAACTGACCTCGACCCAGTTGAAAGAATTCTTTGAGCTCCACCTCGTATCGGGCGGCAGCTTCTTCCGGACTTGGAAGGTCTCCTGCAAAGGGGTGAACGTTCTCGGGCGGGACAGAGATATGGGAAACAAGCAGATTCCGGACCATCCCGTAATTGCTGTCACAGTCCGTGGGAGAGACCATTCGCTCATCCACCCAGAAGATGTGCGTCCTTTTCCAGGGCATCAGACTGGAAAAGGACGGATCTGCCAACGATCGGTAAGCTTCCCTGGGGGTGGACCCTCCCGAAAGGGCCAGGGTAAAGGGCCTATCCCTTGAGGCCCGGGCCTCTTCCACGATGTAAGAGGCCGCTTTTCTGCTCAGTGCCTGAAGATCAGGGAAGATTTCAATTCTCACAGGCGGGTTCGTGCGTCAGAGTCATTGGGAATATTTTCTGTACTCCAATTCCAGGGATTCTTTCAGCGCGGTTTTCTCCGATAGGGGGAGAAAGGCGGCTTCGGCAGCGGCGAGATTCATTTTCTGCAAGTCCTTTGCTGTGAAGCAAAGCTTATCCTTCAGCACCCCGTATTCGTGCGTCAGATCAATGCCGCTGACGCCCGGGTCATCTGTGCTCACGGTAACCTGAATTCCCGATTCGTAGAAGGAGCGGATCGGGTGCTCTTCATAGGTGCGGGATGCCCCTGTCTGGATATTGCTTGTGACGCATATTTCCAATGGGATGCCGCGCTCCCTGATAAGCTCGCGAAGAGAAGGGTCCTCTGTGATTCGGACCCCATGGCCGATCCTCTGAGCATTGCAGGTCTCTATGGCGGCTCTTACGCTTTCCGAGCCTCTTGCTTCCCCTGCATGGAGGGTGATTCCGAACCCTGCCCTCTCGGCCCTGGAAAAGAGACCTGCAAAGGGCTCGGGGGGAACATTGACCTCATCGCCCGCCAGATCAACGCCCACAAATCCCTGATCCTGGTAGGCCAGGGCGATCTGGAGCGCTTTTTCACCCATGACTGTCCCAAGCTGCCTTTGCAGGATCACGATGAACCGGACCTGGGTTTTGGGATAGCGCCCTTTGGCTCGATCTCTCCCGCTCAGTATTGCCTCAGCCACCAGGGGCATTGGGATTCCCCTGCACAGACTCATGTAGCAGGGATCAAAGCGAAGCTCGATATAATGGATATTCTCCCTGGCAGCTTCTTCGATCACCTTGAAGGTCAGCCTCTCGATCACCAAAGGGCTTGTAAAGACCTGTCCTATGACCGAGAATTTCCCAAGGAAATCCAGGAGGGATCGGTCCTGGGCTGTGACCTGCACGTAGGGCCTCAGTGATTCCGTGTTCGAAGCGGGCAGGGGGATGCCGTTTTCCTGAGCGATTTCAAGAAGCCACTCAGGGCGAAAAGCCCCTTCCAGATGGCGGTGAAGCTCCACTTTCGGCATTCTTCTCAAGAGATCGTCATTCATTCCGATTCCCTCGAAAGTCGGAAGGCGGCTGCAAGGGCCTCTTCGAAGACCTCATCAGGATCAACGGACTTGAGCTCAAGCTCCAGGAGATTCTTTTCCTCAGGGGTTTCCAGGGATGTCTTCCTTTGCCAGCGCGGATAATTCGGTACATCGGCTTGGAGGATCGCGAGGGTTGGATCTTCTTCCCGTGTTATGGAAAATGCCCCCGGCCCTTCCGGACTTCTTGAATCGAGCCTTACGGAGACCAGATCCCCTGGGGCAAGATCAGTCCTGACGGTGGCGCTCACTGCCACTCTTCCCGAAAAATCCATCCCATTCCACCCGAGTCGCGATGACAGCCAACCCGCCATAAGGTAAGCGAGCAAAGGGTTATCGGCTGCGCCTGCCTTGCCTGTCGCATACTCGATGTTCGCCCGCTCCAGATGGGGAAGATGGGACCTGGGAACCGGAGGGTCAAAAAACTGAGCGAGAAGCTCGCGCCAGCGGGTCAGACGACCCCAGTTGAAATCCCGAAGGGCGAAGGCGAGGTTCGGATTGGATTGGAGCCTTATGAGCTTTCCGAGGTCTTCGAGAGGGGAAAGGAATTTTCCGGAATCCACAACAAGACAATCGCAGTTTTCCGCGAGTGAAAGAAAAGGCTCACTCTCAAAAGGGGGAGAGCCGACCCACCAGAGGAACTCCGGAAGCTCAGGCGCCAGCAATGGAACTGCAATGCTCGCGAGGTTATCCACCCGCCCAGAGACGGTGAGAAGGATCTGCTCATGGCAGACAAGATTGGAAGTCCCTGCTGCAGTGCTGCAAAAAGAGAAGATTCGGGCATCCATCTTGAGGGGGGCCTCTTGAGCTTCATCGGGATTCAGGACAAGAAGAATGCTCCTTGACGCATGATGTCCGGGCAATTCGGCGATTGTGCTCAGGACCTGGTCCACCCTTCCGGGCTCTGAGACGCAAGTAATGAGGTTCATAACTCGGGTGCGCACTTCGTGGATCCGATCCCCCATGCCGTCCGATTCCCTCCATAGCTCCACCAAAGCCCGCTCTACAGCTTGAAGGGTTGTGGATTCGGCCGACCATGCGGGCATGAGGTTCTGGGGAAGGGTCTGAGCTTTCACTTACAGCCGCCTCCACTTGCGTCCATCCCGCTCGATCAGCTCCAGAGCCCTTTCCGGACCCCAGGATCCCGCCTCATAGTTCGGGAACGGCGGCTCAGGGCTCTTGCTCCACCCTTCAAGGATCGGGGTCATGAGGCCCCAGGCCGCCTCCACTTCATCCCCTCTCATGAAAAGGGTGGGGTCTCCCAGCATGCAATCCAGAAGAAGAGTCTCATAGGCTTCAGGGGGTTCGGCAGTGAAAGCAGTGCCATAGGTGAAGTCCATATTGACGGCTCGAATGTGGATTGAGGGTCCCGGGACTTTTGCGCCGAAACGGAGGGAGATTCCTTCATCAGGCTGGACTCTCACGGCGAGCAAGTTGGGGTCCAATCTCGGCACGGCCGCCTTGCTGAACATGAGATGGGGAGCCGGTTTGAATTGAATGGCGATCTCTGTGGTCCTTTTGGGCAGCCGCTTTCCTGTGCGGAGATAAAAGGGCACGCCCGCCCACCGCCAGTTGTCAATAAAGAGCTTGAGAGCCACATAGGTCTCCGTGGAGGACTGAGGCGCCACTTTGGGCTCATTGCGATAGCCTGGAACCTGAAGACCCTCCACCCACCCCGGGCCATACTGGCCCCGGACCGCGTACGAGCCCACAGGCTCATCAGGGGGGGGATGAACGGCCTTGATAAGCTTGGTCTTTTCGTCTCTCAGAGAGTCCGCATCAAAGGCTACGGAAGGCTCCATCCCGATCATACAGAGCAGTTGCACCATGTGATTCGCCATAATGTCCCGAAGAGCCCCTGCCTCCTCGTAAGAAGCCCCTCTTCCTTCCATCCCAAGGTGTTCGGAAACGGTGATCTGGACATGGTCTATGTATCTTCGGTTCCAGATGGGCTCATATATCCCGTTGGCGAAGCGGAAGACCAGGAGGTTTTGGACCGTTTCTTTTCCCAGGTAATGATCCATCCGATATACCTGGTTTTCTGCGAAGACCGCGGCGATCTCCTGATTGAGCTTACAGGCGGTGGCCAGATCACTGCCAAAGGGCTTTTCCACAATGAGCCGGGTCCACGCGCATTCACAGGGTCTTGAAAGGCCCGAATTCCCCAGTTGCTCCACGATTCCAGGAGTGCTTTCCGGGGGGACGGCGAGGTAGAAAATTCGGTTTCTACAGCCTCTTTTTTGATCCATCTCCTTCAGGAATATGGAAAGCTCCTCATACCCCTTGGGATCTTCGAAAGGGGAGGAGATGTAGTGCATATTCTCCGCGAATCGCTCCCAGGCGGAAGCCCTGATGGGCTTGCTTCTGGAGAACTGATCCAGCCCCTGTCTCACGGCATCTCGAAATTGGGCGGATTCCTGGGGGCGTCTGGCAAAGCCAATGAGCGCGAAGTTCTCAGGGAGGAGATTCTCAACCGCGAGATTGTACAAGGCGGGCGCCAGTTTTCTTTTTGTGAGGTCTCCGGTAGCGCCTAAAATGACGACAGCGCAGGGCTCGGGCACTCGCTCCAGGCGGAGCCCCTTTCGACGTGGATTTTCCGCCGGCGCAGGATTCTCCACTATCATGGATGTACGGCTTCTTTAACGGGATGGCCTCCGAACTCCTGGCGCAGTGCGGCGATGACTTTGGCGCTGAAGGATTCCTCCTGGCGGGAGCGGAAGCGCTCCAGGAGGGAAAGGGTGATGACAGGGGCAGGGATGTCTTCTTCCATGGCGGTCTGCACAGTCCAACGCCCTTCGCCCGAATCAGCCACATATCCTTTCAGCGAAGCCAGAGTCGGATCTTTTTGGAAGGCGGCTTCCGCCAGCTCCAGAAGCCACGAGCGGACAACGCTTCCCTGGTTCCACAAATGGGCGATTTTCCCGAAATCCAGCTTGTATGGGGAGGCTTTCATGATTTCGAAGCCTTCCCCATAGGCTTGCAGCATTCCGTATTCGATTCCATTATGGATCATTTTCACGAAATGGCCTGATCCGCTGGGACCGCAGTAAAGATAGCCATCCGGAGGGGCCAGGGTGCTGAAAATCGGCTCAAGCCGCCTGTATGTGCTTTCATCGCCGCCGATCATGAGACAATACCCGTTCTTGAGACCCCAGATTCCTCCACTTGTGCCCACATCCGTGAAGAGGATCCCCGATTCCGCGAGGTCTTTGCCCCTGGCTACAGAATTCTTGAAATAGGCGTTTCCCCCGTCTATGACGATATCCCCCCTTGCCAGGAGCGGCTTGAGCTCCCGTATGTGCTGGTTCACAGGGTCCCCCTCGGGAATCATGAGCCAGACCGCCCGGGGAGGGATCAGCTTTGCCGCCAGCTCCTCAAGGGAAAAAGCGCCCTCGGCCCCCTCTTCCACGATTTGTTTTACCTTGTCAGGGCTCCGATTGTAAGCGACGATCCGGTGCCCTCCTCCAAGGAGTCTTCTGACCATATTGGCGCCCATTCGTCCCAAACCGATGAATCCCAGGTCCATTTTGTCTCACTCCTTACGCTTCTCTGGCCGCTCCCAGGATGCTCTGGACCGTATCTCTCAGTTGCATCAAGCCGGTCCTTATGTCCGATCCCAGGGAGATGCGGATCACTCTTCGCCCTTTGTTTTTCAGTGCCTCAAGGTCGCCCAATGCCTGGGCCTGTTTGAGAACCCCGAAGGTATAGGATTCCCCGGGGATCTTCGCATCCTGAAGGTCCTCTGCAACCAGTTGTATGAAAACCCCGCTTCCATCTCCGCCCTTGTGGAGCTGTCCCGTGGAATGAAGGAATCGGGGTCCATAACCGACGGCTGTGGCCGTTTTTAGGGCATCCCGAAATGCGGTCCTGATTTCCGTGAGGAGCGCCTCTCCCTCTCGGGTTTTCTGGAAATACGCGAGGAGTGCAATGTAATCTCCTTGTCCCGCTTCTTGCAGAAATGAGGCGATTTGCGTCTTGTCCGAAGGGCTGAGAGCGGACACGTCAGAGAGCTTTCCCTGTGCCAGGAACTGTT
>JACPDT010000157.1:0-1392 GCA_016183865.1 Armatimonadota bacterium | reverse complement strand
ATGCGGTCCGTATTATCCTTGCTTTCCTTGACATTCGGCTCATCGAAGGGATTGATCCCCAGGAACACTCCCGCGGTGGCGGTCGCCAGCTCCCACCGGAAGAAATCCGCCCCCAGATCATAGGGATCGGCCACGACCTGCCGGATCACCGGATGAAGGGAGATCTCCAACATGTCCACTTTCCTGTCCATGTCGGTGTAAGGCAATGATTGAAGGCGCATGTATACAAAGACACGGTCGTCTCCGTAGCATTCGGGCGAGCCTGGCGGCTCCCCTTCGATGGGGACAAGCCCTCTGCCCTCTTTGCCCGTGCTTTCGGCGACGAGCTGCTCCACCCAGCAGCCGAATGAGGCAAGACCGGGAGAAAGAACGAAGGTGACCTTGTTTTTCCCGCTTCCCCCAAGGGCACCCAGATGAGTACCGAGCCAGATACCCGGGTTATTCTCCGAGGGGATGTTCGGGCCGCAGAGAAGCTGCATCGTCCTGGCCCGCTCCAGGAGCCGGTCCACCCGAATTCCCATCAAAGCCGCCGGGACGAGGCCGAAGTAGGAGAGGGCCGAATATCTCCCCCCGATGTCGGGAGGGTTGAGAAAGATTCGCCTGAACCTCTTGTCCTTCGCCGCGGCTTCAAGAGGGGTTCCGGGGTCGGTGATGGCGATAAAGTTCTCTCCTGCCGACTCTCCCTTTTTCTGTTTTACTTTGTCCTCGAAATAGCGATATAGGGAGAGGGTCTCCAGGGTGGTACCCGATTTGGTGGCAACAACAAAGAGCGTTTTGGCCGGATCCAGAGATCTCTCCAGGGCCACGATTGTGGCAGGGTCTGTGGTGTCCAGCACCGTGAACTCCGGAAAACCCACGGCAATGCGGAAAGTCTGGCGGAACACCTCAGGGGCCATGCTGCTCCCGCCCATGCCCAGAAGAACCACACGGGTGAAACCCCCGTTCTTGATCTCCTGGGCGAAGGAGGTCATCTCCTCTGCATGTTTTTCCATTTCCTCAAAAACAGTGAGCCATCCGAGGCGATTCAGAATGCTCTTCTGCACCCCCGGATCCTGTTTCCAGAGTGTCGGGTCCTTGTCCCAGATTCTGCGTGGAAATTGGCCGATCTTCGGATGACTCCAAAGATCTGCGGGTGCTCCTGAGCCTTCTGTCGGTGCAGACATAAAAAACCCCCCTTGTCCTGGCGGCCTCCGACACAAATCCCACCACGCATTACTGACGTTATTCATGTCGTGCGCCACTTTTCAGTGTCATCATGGATTTCGGTCAGGGGAAGAGAAAAACCTTCGCCTCAAGGTATGGGCGGCAGTATCGCGAATTGATCCTTATGTGGCTGGGCAATCGCGAGCGCCTGCAAGACCTGGGGTATTCCAGGAATCCCTTTGAGGAGCT
>JACPDT010000149.1:9972-12495 GCA_016183865.1 Armatimonadota bacterium | reverse complement strand
TGTGAACATTTGCAAGGACTATTTAAGGGGTAGATAGCGCTATTAAGCGCGGCCAAGGATGTTTTTGGAGGGGGAGTATTTTACTTTTGTTCTGGCGGGGAGGGTTTTGATCTTGCCTGTTTTTACGAGGTAAAGCCAATCGGAAGGGTCCCCCTCAAGAAAAATAAACGAATCTTTCGGAAAGCTGCGCTCTCCGAAAAAATTTACGAGACGGCTGATCTCATCGGAAGGGAGACTTTTGAACAGTCCACATGCCTGAAGAATCTCACGATTGTCCATTATCATCGGATTATTTAGCGACCCTCAGGCACAATCCTGCAAACGGCAAAACGGAAATGACGCAGGGGACGATAGAAATCTCAGTATTCGCGCCATTCACGCTATTTCTTCCGGCTGAGAGGACTAAGTAAGGCTTTGATCGAAAACTGGATCTAGATGTGGAGAAGAAGATAACAAGATAACAAGAACACTCTGTGCTGGAAGCGTGATTTTGGAGGGAGGGTGCGCTACGAGGTGTCGGACAGGATTCGTGTTCTAATTGTGGATGATCAGAAGCTCTTTGCCCACATGCTGGCGGAGATGCTCCAGGGCGAGGAGGGCATAGAGGTCGCGGGGATCGCCGGTGATGGGGAAGAGACTCTGCGACAGGCGGAAGCCCTTGCTCCGGATTTGATTCTCCTGGACCTGGAGCTTCCGGGGATGGATGGCATTCGGGTCATTTCCGAAGTGGGCAAGCGTTTTCCCTCTGTTCGAATTCTCGTCCTCACAGGACATATTCGCGACTCCCTGGTTCTGGATGCCGTGCGGGCGGGCGCTTTCGGCTATCTCCTCAAGGGGACCGTGCCTGAGCGTGTGGTAGATGCCATTCGGCAGGTTCACCGGGGTGAGTTCCCCGTTGATCCCAGGGCGAATTTAAGCATAAGAAGGGCCCTTTTGGAGGCCAGATCCGCCAGAGCTTCAAGCCCCGTGACGGAGCGGACCGAGAAAGATGCCCCTCCTTTGACGGAAAGGGAGCTGGCCATCATCCAGAGGCTGGCGGAGGGTAAGAGCAACAAGGAGATCGGATCCGCTCTTGCCTTGAGCGAGAATACGGTGAAAGCTCATATATCCAGAATCCTTCAGAAACTGCGATTAAGGGATCGCGTCCAGCTTCTCCTCTATGCCCGTGAGCACCAGTGGGTTTGATGCTTCATGGACGTAACTACTCAAGTAGACACAATTCAGGAGTCAGAATTCAGAATAGCCTGCGAATAGGCCTCCAACAGCTTGCTGACGTCCTCATTCTGACTCCTGACTACCTGAGTAGACAGGATGCAGGAGTCAGAATTCAGAATGGAATTTGTGTCTCGACCCACTTAAGAGTTAACTCTAAAGGTTTTTTCCGGCGGCTTTGTGGATTCGATCGTATTATAGACAAATCTTTTTTCTGTGGTTATAATATAAGGCGTGAAGATTTTGCTTGTTGAGGATTCCATCATCTCCAGGAATCATGGAGCAAAGATCCTTGAGGTCCTGGGCCATAGTGTGTTCCCTGCCCGCACAGGGGAGCAGGCAATTGAGCAGTTTTGCTCGCAGAAGCCGGATGTAGTCATCACCGACCTGGATCTTCCCTATATGGATGGTGTGGATGTAATAAGGAAGATCCGAAAACAGGATAAATTTGCCAAAATTCTCGTATCTTCCTGTGCTTCCGACAAGTCGTTGCTCTCCGGCGCTCTCGAAGCCGGCGCCTGTGAGGTTCTTTCCAAACCGATGCAGCCCGACCAGGTTTCGAAAGCACTTTCCAGGCTCAACGGTCGTTCCGCCATATAGCCCCCTTCGCAGTCCCTCTTCCTCAAAAGTGATGCAGGTCATTTCTCTTCTTTGCGGAATCGTGTATCATAAATGAAATGAGCCAGGTTACCCTCCTTTCCTTGAGAGCAGGTTTGATATATCTTACGGCCGGCATTCTCGCCGGACTTGGGATGGCTTTTGAGCCCAACTGGCTTCCCTTTCTGCTTGCCCCTCATGCCCACTTGAACCTCGTTGGTTTCGTGTCCCTGGTCATCTTCGGAGTCGCCTACCACATCCTGCCTCGGTTCAGGGGGCGCCCCCTCTGGAGCGACTCGCTTGCATTATGGCAATTCCGGCTGGCGAATGTCGGCCTTGTGGGTCTGGTTGTCGTCTGGATCGCAAAAGGCTTCTATTCAGGGAAAATGCTGGATCATATTCTCGGCACATTTGGATTGGTTCTCACAGTTTCATTTATTTTGTTTGTAGTCAATATCTGGAAAACTCTGGAGGAATGAAATAAGGAATTCAGGAGGTCGCGCTGTGGCAAACAGGTCGCAAAAGGTGGAGACGGCGCTTCGGAGAAGCAAGATTTATCGCCTCTTGTCCGTCGGATTTTCCTGTCCTTCACCAGGTGGAGCTTCGGAGATTCTTGATTCTTTGAGGGAGCTGTCTGATCTGACATCTCAAGAGTCCCACGTGGGACCTGTCCCCCCGGTCACCCAGGATCTGATATGTTCCCATGATCGGCTT
>JACPDT010000149.1:0-9893 GCA_016183865.1 Armatimonadota bacterium | reverse complement strand
CTTTTCGGATATTCCTCTCCTTTTTCGGCTCACGCGGCACGGTACAGTTGCCGCGATCCTTTCCGCGAAGCTCAGGAGCTGGCCGACATATCGGGGTTTTATCGCGCCTTCGGTCTTGCCGCCGAGGGCGAGGCCTCCGAGATAGGGGATCACATCGCGGTGGAGCTGGAGTTCCTTGGACTGGCCGCTTACCGAGAAGGCCAGGCTCTGTCCGAAGGGCTCCTGGAGAATGCCGGGATCTGCCGGGAGGCGCAGGCCCGCTTCCTGGCAGACCATTTGGGACGTTGGGCGCCGGCGTTTTTTTCGAAGCTCGTTTTGGCCCAGGCAGGGGTCTATTCCTGGCTCGCCCGTACCGCCGTTGCCTTTCTCGATCAAGAGAAGGAGTTCCTTGAAGTTTCCTTCGAGCCTTTCCAATTGCCCAATCTCGTGGACGGGGATGATGAAGAACGCGGGTGCGGGGAAATTGTAGAGTGCAAAATGTAAAATGCAAATTGCAAACGGTCACATACATGGCGATAGTTTGCAGGAGGGCCATAATTTTGAGATTTACACTTTGAAAGGTGGTTATCCCTGTGACTTTTGACATTACGAGACGGGATTTCCTGAAAACAGGAGCAGCATTTGGCGCCTGGATCGGCGGTCACCCCGGCGTCGGACGACACTTGAAAGAGATCGTATCCATAGAAAACCCGCTCGCCCAATACCCTGATAGGGAATGGGAGAAATGCTATCGGGATATTTACAAAGTGGATTCCACCTTCCATTTTTTGTGTATTCCCAATGACACCCATGGGTGCTATCTCAAGGCTCACGTAAGAAACGGCGTCATTGTTCGGATCGGCCCCAGTTTCGGATACGGGAAGGCCGAGGACCTTTATGGGAACAAGGCTTCCGCTAGATGGGATCCGAGGATCTGCCAGAAAGGCCTGGCCATGTTGCGACGGATTCAGGGGGACCGCAGAGTAAAGGTCCCCATGGTACGTAAGGGATTTCTGGAATGGGCCAAAAAAGGGTTTCCAAGGGACCCTGACACCGGAAAGCCTCCTGCGAGCTACTTCGAAAGGGGTACCGATCATTGGGTTCGGGTCTCCTGGGATGAAGCCTGCGACATCACGGCAAAGGCCCTCATGAACATCAGCAAGACCTATGACGGCGACTCAGGGGCCGCTTTTCTCAAGCAACAGAACTATGATGATGCGATGATCGCGGCCATGCATGGCGCAGGGATGCAGACCGTGAAAATGCGTGGAGGGATGCCGCTCCTTGGGGTTACCCGGATTTTCGGAATGTACCGTTTCGCCAACATGCTGGCCCTTCTGGATGCAAAAAACAGGGGCCTCGGGCCCGACCAGGCCCTTGGTTCCCGTGGGTGGGACAACTATACCTGGCACACCGACCTCCCCCCCGGCCATCCCATGGTTACCGGCCAGCAAACCGTTGATTTCGATCTTTTTGATGCGGAAAACGCGAAGCTGATCCTCTGCTGGGGTATGAACTGGATATCCACGAAGATGCCTGACGGCCACTGGCTCTCCGAAGCGCGCATCAAGGGAACAAAGGTCGTCACAATCGCCTGTGAATACCAATCCACTTCAGCCAGAGCGGATGAGGTGGTCATCATCCGCCCGGGAACGGACACTGCTCTCGCTCTCGGAATGGCTCAGGTCATCATCAAAGAGGGCTTGTATGACAGGGAATATGTAATGACCTCCACCGATCTTCCCCTCCTGGTGCGTATGGATACACTGAAACTTCTTACGGCCTCGGATCTGGACAGGAATTACAAGCCCTCGGATCTTACGAATTTTGCGAAAACCTTTAAGAAAGGGGAAAAGCTTCCACCCATGGCCAGTCAGGATGCCCAGTTGATTCCCGAGGAGCTTCGGGCAAAATGGAGTGATGCCATGGTCTGGGACCGGAAGAATAAAGGACCCCTTCCGGTTACCCGTGATCAGGTGGGGGACCGCTTCCCGGGAAAGGAGATGGAGCCCGCCCTTGATGGAGAATATGAGGTCACCCTTGCGGATGGCGGGAAAATCAAGGTTCGCTCTGTTTTCTCCCTGATCTCTCAGTACCTGACCGACGGCTTTGACCCCGGCACCGTATCCAGGATAACCTGGATACCGAAAGAGGTAATTGAGAGTCTGGCCCGGGATGTGGCGAAAAACCGTTCCGCCACCCTTCTGGCGACAGGCATGGGGCCCAACCACTTCTTCAACAATGACCTGAAAGACAGGGCCGTTTTTCTTCTCGCCGCTCTCACTCGAAACATCGGACTCCATGGGGGAAATGTGGGCAGTTTTGCGGGGAACTATCGAGGGGCCTATTTCAACGGTCTCCCCCAGTTCATTCTGGAAGATCCTTTTAACCCCCAATTGGATGCCGACAAGCCCGCCAGGGTAAAGAAGTACTATTATGCCGAATCCGCCCATTATTACAACTATGGAGACCGCCCCCTGCGCGTGGGAAAAAAGCTCTTTACGGGGAAGAGCCATGTTCCCACTCCCACAAAGGTGGCCTGGTTTTCCAACTCCAATTCCATCCTGGGAAACATCAAGTGGCACTATGATGTGGTGAAAAACACCCTTCCCAGGGTTGAGATGATTGTGGCCCAGGAGTGGATGTGGACACTGAGCTGCGAGTGGTCTGACATAGTTTTCCCTGTAGATAGCTGGGCCGAGCTCAAATCCCCCGATATGGCCGGATCTGTCACCAATCCTTTTCTCATGACTCTCCCCAGGACTCCTTTTCCCCGCATTTTTGATACAAGGGGAGATCTGGAGGTTCTTTCAGGGGTGTCCAAAAAGCTCGCCTCCCTGACTGGCGACAAGCGGTTCGAAGAGTACTGGAAATTTCTGGATGAAGGAAAAATGGAAGTATACCTCCAGCGGATTCTGGATGGCGGAAATGCCACAAAGGGTTACAGGATCCAGGACCTGGAGGAAAAGGCGAAACAGGGGATTCCTGCCCTCAAGATGACCCGAACCTATCCCATAACGAAAGGGTGGGAGCAGACAAAAGAATCCCGCCCCTGGTACACGCGCACCGGAAGACTGGAATTCTATCGGGATGAAGCCGAGTTCCTCGAATATGGAGAAAACCTTCCTGTCTATCGGGAGCCTGTGGATGGGACCCCCTATGAGCCGAATGTGATTGTAGGAAAACCCCACCCTGCACTTCGGCCCACGCCTCCGGCCGATTACGGCGTTTCGCCGAATGATCTCTCATCCGAGACTCGTCAGATCAGAAATGTGCTCAAGCCCTGGGACGATGTAGAGAAAACATCACATCCCATGGGGGCCGGGTTTGTGTTCATAACACCCAAATACCGATGGGGCGCCCACAGTACTGCCACCGATCTGGACTTGATCGCCGTTCTTTTCGGTCCCTTCGGAGACTTTTACCGAAAAGATAAGCGAAAGCCCTTCGTGGGAGAGTCATATTGCGACATGAATCCAAAAGACGCCAGGGCCCTCGGCCTTCAGGATGGAGACTACGCCTGGATTGAGGCGGATCCCTCCGACCGTCCCTTCAGGGGATACAAACCTGAAAACAGGAATGATCGTTTCACCCATTTGATGGCCCGGGTCAGGTACTACCCCGGCATCCCCACAGGGATTGTACGCATGTGGTTCAACATGTACCAGGCTTCACCGGGAAGCGTGAAGGCTCACGAAGAGCGCCCGGACAAGCTCGCAAAAAATTCGGAAACCGGCTACCAGGCACTGTTCCGCTACGGAGGGCACCAGAGCTGCACCCGGGCATGGCTGCGCCCCACCCTGATGACCGAGACCCTTGTTCGAAAAGGCTATTTCGGCCAGCAGATGGGGACAGGTTTTGAGAGTGACATTCATTGCCCCGCAGGCGCCCCCAAGGAGTCTTTCGTGAAAATTCGGAAAGCCGAAGACGGCGGGGAGAGCGGAAAGGGAATTTGGAGGCCCGCCCAGTTCGGTCTCCGCCCAGCCTACCAGTCGGAGAACCACAAGAAATATGTTCGCGGAGAATTCGTAAAGGGGGTGGAGTAAGATGGCTGACGTGTACAACTGGCAGCTCGGAAGAAAGATGGAGTACATTTACGAAGAGCACCACCCCAGGAAGCAGATATCCTGGGTCTATGACCTGAACAAATGCATCGGCTGCCATACCTGCTCCCTTGGATGCAAGACAACCTGGACCTCAGGCAGAGGACAGGAGTATATGTTCTGGAACAGCGTAGAGACCAAGCCTTACGGCTATTGGCCCCTGGGCTGGGATGTGCGGCTCCTCGAAGTGCTGGGTGTCCAGGAATGGAAAGGGGACAAATACAACGGCAAGACCATTTTTGAGGCAGCGGGACCGGAGAAGGCATTCCTCGGCTTCCTTCCCGAAACGGAGGATTGGGCTTATCCCAACCTGGGCGAGGATGACCTGTCCTCGCCTGTGGAAAAGGGCTCTCATTTCTCCCTCCCCCATATTGCCTGGATGTTCTACTTTCCAAGAACCTGCAATCATTGCACATATCCCGCATGCCTTGCCGCGTGCCCCAGGAAAGCCATTTACAAGCGCGAGGAAGATGGGGTGGTCCTCATTGACCAGCACCGCTGCAGGGGTTATCGGGAGTGCATCAGGGCCTGTCCCTATAAGAGACCCATGTTTAACACGGTGAGCAAGGTTTCGGAGAAGTGTATCGCCTGCTATCCCGCCCTCGCGGAAGGGGTGCAATCCCGATGTGTGGTGAACTGCATAGGAAAGATCCGGATACAGGGCTTCAAGAATCGTCACGACAAGCCGGATCCCGAAAACCCCATTGATTTCCTGGTTCATTTCAAGAAGATCGGGCTGCCCATCTATCCTCAGTTCGGTCTGGAGCCCAACTTGTATTATATTCCACCCATCCATGTCCCCATTCCCTATTTGCGTCAGATGTTCGGCCCCGGTGCGGCCCAGGCTGTTGCGACATATCAGAGGATGCGGGAAGGAAAGGAGCCGGAGATTCAGGCTATCCTTCATTTGATGACATCCACGGAATACATTGTGACCAGGTTCCTTGTAAAAGGCTCGGAGGTCATCGGGTACGACGAGAAACAAAAAGAGGTTGTTCGGGTACCTGTGAGAGAGCCGATTCATGTCCGCCCCCACTATGATGAAAAACTGGCGGTCTACAGGCATAATATTACCTGACCTGAGAGGAGTGATGGAAATGCGAAAATTGATACTTGCAGGTTTATTGGTGCTTGGACTCTTATGTCCTGTCCTTGCCCAGGAGGAGATAACTCTTGTCGTGAAACGGGTTTCCGGCAAGATTCCCCTGGACCTCAATGGGTCCGTGTGGAAGGGGATCAAGCCCACCCTTGTGGAGCTTCAAATGCAGGACCAGGCCGCGCCTTTCGGCGGGGGATCCATAAAGGATGTAATCGTTCGAGCCATCCATAACGGTAAGGAAATCGCGTTTCTCATGGAATGGAAAGACAAGACCAGAGATGAGACGATGGAAGGCATGGCTTCATTCAGAGACGGAGTTGCCTTGCAGTTTCCGTTGAAAACCGATGACCCTGGAACGCCACTCATGGGAGGGGACGGACTTGTCAATATCTGGTACTGGAGGGCGGATTGGCAGGCCATATTGGATGGGCGCTACAAAGAGGTGCAGCCTGTCCTCGATTATTATCCTGAAAAGAGTCTCCCTGGAGGAACGGGCCTGATTCCCGCCGTACTGGCGGAGAATCCCATCGCCAGGGGGCCCAAAGGCTCCCCGGTTGAGGATCTGAATGCCAGGTCTTATGGGACACTGACTTCTCAGGACAGGCAGGATGTCTCAGGAAAGGGAGCGTGGAAAAAGGGAACCTGGAGAGTCCTGTTTCTTCGCCCGCTGAAAACAAAGGATCCTATGGATGCGCAGTTCGTACCCGGGAAACAGACATTCATCAATTTTGCGGCCTGGAACGGTGGGGACAAGGATAAGAACGGCCACAAATCGGTGACCTTCCTGTGGCATTTTCTGAAATTGGAGAAATAACAGAGGACACGGAGAAAACAGGGGTAATACCACAAAATTGCATGATTCCATCCAAAATAGGAACCCTTTCCCCTTCTTCGCTGTCTAAAGGGAAGGACAAGGTCCCGCCATCCCTCCTCCCTCATTCCCCCCCTAGAGGGGGAGGTCAGGTCGGGGGGATAGGCGACAGGGAAATGTGTGGAGGGGATTCTCCTGAACGCTTCATTGGCACGCAGTTGGATTTATAAGCTCCTTGCCATGTCTTTCATGCCCCCAACGCCTTCCCGCATAAGATGGCTCCATACCGTTTTTCTTACAGGAATGGCATCGGAAGGGGACAAGCTTCCCGAACACGGGGAGTTTCGAAGAAATCTGCCCTCATTACTTCTGGAGCTGCGATTGGCTCTCGAAGGATCGGGCGTCAGGGAGCTTCTGAAAGCACACCGGAAACTCTCCTCCCCCAGAATCGCCACAGTCTTGAGAAAGACCGCAGAAGAAGATGCCCAAAGTTCGCTGCCCCTCTGGTCAGCTCCGGATGTGGGTGATTTTTACAGATCCTGCGGATTCGCCGCGATTCCCGGCCCTGAGGGTACCAGAGATCTGGCCGTGGCCCTGGAGTTCGTTTATGCGCTTGCCGTAAGGGAGGCCAGGTCATCCCATGAGGAGCGGCTCACAGAGACAGGTTTCAATCTTTTCTCGCAGACGCAGTTTCTCGAGAAATACGTGTGCCCCTGGCTTCCGATACTGGTCAGGGGCCTCAGAAGTCAAAAAGATCTCCAGCAGTATGCTTCTTTGGCCTGTTTGACCCGGTCCTTCGCACAGTCCGACCTGGAGTACCTGAAGAGTAGATTTGCGTTCCTTGAAGTCATTCGTGTCGCGGGCCACTGAGGGGCTTGACCTGGGAGAGCACTTTCTTGATGTGCTCCGGATTCAGAGGCTTGCCGAAGATCTCATTTGCGCCGTTCCGCAAGGCCAGAGAGAGTTGTTCCCGGGTAGCGCTTCCTGAGCAGACGAATATGGGCACATTTGGGTCTTCGCTCCGGATTGCCTTAATCGTTTCGAGGCCGTCCATACCGGGCATGTTCAAATCCGTTATGACCACATCCGGTTTCTCAATATTGAACCGCTTGACGGCTTCATTGCCGTCACTCACGGATATGACCATATGGCCGAGATCTTCCAGCACCTTCGCTTCCCTCAGCCTGGAGAGAAAGGCATCTTCGATCAGGAGAATTTTCATCTCAAAAGTTAGACCTCCAGTCCCCCGGCCCCCCCACCCGACCTCCCCCTCCAGGGGGGAGGAATGAGGGGAAGGGAATCAAGGAAGAATGGCTCGGGTATTTTATTCGTGCATGTTCCATAATCCTGCATGTATCACACACACCGAACAGGAGAATTTTCTCCCAAGAGCCAATTTATTGAGATTATGAGTCTCGAAGAGATGATTTTGCAAACAGCTCGAATCAGCAGCGAAGAGAAGGAGGAAGAAACGGTCCTTGTCGTGACTGTAGCGGTCTCGAACAAGACCGTTGCCTTCCTGCAGGAAGGGATCAAGGAGATCACGCGGTCCAGCTCCCTGACCCCAATCCCGGGAATGCCGGAATCGGTGGTGGGGCTCGTCAATCTGAGGGGGGAGCCGGAAGCTTTGCTCGATTTTCGGTCCCTTGTCTCCATCTCAAAGGAGCCTCCTTTGCAGGTTTTCCAGATTCTTCTGGGAGAGATGGGGGAGCTCAGGGCCGCTCTCTATGTGGATGAAGTGCTGGATCTTCTGGATGTGCCGAAACAGGACATCATACCGCCCCCATCCGATCTGGATGAGAACCTGAAGCCCCTTCTTGTGGGGGAGATCTCCTATGGGGATGAGAAGATTCCGCTCTTCTCTTTTTCCCATACTCTCGCAAGGCTTGCCAGGCGGGATTCGTGATGCCCGCCATCGGAGAATCCAGGTGCGTCAATGATTGCGTGATGAAATCTGTGTCAGGGGTCGGAGGGGTCACTGAGGAAATGTGGGTGCTCTTTCGGGTGGGTGATTCCCTTTTCGGAGCGAGCGGCGCCCAGATCTCCCAGATCGTGACCCCGGATTTCTCCCTCCTGGGGAAACTGGATTCCCTGAATTTTCCCTATTTTCTGCCACAGCCTGGAAAGTCCCCAATTGCCTGCGCAGAGTTGAGCCGCATACTATTTCCTCCGGAAACGCCGAAAGTTGCCTCATCCACGCTTCTCTTGCTCAAACAGAGCCCCCTGGCTCTTCTCGTGGGGGACATTGTTGATGTCCTCGGTCTGCCGAAGGACGAGCTCCGCCCTTTGCCCCTCATTTTGCGGAAGATTCGCCTTCGAGAAGCGATCTGCGGTATCGGTTTTCGTGAGGACCGCTCCTTCTGCGTCCTGGATCTGGATGGAGACATGCTCCTGAGTCCCGAGGAAAGACAGGAAGCTGAGAGGCTGCTGAAAGTGTCGTCCCCCAAGGGCCGGAGAAAAAGCCACGGACGCAAAGCGACGAAGTTGTCCTGACGAATTGCGCTTCCCCTCGCTTGACATGCTTCCTCAGTGTGGTTATAATGTAATTACATTGCATCAGGAGGAAATGGACGATGAAGACGCGCTTAGTTCGCATCGGCAATTCACGTGGAGTCCGGCTACCAAAAACGATCATTACCCAGGCCGGTCTGACAGACGAAGTCGAGCTGGGGGTGCGGGACGGCGCCGTTGTTATCGCCCGCGTCACCTCTACCCGCTCAGGGTGGGCTGATGCCGCCAGGCAAATGCGTGAGAACAATGAAGATCGGCTCCTTGATGCTCCCCTCCCACCCGCTTTTATGAATAGATCTCCGAGCCCAGGATGCTTTGCAGGAGATTTGTGAATTCCTTTTTCTGGAGCTTGCTTTTTCCTATATAGGCGGTTGCGCCCAACTCCAGTCCCCTGCGTTTGTCCTGGTCCGTTTCTCTGGCGCTCACGATCAGAATCGGGGTGCGGCGATAGGCTTCACTTTGCCGCAGGCTTGTCAGGAGATCGAAGCCGTTCATTCTCGGCATCTCCACATCGGTCACCACGATATCAAAAGAGAAGGCCTCCGCCCGTTCAAGCGCGTCCTGGCCATCCACAGCCAGTTGAACGTTGTAACCCTCTGTTTCCAGAATCTCCCGAAGAACATCCCGTATGAGCTGAGAATCGTCCACCACGAGGATTTCGGGTATTTTTCGTTTTTGAGGGGCCTCTTCGCCTGTCCCTCTTGTTGTAATCCGTTCCGGTTTGATGAGGCTCGAAGCCAGGTGGGGGGTATGAAAAACGAGGACCGCTTCCCCGAGGTCGTTCAGGGTGACTCCGAAAATATAGGGAACCTCTCCAAGGACAGAGGGCAGGGATTTTATGATTCGGTCCGCCTCTTCCAGGATCTCATCAATCACCAGGGCAGTTTTCCCCTCCAGCGATCTCACCACAAGCATCAGGACCTTCCCATTTCCCCGATTTCCGTTTTCGGGCAACCCCAGGGCTCTTTCCAGGCGAAATACCGTGAGAGTCTCGTTCTCAATCTGAATCCCTTTGCGCTCAAGAATAGACAGGATTTCCTTCTCAGGCACCTCATATATGCCGATCACCTGGGAAAGAGGAACTGCGAAGGGTTGACCGCAGGCCTTAAAAAAGAGCAATTGCTGGATCAAGAGAGTCGCCGGGACCTGCAAAATGAAACGGCTTCCCTTGCCTGGCTCTGTTTCAAGACGGCAGGTCCCCCTGATCTCCTCGAGATTTTTCTTCACTACATCCAGTCCCACGCCGCGCCCTGAAAGCTCGGTCGCTTCGAGGCGGGTAGAGAAGCCCGGAGCGAAAAGAAAGGACAAGACTTGATCGGCAGACAGTTGTTTGGCAACCGCTCGGGTCACCAGGCCACGCATGACCGCCGTTTCTGCAACCCGGTCCACC
>JACPDT010000144.1 GCA_016183865.1 Armatimonadota bacterium | reverse complement strand
GGCGGTGCATGAGGGACTCGTAATCAATCCGCCCATCTCCGGTTTTCCTGGAAGGCATGGTCCCCACCTCCAGAACGGAGTTTCGACCTCCAAAACCATCGTCCTCTGTTCGAGAAGCAGAGGGGTCAGGGATCCATTTCCTGCCATCCACCAGGAACTTATATACATATCGTCCTGGAGGAAGATACAGGACCCCCCTGAAAGCTCCATCGCCAGAGGGACCCTCAAGGGGTGTGGCCTCGCGATCCCAGTGATTGAAGGAGCCCACCACATGCACGGTCCTCGCAGGCTGGGGAGGATGAAAAACAAGGACAACCTTCCGATCCCCCGGGACGGGCCTGGGTCCTGCTTTCGGGCAGGAGGCGGAAAAAGAGACCGCAGATGAAACGAAAAGGAGGAAACCAAAAAAAATCCACCCGAAAGCTCTGAAATCCTTCGGGCGGGAGTTGTCGAATCCGATCATCAGAAACACTTCGGCCCCTTGACGCCGGTCTCCTGGTTTTGAGTCGCCCTGTTACTCCTTATACCGCATGATCTGGCCGGTTTGCTTGTCCACCTTCACCTCATACTGGTGAGGCCCTCCGAAACAGTAAGTCTCCTCTCCACCAAAATAGCAGTTCTTTCCATGCTCTATCATATAAACGGTCCTTGTCCTTTCATTTCCGAAGAGTCCGAACAAGCCGTCCTTTTCCACGACTTCCTTCTTGGTGAAGCGGTATTCCGTTTCCGCGGAGCGGCCGTAGGAGCTATCGTAAAACCGTCTTGTCGTAACATCCACAGTCTTTGTGTTCCCTGATTCCTGATCAAAGGAGACCCTGCTTTTGCGAAGCTCCTGTTTGTGAAAATTATCACCTTCATGGAAGATGATACCATCGAGGTCGGAAATCTCGACTTCCCCCTTTTGTGGGTTCAGGTCAACCTGGTTATCCCCATTGTCCAATTTTTTGACTTCTCCGGCCGCCTTTTCCACTCTGTTTATGACAGTCTGGGCTTTGGCGATAGTTGTAGGATCCATTTTCTGAATATCCACATCAAACCACTCCTTTCGGTATGCCTTTCCGGCTTTTCTATTGTCCCACCTCAAGGTGTGACATTCAAGTTCCATGTGAGATCCATTTGACTCCTTTCCAGACTTATGATACAATGTGGCTATCCCGAAAGGAGTGTACCTTTCCCCATGTTTCTGAAATGGCTTCATAAGGATAAGACGGTGCCCAAGGCCCTTCTTCCTCGGCGTTTCACGCGATTGAATCGCGTCCTTTCAGTCCGATCGAAGGATCTGAGGACACACAGGGCCACGACCCGGGACATTTCTCTTTCCGGCCTCAAGCTGGTCACATCCGAGAACCTGGAGCCCAGGCGCGCCTTGGAGCTGATCATTGACCTGGAGTGCGGTCTTGAGCCGGCGAAAGCCGAGGGAGTGGTGGTCTGGACGAACCAGGAAACCCGGGAAGCAGGCATCGTCTTCTCCCATGTGCCCGGCCCCGATTTGGAAAGAATTCAGCGATTCATCGCCAGCATCGAAAACACAAGGCGAAAAGTCCTGAAAGACTAAACGATCGGGCTCCGAGCCTCACCCATCCTGGTCAGGAGTATGCTCAGCGCATCAGACAAGCTCTTGGCGCTGGGATAGCGCTCCTGAGGATTCTTGGCAAGCATCTTCATGACAACCTCATCCAATGACGCCTGGACCTTCGAGTTCACCTGAGAAGGTGGAAGTGGTGGGTCCTTCAGAATCTTGGAGATCAAAAGATAGGGGTTCTTCTCCTGAAAAGGTGTGGACCCAATCAGCATTTCGTAAAAAACGACCCCCAGAGCGTAAATATCGGTGTAAGGACCGGTCTCCTTGTCTTCGATCTGCTCCGGCGCCATGTACTGAGGAGTCCCCAGAATGCCCCCCACCTGAGTCATTCCCTTCGTGTCCACGGATCGCGCAATTCCGAAGTTTGTAACCTTGACCTCATCCTTGAGGGCAGAGATCAGCACATTGTGAGGCTTGATGTTCCGGTGGATGACTCCCTTTTCGTGCGAGTGTTTCAGGGCATCGGCGATGGAAAGCACGATCTTCGCCGCACGAAGAGGAGCGAAAGGTGCTTCCTTTGCAATGAGATCGGACAGATCGCGTCCGTCCACATGCTCAAGAATAAGGTAAGGAACTTCCGTGGCCTGCCACATTTCCTTTCCTTTGTCCACGAACCGGATGATATGAGGATCATCGAGCTGTTTCAAAGTATCCCCCTCCCTGAAGAACCTTTCCAGAAAGGGTTGATCCTTCAGGTACTCCGGTCTGGGCACCTTGAGCACAAAGGGGTAGCCCTGAGTGTCAACAACCCGAAACAGGATCGTGGCGCCACCGTCCGAGATTTTCTCCTGGATCTTGTAGTTTCCCACCATGCGATCGGCAGAGAATGGAAAACCGGCCATCTGCAGAGTCTCGGAAGTCTTGGTTACCACGAGAGCAGCGGCCTTTTCCACCGATTTCTGACGGCTGTATAGGGAAAGAAGAATGATCACGAAAACTATTGCTACAAGGGCAAAACCCACTACCAACCACAAATTTGCCGTGCCTTCCATTCCTTGCTAACCCCTTTTCTTAATACTTGATCTTCGCCTTATCCAGATCCCCCACGACCACAAGCACATGCCGGTCAGGGTGCAGATACTTCTTCGCGACTCTCAATACATCTTTCGCCGTGACCTGCCTGATCCGGTTCGGATACTCCTCCAAGTAATTCCATCCGAGTCCATAAAACTCGATCGTGTTCAAGAGGGTGGCTATTTTGGAATTGGTGTCCAGCCGGAGCGGGAAGCTGCCGGTCAGATAGGCCTTTGCATCCTGCAACTCCTGTGGCGCCACCTCTTTGTCCTGGATCTGCCTGATTTCTTTCAGTACCTCGGAAATCGCCAGATTGGCCGATTCGTTCTTTGTTTGAAGAACGACCTGAAAGGCTCCTGCGTGCTTGGAAGCCACAAATGAGCTCGATACGTCATAAACAAGACCCTTGGTTTCCCGAATATTATCCATGAGGCGAGAAGCGAACCCCCCTCCGCCGAGGATGTAATTCATGACCACAATGGCGTAGTAATCGGGATTATCGCGACGAATTCCCTCGTGTCCGAGGAACACGGTAGCCTGTGTCACCTCTTTGTTGATTTTCTTTACAATCGTCTGGGAAGGCAGGACCTCTTCGGGAAGAACCTGCGGTTTCGCCTCCTGCTTGGGCCAGTCCCCAAAAAACTGCTCCAGGCCTTTCTCCGCCTCCTGCAGGGTGATGTCACCGACCACGACAAAGGAGAGATTACCAGGAAAGTAATACTTCTTGTAAAAATCTGCTATGTCTTCCCTCGTGATGCGGGGCACGGATTCTTCGGTCCCCTCCGCGGGTACGCCGTATGGATGCCCGGGGAATACGGCCTCGTAAAATGCCTTCTGGGCCACACTCGCAGGGTCCTCAAGATCCTTGCGAATCACCGCAAGAACTTCTCTTCTCTCCTTTTCTATCTCCTCCCGTGCAAAGGTCGGACGGCGCAGCACATCGGCGAGAAGATCCAGACCTGTGTGCAGATCCTTCTTGAGAATGGTAAGGTGGACTGCGCTGTAATCCTGGCCTGAAGCCGCGTGAAGAGACGCCCCCAGGAAATCCGTCTCCTCCGCGAGTTGCGTGGCGGATCTTCCGGCGGTTCCGCGGGTCAGAAGGGATGCGGACATACTGGAAAGTCCGTATTTCCCCGGCGGATCAAGAATCGCCCCGGCCTTGACCAGAACATTTATTGTCACAAAGGGCAAAGCGTGCCGCTCGGAGACCACGAGCACGGCGCCGTTGGAAAGGATCTTTCGCTGAATGGGAACCTTCCAGGTGGAAGCATTCGGTACTCCGCTCCCAAGGAAAAGAAACAGGAGGAGTGCGAAGGGAAATGCGAATCTACTGCGTTTTACATCTGTTCCCGGAAGCCGGTAATTGTACACTCCATCACCTCTTTGAATCTGATTCTGTCGCTCTTGCCTTTTGTGGAATCAAGACCGCTGTTGTGCAGTTCTCCTCGGTGAGGTATTTCCTCGCGACTCGCTGCACATCTTCCTGAGTCACTTTCCGCAATTCGCCGAGGAACTTCTCGTAGTATCTCCAACCCCCGGCAATTTCGTGCTGCCCGAGTATCATGGCCTGATAGAAAATCGAGTCCTGTCGCAGCACAAAAGAGGACTCTGCGCGATTCTTGGCTTTTTGAAGATCCCTTTCGGAGACAGGAGTTTTCCTTATTTTTTCGATCTCCTCCAGCATGGCCTGCTCCACTACCTTGATGTCTATTTGAGGCATGGCATTGGCATAAACATAGAACAACTGGGGGTCCCGGGTCACCCTGTCGTAACTTCCTTCGGCGAAAAAGGCAAGCTGTTTCTCGTAGACCAGGCTGCGATGAAGCCGGGAGCTTCTCCCATCGGACAATATGGAGGACAGGACGGCAAGGGGCACGCTGTCCGGGCTTGTGAGATTGGGCACATGATAGCCTATGGCCACGAAAGGAAGCTCTGCATCCCGATACAAAGTCACTCTTCGGGGTCCCCTTTGCGGCGGCTCCACAACCGGATTCCTGAGCGGCTTCGGCCCGCTCTTGATGGGACCGAAGTACTTTTCGATCTTTGGGAAGAGATCTTTGGGATTGATGTCTCCGGCTACCACGATGACCGCATTATTGGGCACATAATATGCCTTGTAATGGCGATACATTTCATCCCGGGTCACTCTCTTCAAGTCCGACATCCAGCCGATGATGGGCCATCCATAGGGATGGGCCTTGAAGGCTACTGCCATCATCTCTTCCACTAGATCGGAAATCGGCTCATCCTCGGTTCGCATCCGGCGCTCTTCAATCACAACATCCCGCTCGGCCTGGAATTCCTTCGGAAGAGCCAGGATGTCCTTCATTCGGTCCGATTCCAGATCCAATGCGATTGAGATGCGGTCAGAGGCCAGGTTCTCGAAATAGGCCGTATAGTCCTCGGAAGTGAAGGCATTGTCATTGCCTCCATTCTTGGAAACGATCCTGGAAAATGTCTTGACGCCGTATTTTTTTGTCCCCTTGAACATCATGTGTTCCAGCAAATGAGAAAGCCCTGTTCTTCCGGGGTTTTCATCAATGGCGCCCACCCTGTACCAGACTTGAAAAGTGGCCACAGGCGCCTTGTGCTCCTCCACCATGAGAACCTTCAGGCCGTTGGAAAGCTCCTTTTCCGTGATTTTCGGTCCTGCCGCAACGGCGGAAAAGGTCAAAAGAAAACTGAGAAAAAAGAACAGCAGAAAATGTTTCTTCATAAGTTTCGCCACCATATCCCCCTTTAAGAAACAGGCGCAGGGCTCAAAACCTTTTCAAGCCTGTCATTGACCACTTTCCATTCAATATTCTTGAAAAATGCGTCCACATAGTGTGCGCGCTTCGTCCCATAGTCAATTGTGTAAGCATGCTCAGACACATCAAGAACCAGAAGAGGGTATGTCCCCCAGACTCCTCCCTGATCCGGACCATCCCCTGAATAATTGTGAAGCCTTCCATCGAAAAAATCGTAACACAAGATCACCCATCCCCTGGAAGACAGGGCGGAAGAGCGAAAATCGGCCTCCCAGCCCTCCAAATTGCCGAAATCCCTTCGCAGAATTTCGGCAATTCTTCCCGAAGGCGCCCCTCCGCCTCCGCCCAGGTTTTCGAAATACCACTCATGGAGACGTATGCAGTTCGAAACAAAAGCTTCGCCGCGCTTGAACTCCCGAATCTCACTGTAGACGGGGCTCGCTTTGGTCCGATCGGCTGTCTTCAAACGTTCCTCCAACTCATTCCACTTGTCCACACAAACAGCGTATATGCCTTCCTTGTGCTGGCTCATCTGATGGTCGGAGAT
>JACPDT010000143.1 GCA_016183865.1 Armatimonadota bacterium | reverse complement strand
TGGAAAATCGTTTTTGTCTCCACTCGCGATGGAAACAGTGAGATTTACACGATGGATTTGGACGGCAAACACCAGAAGAATATCACAAACCATCCTGCAAAAGATGAGAGGCCTTACTGGTCTCCCGACAAGAAGAAAATCATTTTCGAATCGGACAGGGATGGGAACGGGGAGATTTATTCTATGAATCCCGATGGCACGGGTCTCAAGAACCTCACCAGGAACCGGAAAGGTGATGACTTTTTTCCAAGCACCGGGCGTTACAACCCATCACCCTTTTCCCCTGACGGAAAGAAGATTCTGTTTGGCTCACTCAGAGAGGATGGCGGCCTTTACACCATGAATGCAGATGGAACAAACCCCAGACGGCTGCTCACCTCTGGCGGCATCAGCGGGGGGGCCTGGAGCCCCGACGGCCAGTGGATTGTGTACACTGGCGATGTGCCTGTTTCCGGCAAGGACCTGCACGTTGTAGAAGCTGTTCATGTGATAAGAAAAGACGGCACAGGAAAGAGGAGAATAACCCCGATTTCAAAGAGCAAATTCACGGAATCAGATAATTACGCGACCTTCTCTCCGAACGGAAAAAAAATAGTCTTCGAATCGGATCGCGGGAAAACTGTGAGGGGGGATGATTCAACGCTGCACATTTATGTTGTCAATACCGATGGAACAGGCCTCAGGCAACTGACCAGCGGTTCCGGATGCCGACAGACGCAGCCAAGATTTCTTCCGGATGGGAAGAGAATTGTTTTCGTCGCCGAGTGCCTCGAAGGAAAGGACGTGCATATGTTTATCATGGATATTGCAAAAGGGAATACAAAGCGCATTGAAATCCCAGGGACAGAAAACAGCGCTTTTGCGCAATACATCCCCGAAAAGAAGAAGATCCTCTGTACCGCCCACGTGAATACCACCAGCAAAGTAGCAATCTTTACGGTAGACGAAGACGGGCGCCATCCAAGAGATCTCACCAGCCCCTTCTGGTCTGAGGATCCCCGTATTTGAAAATGAAATCCTCTTTACTTTTGGTCCTCCTGTCGGTATAATAAACTTATAAAGATGGGGGGGAGATTTCCATGGATTCGGTCGGAGGGATTGGGGAAAATAAATCATCACAGCAAGTGTCTCCTTACACTGTTTCGAACAGGAATAAGTGGAGCTGCGTGAGACATCATCAGAACGCCAAAGCACTCCGTGACAAAGCCGAGGAACTATTAGAGGGGCAATCCCAGGGTGGAATCAAGCAATTCCTCCCACCCAGACAGGAGTCTGCAAAAGAGATTGCAGAGATGAGAAGGAGTTTGAAGGATGAGGCGGACAAGGAGTTGCAATTCCTTGTGCGCAAATTCAACGAGATGGCGCCACAGATTCAAAAGGACACAAAGCATGGGCAGTGTCCCCATACTGCGGAAACAACGTATCAGGAGATGAAGCGGGTTATGAAGGAAACGAAGAACCCGAACCCGATAAAGTACTGGGAATTGGCTCGGATAAATGATAAGGGCGCCCATTATGCCGTAATGTTCTTGCCGAAAAAGGACGCCATAAAAGAGGGCGCAGTGTCAGAATGGAACACTCTCCCCCTAGGGGACGCGAACTCCAAAATAACGAAAAAATTCCCTTATGGCGTTGTTCTTGAATCATCCATGTTGGAAGGGGCAAGTTTGGGCACTGGGAAACCACCGATCTTACTCCCGACCACGGAAGCTGGGCCGTCTGGGGATATGGAGATTGGGACAAGCACGGGCCTTGCCCGCCAGGTACGATACGGAAGATCAACGCTTTCCTCGACGGCACGGGCGACGGGTCCAAAAGATCCACGCATATAGAAAAAATATATTCCCCTCAGGGGGAGCAGCAGTTTGATAGCAACGGGGTCGCCTCTAAGAGAATAAAACTGAAATGAGCACGCACGGTGCACTTGGCAAGCTCGATAGCGAGCGTTGCGACAGCCGTCTCCACTTAGCCTCCCTGCCACCGGACCGCTAACTTTTCGCAATGCCGCATGCACACTCTCTCTCCGTCCTGTCGAAGGCGAATCCCCAACCCTTCCCACCACGGGTGCCGCTTTGTTGTATCTTCCATCCCACTTGATGGGCGAAGCGACCAGGAGGGATCGCAGCGGTACGCGTCAGGGACGAATAATCGAAATTTGTGAACAATCTGTAAAAACTCCTTAACCTGTTCTTAACCTTTCCTTAACTTTGCCTTAACGACAGATCGGTTTTTCTGTGGTATACTTGGTTTGTCGGAGCAAAGGGTGGCTCCACATCTTGGGTTCAGAGCAGTTTTTCGGGAAGTCTCGTCAGGTGTCACGAAGGTAGCGAGGACAGGGGTGCAGATCCGCCGGTAGGACTTTAGTCCTATCGTACTCTAAAATGAGACCATCGGGCAATGGTATTTTGAGACCATAGCCCGATGACAGACCACCGGTCCTCGTGTTATCATGGGACCATCGAAAGCGAAGCGCACCCCGAACCCAAGCAGACGAGGCAGCGGACGAAATAAAAGGAGGAACCCAAGATGTTGAACACCCTGAAAGTAACCCTGACCGACCTGATCGCAAACAAAGTGAGCGCAGTTTTCGCAAGACAGGAAGAGATCGCAAATAAGGCCCTCAAGACCAAAAACAGGAAACCGGTCCTTTGTGTGGAAGAAGTGGAGACAAGAATTGCACCGGGGTACGCGCTGTACCGGTGAACCAGGGAGGGAATGGTAAATTTCAAGATCTCTCCTGATTGCACTTAATGGAATCATCATAGCGGGTTGTTTGAGCCTCGTATCCTCAGTGACCCCTGAACAGAGGACCGGGGCTCTTGTTTTTTCCGGCATTGCCGTGATCTTGTCCTTCGTGCCTGCCCTCTCAGAAGGGGAGAGCATTTACCTGGATCCCTCTCCCATTCTCGGTTTTGCGGCTCTTGTCCCTTTTGGTGCGAAAGGGGCGATTTTGACTGCTCTTCTGGCAAGCGTGATCGTGCAACTTCGGTTTTTCATCTCAGGAGTTATACCCCGGAGCAGATGGCGAATAAGCCTCATCAATGTGACCATCGTCACTGTTGCCACTCTGGCAGGTGCGGCGGTTTTCTATCTGGGAGCCAAATTGCCGATGTCTTTCGTCAAGCTTCCTGCTATCGGATTCGGGATGTGCGCAGCAGCCATGGCGGCCTCAGTTCTGTATCGCACTATCCTTCATATCGTGGAATTTGAGTTGTCTCCCCAAGAGGCGTTCCGGGTAGCCTGGAAGTTGGCTATTTTGCCCGGTGCCTGGTTTGCCAACTTGGGCGGCTTTCTGGCAGGGATGGTGCTCCACTTCCAGCCTGCCGCCATTCCTGTTATCATATTGCTCTTTGTCCTTGACCACTGGGTGGATTGGGCTTATGCCGCAGTCAGGCGGGAGTTTTACCAGGCCGTAGTGATGGTTTCACAGGCCCTGGAGAGTCGTGATGAATACACCGAGAGGCACTCTGAAGGGGTGGCTGAGATTACCCGTATTCTGGCCCTAAGAATGGGTCAGGGGGAATGGCGCGCTGAGGAGATGCGTGTGGCGGCAATGTTGCATGATCTGGGAAAAATCCTGACACCGGATGATGTCTTGTTCAAACCGGATAAGCTCTCTCCTGATGAACGCAAAACCATGGAGCAGCATGCGAGCAATTTGCGGGAAGTTCTCGGAGACCCTGAGTTCCTTGAGGAGAAAGTTCAGTGGGCGGCATCCCATCACGAGAAATGGGACGGAACCGGTTATCCGAAAGGGCTCAAAGGGGAAAGCATCCCCCTTCCCTCGCGGATTATGGCGGTTGCCGATGTCTGGAACGCCCTCACAACGGATCGGCCATATCGGAAGGGGATGCCCAGGGAGAAGGCGGTAAGGATCATTGAGGAGGG
>JACPDT010000142.1 GCA_016183865.1 Armatimonadota bacterium | reverse complement strand
TATCGCCCCCTACAAACCATTTCGGAGATGAAACTCATTCCCCGTATCGTCTCCTGCGGAGAAAGGAGGGATGCCGTCTCTCGAAACTGAGACAACGGGAATAAGGGAGACGCCACGAATGTTGGAAAACAGACGTTGTCTTTTCGTTCGTTCGAAACCACCAGAGACGAGAACTTCCAATCCTAATCAAACCCTCAAACAGAAACACGCAAGTCCAAGAGGGGCAAGTCATGTAAAATAAGGACGCTATCAAAGACACAGGCACAGATAAGCCCGCTTGACTTTGTTTCAGGGCTGCAGTACAATTTCAGTGCGAGATGTTTCTGATGGACCAAACACAAGACAGGGCCTCGTGCCGACTACCGAAATGAATGCCGATCCCCAGCAGATGCGTACTCGTGTCGCGGAACTACGCTTGCTCTCCTGGTTTGTCTTCTGCGCCAGAGTTGCCATGGTGGCTGTCTGCGCCGATTCAGTGCTCAAGAATCCCGCGCACCTCTTTCCATTCGTGAAAGGGGTGCTCCCGACGCTTCTCCTCCTGTCCATCCTTCCTGAGATCGCGGCGCGATTTGCTTACAGAAAGAAAGAGGAGGTTCGGAGCAAGGGAAACAACTGGTTGATCGGCAAATACACGGAAGAGCAACTACGCTCCCTGGTTCTGGAGACCGCCGCAAGTCTTCCTGTAAGATTGGGCAGCCCAAGAATTGCGATTTCCCATCATCGCGGAATAGCAGGTTGGACTTGGCTGTCTCTGTTCTGGCCGGACTGGGAACGTCGCAAGACGCTCTGGATCACGGAGGGGAGCTTGCACTACTTGGAGGCGGACGAGCTCAAGGCCGTCATCGCCCACGAGGCAGCTCACCACCACCCATCGAATCGCTGCGATACCCCGGGGGATTGGTTCCTCGGTGATGCCGCCCTGCTCTGCCTCCTATTCTGGCTGGGACCGGACCAGTATTCCTGGACCATCGGCTGGTTAGCAGTCCTCTTGGTCCGAGCGCTGGGCGACATCCTGGTTGGAGACTCCAGAGCTGAGACGTCCCGACAGATCGAGCATCTTTGCGATCTCTGTGCTTCCCGATGGACAAGCCCTGAGGCAGTGGCCAATGCACTTCTGAAAATGGGCGAAGAAGAGGAGCTGGTGGAGACGGTGCTGGCGAGGGCTGCAAAGAAACTTCTTTACTTCAGAGACGTGGAAATGGAGGAGCTCGGGTCCGCATTCGAAGAGGTCCGTCCGTTCGGCAGGATATTTCACGAGAATCTATTTCAGCACTCTGCAAGAATCACTGAGGAGATTGTGAACATTCTCCAACCTTCCCCTAAAGAGCCGGGCGCCAACAGAAAGGAAAACGAGGAACTTCGAGATCTCCTTGAGAACAGGAGAAAAGGCCGTCGAAAGAGGATCAAGTGGCGTCAGTTCGATAGTAACGGAGACGGCCGCCTCTCTGAAAGCGAAGTGCAGTGTTTGTGCGAGGCCCTGGGAAACCAGCCGGACAGGGCCCTGTTTCTGAGCGAATGCGAGGGGAACCCCAAAACCCATCCAGGCTACCGCTCCAGAATCCTGTTTCTCCAGGAAAACCGGCATGGGTAGTAACAAGAGTCCCACTGAAACCGATCCCGCGGCGTCAATCAACCGGCCCAGAGGTTTTCCCTGAAGCAGGCGGCGGATCTCCATCTCAGCCCCGTGCGGTCCAGGCGATCTTTTCCCACGATGAACTATATTCATCTTGAAAGTATCACCATCATCGCCAAGTCCAGTTGCGGAGGGGTGACGCCGGAGCATGGGCGCCCTAAGGCGCGGAGCAAACTGCGACCCACGCTTCGCGCGGGTACCCCCACAGGGGGATGGGAGTTTGTGAGCACCGTGGGCTGCCGCAAGCGGCAGGATCCGCAGGCCCGCCGCCTGTGGTGAGATAATCTCTAAACTATCAGCCTTCAGTCTTCAGCCTACAGCCTAGACAACCTGAGTAGTTACAGGAAAACATTCAAAAAAATGTAAGCGGGGAGCTCATACCAGGTGCGCCAGGAAATATCCGGCTGAGGAGACGTGGACGAAAGAATCGCCGAATCGGTGAATCTCTCGCACGCCCTGGGGCTCGACCAGTTGAACGAGCCTGCTGCAATCGAGCATCTTGCCGAAACTGATGAGTGAAGGGGCCGGCCTTTTGTCGGTAAGCTTGCATTCGCAGAGAAGCCATGGACGCCCACTCTCGGAGATGAGAAAATCAACTTCCCGCTTCTGTTTATCCCTTACATACCACAACTCGAATCTCCCGCAGCCCAGGTCCGACCACACGTGGCAAGCTTTCAACAGATGACTTGCCACCAGGTTTTCAAGGCGCGAAGGCGACTCCGGAACCTCGGACCAGTCCCAGAAGTACGCCTTCCGCGATTTGGAAAGCGCTCTGCTCACACGACGCGAGAACGGAGGAACGGTGAATACATAGTATGTTCGCTCAAGCGCCGCAAGCCAGGTCCGAACAGTTTCAAAGGCCACATTGAGATCCTCGCGCAGTGAGTTCAGCGAAAGAGGCGAGCCGACTCTTGGCGCCAGCAAAGCGACGAGCAGCTCCAGTCGCGCTATGTCCGATATGCGCGTAAGGTCCCGTATATCTTCCTGAGTGACCCTCCCGCGCCTGGTACCAAGCCATCTAACATGGAACGATGCGCTCTGCTTGAGATAGGGCTCGGGAAAACCACCGAAACGCATCAGACCATGCAACACATCATCTCTTACTTTTCGGGATTCGCCTTCTGAAAAGGACTTCCAGGAAGTGTCGGGATCGGGGAGGCTCGTTCGCGAAGAAGCTCCTCCCAGTTCCGCGACCGACAGGGGATGGAGCCTGTATGGGAAATAACGCCCCAGCAAGCTGTCGCCCCCTCGCTGGTACAGGTCGAGTCGCCCGCTCCCTGTAACCCAGGTCAGACATTCGTGGGAATGAGAATCATGCCATCCCTTGAGCCATTGCTTAAAACGATTCATCTTGTGGAGCTCATCAAAAACTATCATAACCCTCTCACCGACCCGTCTCACGGGAGCGAGAAGATCTTCATTCCTCAGAATCTTCAGGCGGTCCTCCGCAATATCCCAATTCATATATCGGGAACCTGCAGGCCATGCGGAAATGGCCATTCCAGCAAGAGTCGTCTTGCCGACCTGACGGGGCCCCGATAGAAAAAGCATTTTATCGGGAGGATGCACCATGCTGATCCAATGAAGGAGGCTGCGTTCCATGAGACTATTTTACTCCTTTGCCTAAAAAAGTCAATACTTTTTCATAGGTATATCTAAAAAAGTCAGCCACACCCCTTCCTGCTCCCCCAGCAAGTGGGGGAGGGAATATGAGGAAGTGACAGACAAGGGGAGGGGGAACAGAAAAGTGGCAAACAGGAGGGAGAGGATCAGGGGAAGGTCCTTCTGCCGATTTGCCAGTTGTCTCCACTGGTCGTCAACTGTGCGAGTACCTCGGGGAGGATCGGGGGTTTGTACACACTCCAGACCTGTGGCGCGCCGGTGCGCTCGGAAACGAAGTAAATGGTGGTGTTGTCCCCTACGACCCAGGATGGCTGATAGTCCGCGGCCGCATTGGCGGCCCGGGTGACTTGAGCCAGGTTTGATAGGGTAAGAAGAATAATCTGCGCATTCCCCGCAGCATCGGAAGAGAAGGCCACATACTGATAATTGGGCGAAATACGGGGTTCCGTCATGTTCACGGCAGGGTTTGATGCAATCACCGGCCCTTCAACGCCTGTGGAGAGGTTCTTGAAATAAAGACCGTCATTTCCGTTTCCTGTCCCCCTGTCTGAAGCAAAAATGATGACCCATCCTTCGTTGATTCCATTCAGATTCGTCACATTTCCGATGGTAGGGAACTGGTCATTCCCTGCACCTGTTGTGACTTGGGCCTGCCCGGTGCCGTCAGGATTCATTTTCCAGATTTTTCGAGATCCTGTTCTGTCGGAGACAAAGAGAATCCGGTTGGCATATCCGGCAGGGGGGCCGATCATGGATGTCCAGGTAGGTCCCCAGTCCATGCCTGCCGCATTGGTCAGGCGGGTTCGGCTGGATACATTTCCGGCCACATCAATGGTGTAGATCTCATAATTCCCATCCCTGTTTGTGGCGTAAGCGATGGTCGTGCCGTCTGGGGAAAGGGCGGGATCCGTATCCATGGCCGCGTCGTTCGTGATCCGCCTTTGTCCGGTTCCGTCGGCATTGGCGACATAGGTTTCGGGGTTTCCATCCCTGCTTGAAGTAAAAAGGAGTGCATTCAGAACAACTGTCACGAAATCCTGCCTCTGATCTGCAGAGCTTACGGTAACGGAGGCATTCGCGGGTACGTAGGTGTATCCCAGACCGCTCGGGATGACGGTATATGTGCTGTTCGAGAGACCGACAAATTCATAGTATCCGGAAGCGTTTGTCGTGGTATTCGGCTGCCCCGTACACGACACGGTCACACCGGAAAGTGGGGTCCCTGCATTGGTGATGTATCCATAAATCCTGTAAGCCGTTTGAGTGCCGGTGAAGTCAATGCCGCTTCGAACAGCGCCACTCACTACAACCGGATTGCTCCAACCCCCGGAGGGGGCGAAGGAGTAATTGGGGTGGGAAGCAGAGGCAGTATAGCTCCCATCGGAAAGGCCTCGGCGCCGCTTACTGTGACCGGATTCGTGAATCCGGAAGGAACGAAGGAGTAGCTGGGATGTGTGGCAACGAGGTTATTTGTCCCATTGGCGCACCCGGTAATCACGTAATTCCCACTCCCGTCGGACACACTGGAATTGGCGCCCCAGGTCACCGTTGCATTGGGGATGGGCAGCCCCGTCCCTTGATCTATCAGGGTCCCGCTGATGTCAAAGAGAATCTTGGTTGCCGTGAAGTTGGCGGCTGACGGCAAGGGAATCCCAAAAAAGATAACGACATTCCGACTGGTGGGTGTGAAAGAATAACTGGGATGGGATGGAGTCACGGTGTAATTCCCATTACCCAGATTCGTGAAAACATAGGACCCTGAGGCGTTGGTGGTGGTCACGCCGTTGGCGGTCCCTGTCAAAGTGACCGTGACTCCCGAAAGACCCGATCCCCCATATGTGATCGTGCCGCTGATATTGGCCCGATCGGGAGGCGGCCCCAGAATGATCGCCTCCAGTGTGGCTCTTCCCCCGGGGGGCTGGTCTTCCAAGTTCAGTACGGTAATCTGGAAGCTTGAGGGCTCAAAACTGAAGCCCGAGCCGCTCGGTGTCAGAGTGTATGTCCCTTCAGGAACACCGACGATCCGGTACTCTCCATTGGCATCTGTCTTGACCGACCCTGATGCAAGCCCTTGATAGCTCATCGTTACTCCTGAAACAGGCTTCCCTTTGGCTGTGATCCGTCCTGTGAAACCGTTCCCTGTATTGATGGGCAAAACGATCGAAGGCTCCGCGATCTGTCCCTGAGCACAAGAGACAGTGACATTCACTGTGCGATAAAGGGCCAACCACCCTTGCCCCAGATTGTGGCGGGCGGTGATTTTCACATTCCCGGGGGGAATATTGTAAAAGATGCACTCCCCCTTATCGTCCGAAGCCTGACCGGTAGAAACGTCATTCACTAAGATGTCTGTTCCGGAAAGGGTGAGACCGTTTGAAAGTCGGGTCTTCCCGAAGAGGCTGGCTGTTGTGATATCCACATATCCCTCATTGGGAGGGCCAAGTGTCACGAGCCCCCCCTTTTGCACCTTCACAGGGCAGCGATAGTCGGGAAATCCGGGAGATTTCACAAGAAGTGTGTGAAGCCCGGGAGGCACTTGGGGGAAGAAAAAATAACCGCGAAGATTGCTCTGAGCCTGCAAATCGGTCCCCGCGATCATGATGGTCGCGGCTGGCACAGGCGCCAGGTTGTCCGGCGCCCGAAAAACCCTGTCTTTTGAGTCAACCTTGCTTCCACTTCCCCCGGGAGCATACAAAGTTCCCTCTATGGCGCCGCCAGAGCCGGAAGGAGAAGACGATGAGGTCTGCCCTGCCGTAAAGCTTGAGCTCCCCCCCGAGCCGCCCCCGCAAGAGGTGAAAAAGGCGATGCAAAAGACACCTGCCATCGCCCCGCGAAGTAGTCCCTTGATACGGGAAATTCGGATCACTGCACTCTCCCAACCTCGGGTCCCACGTCCTCCCCCCCCTGCGGAATGTGATAGAGGAGGGTTGCCTGCATTGCCTATTTGTTTTTAGACAAAAACAATAAGAAAACATTACAAACAAATTCCACTTGAATCATGTGTCCTCCCGGGTGTATAATACTATGGGGAGGCGGAAAATGAGCAAAGTGTCTCAAGACCCTGGCGCCACATTGCCCGAGCTTTTGATTACGACTTTTGTTCTCGCCATCGGCGTCCTTGCAACGCTCGGAGTGAACTCCACAGCCATCCACACCCTCGATTCCTCCAAAAAAGCCGGCACAGCCTCCCTCATCGCCGTGCAGTTGATGGATGAAATCCTCACAGATCCCGATTTTGGAAGACTTCAGGCAAATTTCAATGACGGCCCGAATGTACGTCGCCCTGTTCCCGATTCGCCCGACTTCACAAGTAGACTGAAAGTATCCATCAAGCCTGGAACCGGAGGGGATTTGAAAATCGTCTCTGTTACAGTTTTCTACTGGGACGGCAGGAGGGAACGGGACGTGACCTTTGTTCAAATCAGAAAACGTCCTTGAGGAAACAATGAGAAACGGGCATACCTTGCTGGAAGTGCTGGTTTCATCGGGAATTCTCCTGACCCTTCTCTCGGCATTGGGTCTGGGTCTTTCCGTTTCAATCAGCGCCTACCGGCAGGGGACGGAGACCGCGAAAGTGGAGCAATCCGCCAGGGCGATCATCGGGAGCTTGTCAAGGGATATGGGACAGGCCACGGCAGAGGAAGGAGCGCCCCTGGTTCCCATTCCGGAGCCCGGCACGCGGACAGGGCCGGAAGTCGCTTTCTATATTCCGAATGATCTTTCGGACATGAGACGCATCAAAACAGAAAGGGTTCGGTATTTCCTTTCCGGAGGGACTCTTTTCCGCGAGACCCATCAAGAAGACGGCTCTTCCAGGCAGCGTTCCGTGGCAGGCGGAGTCCGCTCCTTTTCCATCGAGCCTCTGGACAGCCGCTCCTTCAGGGTAACTTTCTCACTCACAACGTGGCAGGGACAGGAAATCGTTCGGCAGAGCCTCCTGATGGCGGGGGGTAAAGACTAGGAGGTCTCCTTGAGGCGAGCAAATAGGGGAAGTGCATTGCTTCACAGTCTGCTCCTTCTGGGCGCATTGCTGGCGGTCACGGCTGCGACCCTGGCAGTTGTGGTTCCTGAGAGGCACTTCGTCCAAAGAGAGCGAGCCCAAAGGGCGTCCTTTCATCTGGCCTGGAGTGGGTTGGAGGGGGGACTCTATGCCCTGGAAAAGGGGAAACCCTTTCCCCTCGCGGATGCCGTGACCCGGGCGTGGCCTGCCGATGCGCCGCCCGATGGAACTTATGAAGTCTCAGTCTCTTCGGACCCCGACAATGAAAGAAAACCGGTGAAGCTTTTCCGACTCACTTCCACAGGCATCCTTTCGGCCCCTCGGGTCAGTCGCACCCTGACGGCAGTGGTCATTCAGGAGAATTTCGCTCAATTCTCCTATTTCTCCGACTCGGAAACATCCCCGGAGACCGGGGAAAGGGCCTGGTGGAGGAAGGAGGAAGAAGTGGACGGCCCGGTCCACACGAACGGCGCCCTCAACATCGCCTGGGATCCCGATTCCAGTAACAGAACCCCCATTTTCAGCGATAAAGTCACTTCAGGGGCCAATGATATCCGATACTATCCCAGGCCTCCGGGGAACAGCGGGGAATTCAGAGGGATCTTCTCCAGCGGGCCTGGCTCGCTGGTTCTTGGCGCCAATCCGGTTTCCTTTCCGGGAACCAATGAAAATCAGAAACAAGCCGCCCTGGCCGGAACGACAGAGCCTGATGAAGACGGCATCGTTCTCCCCGCGAATGGAACCACCCTTACAGGAGGGATCTTCATCAAAGGGGATGTCACCGTGAGATTCGATGTGGAAGATGGAAAACAAGTCCTCTCACTCGAACAGGAGGGCGAGAATTATCGGCTTCTTCTGGACCCTGGCGCCAACCTTACGACACTCCTCAAAGCCGGCGACCCTCCAAGGGTGTACCGGGGCATCCCAAACGGCATGATTTACAGCACCGGGGATGTAACCAGCCTGGGGGGGACGGTCATGGGCCGATATACGGTATGCACCGATTCCGAAGGCCGGGTTGTGGTCACAGATCATCTTATTCTCTTGCGGGCAAAAGTTTGCATGTGAGAAGGGAGAAAAGGGGAGCGATTCTTTGGTCAGGAGAGCAGCTTTTCAGTGCCCCGAATCTGATGATCGACAATTTTGAGCATAGAGAACCAGAGACAAAAGTGGCCTCG
>JACPDT010000154.1 GCA_016183865.1 Armatimonadota bacterium | reverse complement strand
AAACAGGAAGTGATGCGGGAGAGGTCGGCGGAGAGGTGAAAGCGGAGGGAGGGAAGAATACTCTTGTCCAGGGAACGGATCGTCTCCGGCGGCGTCTTCTCCGAGGAAGAAGAGCAGTCCATCGGCAGCCTTCGCCCAAAGCTACTGGCCGAGTATATCGGCCAGAGCTCTGTAGTGAACAAGCTCCATATCGCCCTTTCCGCGGCCAAGATGCGAAGCGAGCCCCTGGAGCATGTCCTTCTCCACGGACCGCCCGGTCTCGGGAAGACGACCCTGGCTCACATCATCTCGAATGAGATGGGAGGGCGTCTTGTCTCCACATCAGGTCCTGCCCTTGAACGGGCGGGGGACCTCATGGGAATCCTCACCAATCTTCAGGAAAGCGACCTCCTCTTCATTGACGAGATCCACCGCCTTCCCACCGTTGTGGAGGAGTTCATCTATCCCGCCATGGAGGATTTCCAGGTTGATTTCGTGGTTGACAAGGGGGCCTTTGCGAAAACCATCAAGCTGCCCTTGAAACGCTTCACCCTGGTGGGGGCGACTACAAGGGCGGGCCTTCTTTCCGCCCCCCTTCGCGAAAGGTTTGGAATCTTTCATCACCTCGATTTCTATTCCTGGAAGGACATATATCAAATACTGGATCGCTCGGCCCGCCTTCTCGATGTCCCTTCTGACCGCGAAGGGCTGGAGGAGATCGCCACCCGATCCAGGGGAACCCCTCGCGTAGCCAATCGCCTCCTGAGACGGGTTCGGGACTCTAGCCCTTGCCCTTGAGGGAATAGATGAGCTGGGCCTGGATGACCTGGACCGGAAATTCCTTCGGGCTATCGCAGAGTTCTATGGAGGCGGACCGGCAGGGATCGAGGCCATTGCCGCAACCCTTGCGGAAGAAGTGGACACATTGGAAGACATGGTGGAGCCTTTTCTCCTGAAAATCGGCTTCGTGAGCCGCACCCGTACCGGCCGCAGGCTGCACGACCCCGCCTTTCGCCACCTGGGCCTTGAGATCAGAAGAAAACCCCTCCAGCAGGACCTGTTTACACCAGGCCCGATGACTTCGGAGGAGGCAAGAGGATAGCCGCCGGAAACTGGAGCCCTCTTGGAACTTGAATGTCACGCATGGGCTGCTGTAAGATCATCATGACATTTTTATGATGGGAAAGGAGCGGTTCCATGTCTTCAGTACACACAGTCTTCACGGGAATGAACATTGATGCGAGAAGAAAGTTCGAGGGGATCGGGAAAAAAGAGGAAGAGGGAAACCAGGGGGACCTGGGAAGCAAGGTTGAGAAATGGTCGAAATCCCTGGTCTCGGAGAAAAACGAAGGTGGAGATTTCAAGGGAACGGCTGTGAAAATAGGCCTGGGTGCAGGATTGATTACACTCGGATTGGCGGCGCTCGCCCAAACAGCTTCTGCCGAAGCCGGACACGATCATTCCGGCGGATCGGTGAGCGTCCCCGCTACGCCTCCCCCGCCGCCCGCCGCTCCTACACCAGCGACGCCCGTCTCTCCCTCACCGGCAACGCCCCCCACGACTGTGAGCACACATGGCCATACGGCGGCGGAGCATGCCGAGTACCTTGCGAACCACGACAAGGTGCAGTGGGTGACCAAAGATATCGTTCGCCACGATTTTCGGGGTGTTGATCATTATACTCACCCCATCACTCAGGATCGGCTCCATGTCGTGATGCGGGACGGCTATGAAGCATGGGACAATGAAGCGGATATGCTTTCAAACAGATATCCGGAAGATGTGGCCTCAAGACAGGTGCATACCGAGACGAAAGGCTGGCACCATGATTTCCAGGAAAGAATAGAGCACACAAATCTCGGTACTTATGAGATCCCCCGCACGTGGGGAGACAAATTTGTTCTTGGCAGTCATCTCCAGTCCTTCCCCGGCAACTTCAAGATTTGCTGGGACGAGCCCATAACCCGGGACGTGAAAATCGGCGAAGTTCCCAATGATTTGAATGAGGCAGCGGGGCCGTTCCAGTCGTTTCCGTCCGATGTCCATATTGAATTGACTCCTGAAGGGAATGTGAGGCATGTGAGCCTGCCCACAGGCGTCAGCAGCGTCACCGCCAACAACCCTGTGACGAATGCGGACGGAACGGTCAAGATGCAGGAAAAGTGCGCCACCATCTCTGAAAGCAATTCCATGCTCGCGAAATCGGTAGGCGGCTTCGGAATCGTGATCGCCCTCGGAGTTTTCGGACTGAGCATTGCCGGCAGACTGTTGGGGCGCGGCGATCACACGGGTGAAATCATTCCTCCACGACCGGAATGGAGAATGAGATCGTGGTTCCCTTGCCCCATTGGCTTTCGGCCCAGATGCTTCCTTCGTGGGCTTCTATGATGGTTTTCGTTATGGGCAAACCCAGACCTGTGCCTGACACCTGGACCGATTGGGGTCCTTCCACCCTGTAGAACTTCTCGAAGATGTGGGGAAGATTCTCGGGGGAGATTCCCACTCCATGGTCGGCCACACGGACTACCAGGGAGTCGGGGTGGCACTCAAGGGACACCATAATCCCTCCCCCTTCAGGGGAATACTTGATGGCATTGCTTATGAGATTGATCAGAGCCTGTTTGATCCGGTCCCTGTCCACGACCGCAAGAACAGGCTCTTCAGGAACGATGGTCTTGAACGAATTCTTGTTGGTCTGGTGCTTCATCTGTTCCGTTGTCCCGACAACCAGTTCCTTCAAGTCTGCGGATTGCTTCACGAGACGCAGACGCTGGGCCTCCATCCGGGAGAAATCGAGAAGGTCATCAAGCAACCTGGCCAGCCGATCGCTTTCCGAGTTTATGATTTCAAGACACTCCATCTGAAGCTCGGAAGATATGCGGGAATGCTTGAGGAGAAGAGTCTCCACATAAGCCTTGATGGAGGTGAGCGGGGTTCGAAGCTCGTGGGATACGTGGGACAGAAACTCGCTCTTCAATTGATCCACTCGCTTGAGTGCATACAGCTCCTTTGTCTCGGAGATGTCTCTGAGGAGGACGACAAAACCGATGACTGTCCTGTTCTCATCCTGGAGAAGGGTCGTGGATAGAGCCAGGGTTCGGGCGGGCGCGCCCTCCACAGGACATTCCAGCTCGGAGTTCTCCGGGGACTGGCTCAGCATGGCGGCGACAAGCTTGTCTCGAAGATGACTGCGCAAGGGATCCCCAAAGATTACGTAAAAAGGCTTGCCGGTGGCATCCCTGGCGGGTATCCCGAAGAGCTTCTCAGCGGCGATGTTGAATGTGGTGATATTTCCTTCCGTGTCCAGGGCGATGATGGCGGAAGTGATCTGCTCCAGGATATTTTGTATATAGTTCTTCAGTCTTGCGAGGTCGGCATTCGTTAGCTGCATCCCCCGATAGAATTCGGCATTCTCGGCGGCGATCGCCGTGTGGGAAGCCAACAGAGACAGGAGGGTCAGTTGCTGCTGGGTGAAGCTGTCCTCCTTTCTGGGGGAGTGAACCACGAGATTCCCGACAAGGCGATTGTGCGATGCCACAGGAACCAGGACGAAGCAGCCGTCTCCTCCGTCGGACTTCCCGGTAAAGGCCTCAAGAGACAGAGCAACCACCTTGTTCTGTTGACAGGTCCATCGGACCAGATCCAGGCTTGCTTGCGTCACGAGGGCATCCTTGAGGGCATCGGAAAGATCGCGCTCGATGCGAGGGGAGAATGTATCGCCCTGGGGCTCCAGGAAAACGCAGGATTGGTATTCTACAATTTCCTGGACCAGATTCACAAACAGGTTCAGAACCTTGTCGCTCTCAAAGGTGGAGCTGACAACGGTCGCCAGGACCTGAAGGGTAGTCAGCTCATCATAGGCGCCGCGCAATTCATACAATTGCTGCTCAATGTATTCCGCATATTGCTTGAGATCTTCATGTCTTTCCTGCAGGGTGTCTAACATCTGGTTGAAAGCCTTGCCGAGTGACTGATAGGGGTGACCGGATGGAAGAGTGACTCTGCCGTCGAATTGCCCTCCGGCGATCTCCTCGGCCAGAGCGATGAAGGGGTCCAGGTTTTCGGGAGGAACCTCGACTGATTTCGGCATAGTGAAGCACTTCGACGAAAATTGCGGGCTCCTCCTTCCAGAAGGCTCCCGAGAAGGAGGAAACCTCGGTGAAACCGAAATAAGATTTCCTCAAATCAAGATATAGATAAGGTGCAATAATGGCTCATAGAGTTGTCATAACAGGGATCGGAGCAGTTACCCCTGTAGGTATCGGAAAGGACAGGTTCTGGGCCGCCCTGGCGCGGGGTGAGTCCGGGGTGGGACCGATCACGCGCTTCGATACATCCCAGTTTTCCACGCGCATCGCGGCAGAGGTAAATGATTTCGACCCTCTTGAATATATCGGAAAAAAGGAGGCCAAGCGTCTCGATCGCTTCGCCCAATATGCCCTGGCTGCTTCCATCATGGCGGTTTCCGATTCGGCTCTCAAGATCTCTAGCGAGAATTCGCAGGAAATCGGCGTTCTTGTGGGTTCGGGAATCGGCGGAATCCAGACATTGGAGACTCAACATCAGGTCCTTATCGAAAAGGGGCCGGACAAGGTGAGCCCTTTCTTCATCCCCATGCTGATCAGCAACATCGCTTCAGGACAGGTATCCATAACCCTTGGAATCAAGGGTCCGAATACCTGCGCGGTCACGGCTTGCGCGACCGGAAGTCATGCCATCGGGGATGCCTTTCGAATCCTCCAGAGAGGAGAAGCCCGGGCCATGATCGCGGGAGGCGCCGAAGCGCCCATTACGCCCCTGGGATTGGCGGGATTCTGCTCCTTGAACGCCCTTTCCAGGAGAAACCATGAGCCCACCAGGGCATCCCGTCCATTCGACAAGGATAGGGACGGTTTCGTGATGGCTGAAGGGGCCGGTGTTGTTGTCATGGAGACCCGGGAATCGGCTGAAACCCGCGGCGCACACATCTATGCCGAAGTGATCGGATACGGTATGAATGGCGACGCTTACCATATTACCGCGCCTGATCCTGAAGGAGACGGCGCTGCAAGGGCAATGTTGCTGGCTGTTCAGGATGCACGGATCTCTCCCGGAGACGTGGATTACATCAATGCCCATGGAACCTCCACTCCCTTGAATGACAAGGTTGAAACCCTTGCCATAAAAAGGGTATTCGGCGATCATGCCCGAAAAATCTCAATCAGCTCCACCAAATCCATGACCGGACATGTGCTGGGCGCCACGGGGGCACTGGAGGTCATTGCGACCATTCTGGGGATGCAACATGGCATCATACCCCCGACGATCAATCTGGATGCATCGGATCCCGAATGTGATCTCGATTATGTCCCGAATCAGGCCCGAAACCGACAGATTAAAATCGCCCTGTCCAACTCTTTCGGCTTCGGCGGGCACAATGCGGTTATAGCCGTGAAAAGATACGACAACTGATGGCAGTCCTCACCAAAGAGCGATTGAAAGTGCTCAAAGAACTTGAAAAGAAGCTCAAGGTGCGCTTCAAGGATCGGAGCTTGTTGAATCTGGCTCTGACCCATATTTCGTACAGCAATGAGCGCAAGGAATTCCTTGTGAACAATGAGCGCCTGGAGTTTCTCGGTGATTCTGTCCTCGCCCTGGTCCTCAATGAGCACATCTACAAGAGATACCCCTTCTCACCTGAAGGAGATCTTGCCAAAATGAAGTCTTTTCTGGTAAGCTCGGAGGTTCTCGCCCGCATTGGACAGCGTCTTGAGATGGGTCAATACCTGCTTTTGGGAAAAGGGGAAGAAGCCACCCATGGCCGCAAGAAGCTGTCTCTGGTGGCCAATGCGGTGGAAGCAATCATCGGCGCTGTTTATATGGACCAGGGGCTGGCAAAGTCGAGAACCTTTGTGATGCAGGAGCTAAGCGGAGAAATTCGTGAAGTCACGCACTCTCAATACAAGGACTTCAAGACAAAGCTTCAGGAAGTAATGCAAAGGCGGTTTCGCTGTGCTCCCAGATACCGGGTTCTAAAGGAAACAGGCCCCGCTCACCGCAGAACCTTTGAGGTCGGGGTGCAGCACAAGGGGAACATCCTGGGAAGCGGCACCGGGGCCAGCAAGAAAGAAGCGGAACAGGCAGCCGCCAAAGAAGCTCTGACGGCTCTGGAGCGGTAATCCTTCCTCACCATCCTCCTTCCAGAATGAATGGCGCCCAATAGAATGGGTGGGCGTATTTCGGGTCCCGCAAGAGGCGGACCTGGGCTTCCCTCAGAGCTTGCGCCTTGGTTTTCCCCGCTTTGAGGCCACTGTAGAACTCTCCCATCAGCTCCGCGGTGGATCGGTCCGCTACGCTCCACAGAGTGGCCAGGACGGAGGGAGTGCCCGCAATGCTGAAAGCCTGGGCGAGGCTTGCGATCTCGGCGCCGGGATTCAGGTCCCCCAGGGCGGTTTGGCAGGCCGAGAGAGTGACCAGGTGAACCCCCTGCAGCCTTAATGCATAAATCTCTCCCTGTTTCAGATAGGACGCTTCCTCAGGCCCGTTTCCCGCAAAGAGTATGTAGTTTTCATTCACGTCTTTGTGGTTGAATTGGCCGTGTGTGGCGAGGTGGAGAATCCGGGTCTCCGACGGCAGGGACGCAACCTTCTCTTTTGTAGCCTCTTTCTGGAGGAAAATCCTGGCATCGGGAAAAAGCTCCTTGAGAGTTTTTACTTCATCGGAAGCTGCAGGAAGCGACCCGTCCGGATTTCCGAAGGCCACAATGAGTCCGCCGCCCGGGGCTTCGGTTTTTTGGGAAACGACGGAGAGCAGATCGGATGAGGTGAGGTAGGTGATCTGCTTCTTCTCTACAAGATACGGTCCCTCTTCCTTCGCAAGGGCTTGAAAGGGAAGATAGTACAACTGCCCTGATGGAACAATAACCAGAAGCTCGCAAGCCTCCACTTCCTTCTCGATGGGGCTCACAAGAGCCCTGTACAGGTCCCCGGAGACCTTTCGGAGCTCCCCGGGAGAAGCGCCTTCCGGGGCCCGGGCGGCAAATCGTCTGAACCGCTTCACGAGGTTATCGAGATCATCCCTCTTGAGGGGAACCGATTTTATGGTAAAACTCTCTCTTGTAACCAGAAAAAGATACAATTGCGTGTCAGAGGGAAAGTATTCCACAAGCAAAGCCGCGGCAGGGATGTCCTTCTGGATCTTGGCGAACTCGGCGGGCCGGATATTGACCAGTTTCTCGAAATCGGGATTTGCCGTTCTGATGCGGTTTACGGTACTGTAAAAATCCGCCTTCGTGCTTGCTAGGAGTTGGGAAAGGTGCTCGATCCGCCCCTTCGACTGCTGGTCCTCGGGCTTGGATCTCTCCAGGGCAAGCTCCTTCTCGACACTTCCCGTGCGCTGGGTGAGGGTCTCCACTTCCTTGAGATCCCCTGTCAGTTTCGGGTCCGGGCTCACGACGGATCCGAGTTTCACGGTTCTGTGAAGATCCTGAAGCTTTGATCGTTCCACGACCTGAAAAGCTTCTCGAATCAGGACATCAATGAGCCGCTTGTACAGCTCCTGGGTTTCCTGTCTTACAGTTTCCTGTCCCACTACTGTGAGCCCCATGCCCCGGGTCAGCTCCTCCAGGAGAGTGACCGCCTCTTCGTATGCCTTGCGGGCGACCTCCAGATCCTTGAGAAGCTCGGCCCCCTTCCCTGCGAAGAACAAAGCCGTGACAAGGCCCTTCCTGTAATGGATCCTTCTGGCTGTTTCGACACACTCCCGGGAAACGCTTATGAAGGCCTTCCGGTCAGCGGGGTCCTCCAGGCCGATCACGAGAAGGAGGTCGCAGACATCGTTGCCGGTGTCCACGTATCCGACCTGGTGGGAGATTTCCTTGTATGTGCTCAAAGCCTTCCCATAGTAAGCTACGGCCGTGAAGGCTTCGCTTCTTTTGTCCTTAAGAGACTTTTTGAAAGCAGCGAGTATGATTCCGGTCATTCCCAATTGATGATACGTTTCGGCCCGCAGACGCTTCATGTCGTAGTCGCCGGAAGCCTCCCTGGGATCTTCGAGCTTTTTGCGAATCTCCTCAAGGGTCTTTGAGGATTTCTCTTACTCCCCCACCTCTCTGTACGTAACCGCCAACTCCAGGAGGGATGCAGCCCACATTCGAACGGCGTCTCTTCGGTCAGGAAGCTCCGTAAGGGCCACCTGTCCGAGTTCCGTGTACAATTGGATCACGGCGCTTTGAACGATCGTCTTTTCCTTCGCCAGCTCGGGCCCCATCTTGGGAAGCCAGTAGCGCAAAACGCTCCCCACCCTGAATGTGCTGCGGAAGATCAGATCCAGATCCTGGTCATCGTAGGGGAAGGTGTCCGGGACGGTACCCACCTCTTCCGCTGATTTCTCCAACTGTCCGAGAGATGTGACGAACTCCTTCTCATTGCCGAGGACCGCGTGGAGGGCGAAGGTGTTGCAAACCGCGAGAAATCGGGTTACTTTTGCAAAATCGCTCTGCAAGTCGGCAACAGAGTCATAGGCCCCCTGGATATGTTTCGCCGATTCTCCGTAGCGAAAGTCCTCATAAAGAGCGCTCCCAAGCTTCAATTGTGCGCGAGCCTTGCCTTCCGGATCGGTGGGGCGGGTCCCGAAGAGGTGAAGATGCTCTTCCCTTATGGGGATACTCTCATAGAAACCGCCCTGTTTCTCATAGGTATAAGCCAGGCGGTCCAGAATCTTCGCCGATTCCGCCGGGTTCGAAGCCTGTTTGCGGGCTTCCTGGAACATCCGGATGGCAGTGGAATAGTCTCCACGGGCAAAAGCCTCCTGACCTTTGGAAAAAGAAGATGCCTGGGAAAAGGCGGTACCTGTCAAAAGAAAAAGAAGGATTGCCAGGTGGAGGGTTTTCAACGTCAGGATTCCCTGCTCTTTAACCGCTCCAGGTGGGAGGAGTCATTGACCGAAAGCACTCTTGAGTGGTAGAGATCGCCGTCCACTTCCAGGACTGTCACAGAGGTGCTGTCCTGTTTGATTTTCGCAGCATCTTTGAGACTGCCGTTTAACAGACCGGCAAGAACAACGGAAATGGGGCCGCAATGAGTGACGATGACGACATTGTCCGTAGACCCGTGGAGGGTGATGATTTGTTCCAGGGAAGATGTGACGCGCTTTTCCACGTCCTGGATGCTTTCTCCGCCCGGAACTCGAATTTCTGTTGGGTCTTCCTTCCACTGGAGAAAAAGGGGCCGATTCTGCACATCGAAATAGGAGTCCTTGAGCTCGGAAGGGGTTTTTCCTTCCCATTCACCCAGGTCCATCTCCTGCAGGCCCTGAACGGGCGAAGGAGAGACCTGCAACTCTTCCCCGATGATCTTTGCCGTATCAAGAGACCGTGAGAGGAGGCTCGTGTAAATGGCCGCCGGCTTCTCTCCGACTCGATCGAACTCTTCCCAAAGCCTCTCCGCAACAGCCTTTGACTGGGCTTTCCCCGTCTCGGAAAGCGGGATGTCCCGATCGCCCTGAAGGCGGCCTTCCTTGTTGTACGATGTCTCGCCGTGGCGAACAAAGTAGATTCTCACTATACAGGCATGGTACCTCACGGCTCCCTCAAAGTCAAATCCATGCTGTGAACAGATTGTAAATTTCCGTGTGAATTGGATCCCCCTTGGAACTTTATTGTCACGGCGATTCGTGTGATAATGGAAACAGGCGAAAGGAGGGGACACGGAACATGGATGTTTTTCAGGCGATCACCTTCCATCCATTTACCGATTTTGTGGATGGCCCATATTCTTATACTCTTTTGGAAAACAGCCACGGACTTCTTTTCTGCGACATCATATCCGCAGACCACGGGATGGAGCACCCGGAATAACCCGAAGAAGTCGCGGTACTGTTCGAGGATCAAGCAAGGAAAGGACGCTTCACCATGAAATTGGTACATCGCATCTTCGAGAACGTGGAAAAACTTATAAACGGCAAGATGGAGAAGGTACTGGCCGTTGACAGAAACCAGAACGGAGTTCATGATTCCGAGGATGTCATCATTCTTCAGGACAAGGACAACAACGGAAAAATTACGCCCGATGAGATGCTGGCTCTTTCCAGCAAGGCCAAGATCGAGGAGCTGGACAAGGATCATGACAGGATTCTTCGGAAGAGTGAGCTGGAAGGTTCGGGGATCGTTTTCTGGCTGGATGCGGACAACGATGGCGCCATCTCGGCCAAAGACGAGACGGGAAGCATCAACTGGCTCTTCAATAACGGAATGACCGGAACCCGCATTGATCTCGATAAGATGGTCCTGGAGGTCAAGAGTGATCCGGACCTTGTGGCCGTGGAAAATGACTCAAGAAAGGAAATCCGAGAGAAGTTCTTCATCGAAGATGATGCATAGGACAGCGGAATGGTGAGGTGCATCCGTGAGCGTGACCATAAACCCGGAAGTGAAGCAAATCGGAGGACTCCTCCCTGAACGGACCTCTGCCGATTCGGATGGCTCAAAGACCGGCGACCTGATCCCGGGAGATCGGGCGGGGACAGGGGATCGTAATCTCGATGTGGTGAGGCTCGATAACAAGCTGGAAGAAGTGAAATTTCCGGATCGAGCTCATCTTTTCCCTGAAGGGGAAAGCTACAGAAACATCTCAAGGGCAGAGGCCGCCGGAATGATTGGGTATTTCACCCAGAAGCTGCAGGGTACAGGATTTCCGTGGTCCCTGGCTATGCCGTACAAATACGGCATCAACACGGGGGCCAGTGAGCTGGAGGCCCTTCATCGTCTCCAGATCGGGCAGGAAGTTCTCTTCTGCCCAAAAAGGGTTCTGAATTTTGATCTTTCGGCAAAAGGCCTCAAATCCGCGTCTGTGATGGCCACTCCACTGGCGCCTCTCGAAAAGGCCTCCGATTTTTCCACCAAATCCGACGTGGCCCCCGAAACGGAAGGAATAGAAGTCCCCTTCGGCGCCCCCACGGCGGTTCACAATTTCGCGGAGCTCAAGCTTCTTTACGAAATGCACAACCCGGAAGTCAAGGTCTCCGAGAAGAACGAGATGGGAAAAGCGGCCAACTGGCTCTCCTATTTCACGCAAAAGACGAAAGATACGTCCTATCCTTTTCGTTTTTACAGCAAAAAGGATGGAGTCCTGGAAACCGTCGCCAGAGAATCACTGAAATCCGGGGTGGTGGGCGCACTCGTGGGCGCGGCGGCAGGAGCGGTTCTCGGAGGACCGGCGGGTGTCTCCATGGGCTTCAATCTGGGGGGGATGCTGGCTGGAGCGCAAAAAGGGGCTCTGGCCAGTGGAGTCATCAGCGGCTTGCTGGGCGCGTGTGGAGGCGTGAAAGGCAAAGAAATCAATGCTTTCGAGGTACTGGATTTTATCTTGAAAGAGGAGCCCGTTCTGTTTCAGGAGAAGAAAAAGCACGGCATCGGGCTCCCCATTATTGGGAAACTCACCTGGTACACCGATTACGGGAAAGGAAACGAAATTCGGAACCTGAAGCAGCTTGAAGAATACCATAATATGCAGAACCCGAAAAGTGCCTGAGGCGGCTTTTTGTGACTGTCCTGAATCCGAAGCAATACTGGGAAGATCGTCTGAAAGACAACTGGGGCCTCGATGGCGTGGGTTACATCGGTCTGGGGAGACATTTCAACAAATGGCTATACAGGCTCCAGAGACAGGTATTTCTGCGGCACGTAATCCCGATGCAGCGGAACTGGAGTGAAGCCGATGTCCTGGACATCGGATCAGGAACCGGCTTCTATGGAGAGCTTTGGAAGCAGCTCGGTGTGAAGTCGCTATTCCTTACCGACCTGACCTCTGCCGCGGTAGTGAGGCTCAAACAAAAGTTTCCCGACAGCTCCTGCTTGGATCTGGACATCGGCGCCCCTCTTACAGAGACCCTCGGCACTCGGCGATTTGACTGCATTTCGGCCTTCGCCGTTCTTTATCACATCCTTGATGATCATCGCTATCGCACAGCCTTCCAGAATGTTACTAAGCTTCTCAAGCCTGGCGGACTCTTCATCTTTTCCGAGAATCTCCTTCACAAAGACGCGATCCACACCCCTACCCAGGTGAGCCGGTCCCTGACCCATGTCTTCGGCGTGCTGCGAGAATTCGGTTTGTCCGTGAAGCTTCGCGCCCCCTTATTTGTTCTGATGAACTTTCCAGTGGATTCGGGGTCAAAGCTCTGGGAAAAAGCCTGGCACTACACTACCCTTCCGGTCCGGAAAATCGGGATCCTGGGCTGGTTTCTAGGCGCCCTTCTTTATCCCGCCGATCTTGTCCTGACCTCGGTACTGAAAGAAGGGCCCTCCACAGAGATAGTGATTTGCGAGAAAGGACTTTGTTAACTATTTTATCATAATGTTAACACAATGTTAACATTTCCTGGGTTTACTTGGATTCTCAATTGTGGTATGTTAGTAATGCACTTTTAGAAGCTTTCCATGAGCGTGTGGATTTTTCCTTAATTTCCCCGCCCGCTCCGCGGGAGGGACCAGGGGAGGGCAAGAAAACCCATGGATGCAGGACTTCCGCAAAAGGTCGCAACAGCAGCGGACCTCAGTCTGATCGCCGAGCTGGGAAAGGCGTCCAAGCCGGGGGCGGGTCGGGAGCTGGAAAGCAAGATTATTGAGGACAGCTATTCAGGCGGGCCCAAAGTGTTGCAGCCCATCGGCGATGCGGCGAAGAAAGTTGCAGATTACGCCAAGCCACGGCCGGGGACCGAGGGCAACTTGCCGGGTTCCTCTCCCTTGTGGGCGGCCGTAGGCGGCGGAATAAGCGGCTTCCTGGCCGCGGGCGCCTCGTTGCCCACAGGACCCATAGGCGCCCTCGGCGGAATTATAGGGGGCGCCACGGGAGTGAAGGCCGGTCAACTCACAGCCGCCGAAGGCACTCATAATCTTGCCCTCAAATTGGGCCAACACAAGCTCGAAGTCAAGATTGACGACGCAAAGGCCCTTTCCTTGACAAGTGCAGTGATCACAGGGGCCACGGGAACGGGTCTGAGCTACCTTGGCTCGAGATTTGCGAGCGACCTCCTCGTTTCTTCCGCTGCTCTGCCTCCTGTGGCCGGGACGGCAATAACGATAGCCGGAACCCTCCTGGGAACCTATGGCAGCTTGCGACTCGCAAAGAAAGTGGCTGAAAAGAACGACCCCTTCATCAACGCCCTCTCTATCGGGTCCGCTTCAGGGGCCGCCGTGGCCTCGATTGCAAGCGGAACTGTGGCCAGTCTCATTTTTGGACCCAGCGCTTTCGTCCCTGCCGCCGAATGGGGTTTGATCATCGGGGGCCTGGCGGGCGCATCAGGCACGTTGTCTGGGAGCGCCAAGGCCAGCACACGTGACGCGGCTTACGGAGGCCTGACTTTCGGCTTCCTCCTTAACCTTATGGCTGGAATTCCCGCCGCGAACATGGTAGGGGCAATTTCCAGCGGCATCGGGGGAAAGATTGAGGCATCCCTGGCGCCTGAAGACGGCAAGGAAAAAAGCGCACTGAGATCGGCTTTGGAGCGGGGCGGATTCGGCGCACTCACTGGCGCCCTTATTTCGGGAGCCCTGGGGGCCCTCGGCGGACCACAGGCTGTCGTCCCCGCGATGCTGGTGGGCGCCGGCGTGGGTGGGGCAGGAGCACTTGTGGGTCCGGTTATCAGGCAGGTGGAAAGAAACCTCACCCAGGACGGAGTCGTGGCTATCTCAAAGAAATTGGATCCCAAACTGGAAAACGTCCATCTCAACAAGGCGCAAAAAGCGCTTCTCGGCGGCACCGTCTGGGCCATGTCGGGGGGCTTGATGGGTCTGGTCTTCACGAGAATGTTGGGGCCCATGGCGCCGTTGATGGTGGCGGGCGCGGCATTCGCCGCGGGCGCCATAAAGACATATGCTGATCAGGTGAAACGGGATCACGCCAAGAGCGATCTCAAGAAGCAGGACGCACTGCTGGATCAGCTCGCCCCTTCCAAGCCCTGGTTTTACAGGAATTTGCGCTTCGGGGAGAAGTTTCAGCTTCTCGACCTGATTCAAAAAAGCCCGAAAGAGGAGCAGGATCAGGTGTTTTCCCAACTCATGGCCGTGATCCCGCAGGGTCCGAGGGCAAGTCTGGAAGAGGGCCTGTCAAAGCTCTCCCAGAAAGATAAAGATGCCGCCAAAGAATTGCTGCTTCTGGAAAATCTTTCCGTGAAAATGGCTCAAGAGCAATATGTTCTCAGGATGCCCATAGAACAGATGGATTCGGCCTATAAGCAAATACTGAAGAATTTACCCGAAGACCAGAGAAAGGCAGTGGAATCGCAGGTATCGGCACTTCCCGACCAGCAGAGAGTCCAAATGGAAGCCATGGTTGTGATTGATGCGCTGACGACGAATTACATTCAGCAGACCTGGATGCCACAGCCGTCAGAATCGAAAGAGCAGAAGCCGACTACCCCTTGATGATGAATTCTTCGTCTGCCGGGGCCTCCGGGACAAAAGCTTCCTGAAGCTCCACGAAAATCTGGGTCAAAGTCTTGACATAACCGCCGGGAAAGTCCATGGCGGTTTTTGTTTCCACATCAGATTTCACCAGACGCCCTTCCTTGTGTGCGAAGTACGTCGTTCCCACGGCACTGACTTTCTGGGTGACTTGCTCTTCAATAGGGATTTTCGTTTCAGGGCTGGACACCTGAATTTGTGCACACTCGTACCCCTTGACCTTCTCAAGTCCCCATAACATGTAGTTGAACTTGAGAATAAAGGGATCGGCCTTGCCGGGAAGATTGATCTTGCTTTCGCCGATCCAGGACTCTCCTTTGCGGAGAGGCTTGGTCGGAAAGGAGGGCTGAGTCGCGGGACTCGGCATGGAGATGGCCAGAATCTCTCCGCTTCTGGACATCTTGAGCTTTACACTCTGGCTTTGAACTTCCAGTTTGATGGGCTCGCTGTTTCGGACGAGCTCCAAAGGAGTCACATTCATCTCCAGGTCATATATGCCGTCGGAAGAAACGGCAACAACCTTTTGCGTCATATTGAGAGTCAGCACGTCTTTGTCCGTCTGAACCTTTCCCTGATCGCTGGTTTCCCTCTGGGAATTGACCCGGATCTTATATGACAACTCCTCGTCCTTTTTCATCTGATATTCGAGTTTGACCGTATCTAGCACCATGCAGAGTCCACCTCCGTTACATTGCGTGATTCCACAGAACTTTTTGGATTCCTTCAAGAGGGAAGGGGCTCGGGACGTTTGAATTCCTATCCTGAACCATGAGCTATGATGCCGGAGAGCTGGATGTCCTGATCCGTGCTTTGATCTGGAAAAGCTCGCCAGGGGCTCGGAAGGATTCAGTGGTGCGGAAATTGAACAATCCATCATATCCGGGATGCATGAAACCTTCTGTGATGCCCGCGAATTGACTACCGAATTGCTTCCAAGGAATGCGCGAGCGAGTCCCGAAACCTCGGCAAGGAAATCGGTTGACTTTTCCCGTGTCCTCTGATATACTGTGTGGACATGGGTTTACATGGAGGAAAATAAACTTTTGTTATGGGTCTCAAGTAGAAGCCACCGCTTCTCACCTTAGGATGTTTTGGCTATCACTAAGGTTCGGAGTATGAAAATGCAAACAAACCGGTGTACCGGTGTTCCCGAGGGGAAGTCACCGGCGGAGATGCTTTTTGAGGGGCGGGGTTTGCCCTTCTTTTGTTTATACGGGAGGTGAAAGGATACGAGTAAGGACTTCCGGATCAATGAGGAGATAAGGGCCAGAGACGTTCGATTGATTGACGCCGATGGCGCGCAGAAAGGGGTTATGCCGTTTCGAGAAGCTCTGAAGATTGCTCAGGAGCAGGAGCTGGATCTGGTGGAGGTTTCTCCTCAGGGGGATCCACCCGTATGCAGAATACTGGATTTTGGAAAATTCAAGTATTCTCAGAGCAAGAAAGATAAGGAAGTAAAAAAGAAGCGAAAAGGCCAGGAGCTCAAAGAAGTCAAGCTCAGGCCGAAAATAGATCCCCACGATTTTGTAACAAAGAGCAAAATGGTGCAGAGGCTCCTGAAAGAAGGAGACAAAGTAAAGGTAACCATCATGTTCCGAGGGCGGGAAGTGGCTTATGCCACTTTTGGAGAGAAAATTCTCGAAAAGGTCGCTGAGGAATCGGCCACTCTGGCCACAATCGAGCGCAAGCCCAAGCTGGAAGGCAAGAATATGATCATGATTCTTACACCAAAGGGAGAATGAACCCGAGAAGGTGTGTTTGAAAGATAGGAGGGATGCCAAATGCCCAAAATCAAGACCAAGCGAGGGGCAGCCAAGCGGGTGAAGGCCACAGCCACCGGCAAACTGGTAAGATGCAATGCCTTTGACGGATGTCACCACATCAGAGAGAAGAAGTCTTCGAAACGAAAGCGGACTTTCCGAAAATCCGCCGCCGTGAGCTCCACGGATACGAAACGAGTAATGAGAATGGTCCCTTATTTAGCATCATAAGTAAAAGAGAGGGTGTTTTGGAATGCCTCGTGTAAAAAGAGGGATGATGGCGCTCAAGAAGCGCTCAAAGGTCATGAAATTGGCCAAGGGATTTCGTGGGGCCAGGAGAAGATTGTACAAGGCGGCAAAAGAGGCTGTAATGCACTCCATGGCTTATGCATACAGAGATCGAAGAGCCAGGAAAAGGGATTTTCGAAAACTTTGGATCGCCCGGATCAATGCAGCGGCCAAGACCAATGGGCTATCCTACAGTCGTTTGATCAATGGGTTGAAGAAGGCGGGCGTGCTGATCAATCGTAAGATGCTGGCAGATTTGGCCGTTTCTGATGGAATGACTTTCCAGGAGTTGGCCCGGATCGCGAGACAGCAACTGGACGCCGCCTCAGGGGAATAGGAGAAACAGCGACAAGAGTGAAGAGCCGGATGAGAAAAAGGCTCTTCACTTTTTGATTTGTAAGACATGATCATCACAAGCAAAGAAAACGGTCACGTGAAGCTGGCAAGGTCCCTTGCGGAAAGGAAGGGCAGGGAAGAGACCGGCTTTTTTCTCGCCGAAGGGACACGGCTCATCGGTGAGCTCCTTGCGTCGGATATCCCGATGCGCTCCCTTTTCTACACCGAAGCTTTCGCGTCAAGAGATGAAAGAGGGCTGATACGAAAGGCCCAGGAAAGGGGGGGGAAGCTTTTCTGCGTGACGGAAGCGATCCTGAAGCACCTCGCCCTGACGGAGCACCCCCAGGGAATCGTCGCAACGGCACTCGCGAGGGTCGGCTCTTGCGAGGAAACCCTCATTGATCCCGAAGCATTCTATCTGATCCTGGATCATGTGAGCGATCCGGGAAACCTGGGAACCATCCTCAGGACCGCAAGAGGCGCAGGAGTAACGGCCGTTTTCCTGTGCCCCGGAACGGCAGATCCCCATAACCCGAAATCTGTAAGGGCCTCTGCAGGGGCCTTGTTTTTCCTGAATTTGTGCAGAACGGATAATCCGGAGACACTCATCAAACGGCTTCAATCGCAGAATGTTTGCATATACTGCGGCGACCCCGCAGGGGAGAGAGATTGTTTTACTGAGACTTTCCCGCTCCCCTGGGCGCTGGTCGTTGGGAGCGAAGCGGCCGGGCCCTCTCCATCCGTAAGAAAACTGGCGAACCACAGACTTCGGATCCCTCAATACGGCTCCGGTGAATCCTTGAATGTGGCGGTGGCCTCGGGGATCCTCCTCTTTGTTGGCGCTTTCCGGACTTTTCACAAAAAAATTCCCTCCAGGGGTTGTAAAATTAGGAAAGATGTGCTATACTAGCTGAGGCGCAAAAGATGCGGGACGTGAAAAGTCCCATACCAGAGTCTTTCTGGAAGAGCGCCGGCTCGAAAACTGAATAGAATGTTCCATCCGGGAGGTGATTTTGGGGAGCGAGTATGGACTTTCTAAGTCAGGAAAGGAGCGAGAATTTCTCGGATGATGGCTCAAGAAACGAAAACGATTTGTGCTAACGAACTCTCAGAATCCGGTATGGCGCCAGACTTTTTCTGGGGCGTATTTCAAAACACCGGTTCCGTCGCTGCTTATTTGCTGTACAAACAAAGGGACCCATCAACCAGTTAAGATCGCAGCATTCATTTTCGATCATGAGGGAGACAGCCACCGGCTGTCTCTTTTATTTTTTGGGATCAAAGATAATAAGTGGAAGTAAGACTTTCCCTCCTCCCCTTATGGGAGGGGTTAAGGGAGGGGTAGTCGAAGGAAGGTGTATCACAAGGAGGGCCAGTGTTCAGAATAGACGGCAGAAGGCCGGATCAGTTGAGGCCGGTCACCATCGTGCGAAACTTCATCAAGTATGCAGAGGGCTCCGTTCTGGTTGAAATGGGCGATACCCGAGTCATCTGCACCGCATCTTCGGAGGATCGCGTTCCGCTGTTTCTGAAAGGGAGCGGGACCGGTTGGGTATCGGCGGAATACGGTATGCTGCCGCGGGCCACTTCGACGAGAACGCAAAGAGATTCCGCCAGGGGCGGGGTATCCGGCAGAAGCCAGGAGATTCAAAGACTTGTGGGGAGATCCCTGCGATCTGTGGTAGATATGTCGGGCCTCGGGGAAAGAACTATCTGGATAGACTGTGATGTCATTCAGGCGGATGGAGGCACACGCACTGCCGCCATAACCGGCGCCCTTGTGGCCCTCGCCGATGCCCTGGCCGTGCTTCTGGACAGAGGGACTGTAACCAGGTGGCTCCTGACCGATTTCCTGGCAGCCGTGAGCGTGGGTGTGGTGGATGGAGTGGAAGTCCTGGATCTTAATTACAGCGAGGATTCCAAAGCAGATGTGGACATGAATCTCGTCGCAACAGGAAGCGGAAAGTTCGTTGAGATTCAAGGAACCGCGGAAAGGCGCCCCTTTGACAAGGTGCAACTGGATCGCCTCCTGGCGCTCGGCGATCTGGGCATAAAGGAGCTCCTGGCTCTTCAGAAAAGCGTGCTGTCCGATATCCTCACGAGGGTTGCCGAGTTGCGAACAAAGGCGTAGAGGAAAAAACAATCGCGTGTCAAAACTATTCTACTTGATGCTGCCGCTTCGAGAAAACCACAGGAGGTTGAGAATGTCGGGAAAATGGAACCTTTGGGCACTTGTATTTCTTGGACTGATCGGACTCGCGCTTCAAGCCCCCCTTCAGGCTCAGGAAGTGCAGTCCCAGCCCACCCAGGTGGATATCCGAATCTGGAATCCCACCTTGAGCGGGGAGATTCAAACGCCCAGCCAAACCGGAATCCAGTTGCAGGACGACCTGGGACTCAGGCCGTCTACAGGCATCGTTATCACCGCCAAAGTCAAGTCCAGCGAAAAAACGGCCTATGGCTTTCAGTATGAAACTATAGAGCATAACAACTCGCGAACCCTCAGCCGAAACATCACCTATGAGGGAGTCACCTTCAATGCCAATACCTCGGTTAGTGCAAATCTCCGTTATGCCGGCTATGAAGGCATCTATTACAGAACTCTGACGAAATCGGAAAAGGGAGAGCTGAATTTTGTCGGCTCCATCAAATACATAGTCTTCAGCAGCAGCTTGAAGGGCGTTAATGATACTACCGCCGCGAAGGACATAAGTGTTCCTCTTCCCACCATCGGTCTCGAAGGGAAAGCCAGTGTGGGCCAGAATGCCGAGGTCTTCGGAAGAATTGCGGGCCTCGACTTCAAGATGGGCGGTACCCGTGCATCCGTTCTTGACCTTTACGGGGGGGCCCGAATCAAGATTCAGGATTGGAAGGCGGGCCTTGCTTATCGGTATGAGACGATTCGGCTGATTGATCAGAATGGAAGCAAGGGAGAGATCAAGGAAAGCGGGCCGGAATTCGTTCTCTCCAAAGAATTCTAGTTCCAGTGAAGCTCCTTCTGGCCACAAGGAATCCGGGCAAAACCAGGGAGATCAGGGCGATTTTAGGGGATCTCCCTTTTGATTGGCTCACACTGGAGGATTTCCCTGATTACGAGGAACCCGAGGAAACAGGGGAAACTTTCGAGGAAAACGCCGTCGCCAAGGCCCTTGCCGCCGCGAAGAGCCTCGGCCTTCCCACCCTGGGAGACGACTCCGGATTGGAGATTGATGCCCTTGGAGGCGCTCCAGGCCTCAAGTCCGCACGATTCGCCCCTGAGTGCAAGACTCAGGCGGAAAAGAATCGAAAGATCCTCGATATGATGAAAGATGTCTCGAAACCCTTGCGGGGGGCGCGTTTCTTCTGTGTGGCGGCACTGGCCTTCCCTGACGGTCGAATCGTCGTCGCCGAAGGGACCTGTTCCGGTGAAGTAGCTTATGAGCCTTCCGGTTCCGAAGGGTTCGGCTATGACCCCATTTTTTACATACCAGAGAGAAGCTGCACCGTGGCAGAGCTGCCCTCGGAGGAAAAGAACCGCCTCAGCCATCGGGCCAAGGCGCTCCTCGGTTTAAGAGATCAATTGCTGAGAATTCCTGTTTATCCCCCTGCCTGACCCAGGTCTCCCGGTTCCGTCATTTTCCAGAAATCCAGGAGTGAATCAATCTCCGCATCAGGCAGCACCTTTTTCTCTTTGGCCACTTCCCGGACCGTGCGGCTGGAAGCATGAGCTTCTTTGGATATGGCTGCCGCCTGATCGTAGCCGATCCGGGGTGCCAGGGAAGTGCAGATGGCGAGATTTCGCTCAACCGTTTCCTGGCATTTCTCCTTATTCGCCTGGATTCCCACGATGCACCTGTCCGCGAACAGAAGACTCACCGATGAAAGGAGTCTCACAGACTGCAGAAGATCATAGGCCATGACCGGCATCATCACATTGAGCTCAAAGTTTCCTGTCATCCCACAGAGAGCGATCGTGGCATCATTGCCGATCACCTGGGCGGCAACCATTGTGACCGCCTCACACATCACCGGATTGACCTTACCGGGCATGATGGAGCTTCCAGGCTGAGTAGCCGGCAGAGTGATCTCGCCGATTCCGGTGCGCGGACCTGAGCCCATCCAGCGGATGTCATTGGCTATTTTCATGAGGCTTGCGGCAATGGTTTTCAATTCTCCCGAAGCCTCCACACAGGCATCCCTTCCCCCCTGTGCCTCGAAATGGTTGCGGGCCTCTCTGAAAGAAAGCCCCGTATCATTGGAGATATAGGAGATGGCTCTCTCCGGGAATTGAGGTCTGCGGTTGAGCCCTGTTCCCACCGCCGTACCTCCCAGAGCAAGCTCAAGAAGAACTTCTCTCGCCCTGGTCGCCCGCTCTATTCCTTTTTTCACCTGCTCCGCATATCCCCCGAACTCCTGACCAAGCCTTACAGGTGTCGCGTCCATCAAGTGGGTTCTTCCCGATTTCAGGATTCCGTCAAAGGCGGCGGCCTTGGCTGCCAGAGCCTCGTGGAGATGCTGCAGGGCTCTCACCAGGTCTTCCGAGATTGCCGTTGCCGCCGCCACGTGGATCGCGGTTGGAATCACGTCGTTCGAGGATTGGCCCATATTTACGTGATCGTTGGGATGAACGGTCTTGCTCCCCCGGGGGGCGCCGAGGATTTCAGAGGCCCGGTTCGCGATGACCTCATTGGCATTCATGTTTGTGGAAGTGCCGCTTCCTGTTTGAAAAATATCCAAAACAAACTCGCCATCCCATCGGCCGTCCATGACTTCCGTGGCGGCCTGCACTATGGCGCCGCCAATGCGGCGGTCCAGATCCCCGAGGTCCATGTTCGCCCTTGCGCAGGCCCGCTTGATGAGTCCAAGGGCATAAATGAATCTGTGCGGGAATACGAGCCCGCTTATGGGGAAATTTTCCACCGCCCTGGCGGTTTGCGCCCCATAATAAGCATTTACAGGGACTCGCATTTCACCGAGGGAGTCCTTTTCAACCCGGTAGCCGGGGGTGGAGTGTTCATCTTTCTTCTCAATGCCTGTGGCGGATGCACTTTTCATCAAGCGTGACCCCTTTCCAAAAATATGTCCGAAAGGAATATTGGTCATACTTTTTTCGCTGGAGAAATCCTTGCTCCCTGCCTGGAACGAAGAACTCACGCCTCCGGCTGTTTTCCGAGGATGTTGCTGATGCAGCGGATGGCGCCTTTCCAGGTGGTGAGGGAAGCAAGGTTCAGGGGGATGACCTGGAAGCCCTGGGAATTGTAAATCTCTTCGGCTTTCCGGTCAAGGGCGGGCAGGCCGTATGTGGGGAGGAAGACTCTTCTGACATCAGAGCCGTCCGGTCTCGTGTAGGTTTCCATGAGGCAGTTGTTGTACGTGATCCAGGATACTCCGGGGGGACCCTGCAGGAAGGGCATTCGGATTACATTGTAGCCCTTTCCTCGTAGATGGTCGGCATTGTAATCGAACTGATGCTGAAGATCAGGATCATGGATGGTGTTGGCATCCATGAGACGCTGGAGCACATCCCCCGATTCTCCCAAGACGTCGCGTAGCTTCTTGTTGTATGCTTCGTATTCGTCCTTCGGCAGGCTCTGGATGATCTTGATGGCTTCCCGGGGGTCCCCCACAAGGATCGTATTATCATCAACAGGGGTGAGACCCATGTCAATGTGGAAGGTTGCGGGTCTCTCAATTTCAGGGGTTGTGGGGTCATCGGCGCCGATTACGGTCACCGGTTTTCCGTATTTTTCCTCGAAAAGGGCTCTGGCTTTTAGGAGCCAGGTATTCTCTTCATCCTTGAAGCTCGTCTTCGCCCCGGATAAGTCGTGAAGGTGCTGGGCCGTGAGGTAAAGGGAAGTGTATCCCAGAAATGTCTCCCGGCGGTTGGAGACTTCGTCTCCCCCGTCGGTTACCAGTCTCTTGTCAGGGTCAAGGACAATACCCTTGTTTGCAGCGACAATGCGCGGAGGAATCAGGGGGTCCTGACCATGGGGCCGCATCGTTGTCTGCGCCAGGAGAACGGCATCATCCGTCGGCCCGAAAAGACCCACCATCTGGTCTCTTGACCACATGGTGATATTGATGTCATTGCACATGATGAAATGAAACCGCTCCGGATTGGGGAATTTGTGGCTCTTCATGAGCTTGTGAACCGTCTGGAGATCGGTCTCCTTTTCAAGGACAATGGTGAAATGAACATCGGGATCCATGGTCTTGATCAGAGTGGCCCAGGTATCCATCACGTTCTCCCGTATGGGACCCCGGGCGATGCTGTCGAATTGAAGAGCGAGATGGGTAATCTTTCCGAAGGGGTCGGCGAAAACGCCTGCACCCGGATCAGGTGCGGGAAGGGAAGGGGAGGCCCCAATCTCTTTCTCTCCCGAGATGGGGGAGGCCCCGTCTCTTAGCCCCGAAGCGGGGGAGGCCCCATCTCCTAGCCCCGAAGCGGGGGAGGCTCCATCTCTTAGCCCCGAAGCGGGGGAGGCCCCATCCATCTCTTAGCCCCGAAGCGGGGGAGGCCCCATCTCTTAGCCCCGAAGCGGGGGAGGCCCCAATCTCTCTCCCCCCCTTGAGGGGGGAGGCAGGAGGGGGGGTAGCCCTGACCGGTGGAGAGATTCTCGCCAGACTCTCCAGGGCTTCATCCCAAAGAGTGTCTTTGGCCCATTGGGTGTCGGCATACCCGTGATCTTGATTCCCTTTGGTGTAGGGAAGATAGACGGAAAGCCCTGTGGAATCATCATAGCCGTCATTTGTGGCCTGGGTTGCGATGACGGTGTTTCGGAGGGTCGCCTCCACATGATGAGCGGCATCTTTCACGGCAGGGCTTATGCCTGCCGTCCTGGAAATGAGTTTTGCCAGGTGCCCAAGATCCCGATAGTCCTTGAAGGGAGCGATATTTCCGCCGTAGTGCTGGACATTGGCAACGGTTCTCCGAATCACATCTTTCTCTTCAGGGGATTGGACTTCCAGAATGGCCCTCGCAAGGTTGTCCGAGGCTTCCCTCAATTCCCCCATTTCCGAAAGCCTTGAGGCGGAGAAGGTGGGAATGTAATCCTGATGCTCTTCCTGTTCTGAAACGATCTTTCGGGCCAGCTCCTCCGGGCCGATGTCTTGCTTCTTGCCGAGGATGGCCTGCACTTCTGCAAGAGTTTTCGCTCCGAAGATGTGATCATACTGCCACCCGGGACCCCACTCGCACTCCTCGGAACCGAGGAGGATGTCCCCGGCGCTCTTGAGCTCGTAAGCCACTTCGGCCTGAGCCATGAGAGAGGAATCGAAGCCGATGATGTCCAGCTTCCTGCCCGTTTCCTCCTGGGCCTCTTCCAGAGCTTCCCTCATTTGGGGAAGGCTCATCTTTTTCCCGCTTCCCTGATCCGGGAGGCCTCCCAAAAATCCTGCCCCAGGGCCGTTCAGCACGAGGAGATAGTGTTCTGCGGGATAGTTTCTCATGGAAAATGCGACGAACTCTTTGAGGACCTTCGGATCAGCGGCATCCACGTCCATTCCGAGATTCGCGATGACCGGGGATTGGATGGATGAAGGATTCTCGCTTTTTGTGATGTAGTAGCGGAGGGTCGCTCCCTTTTCGGGGCCGTGGTCCATCTGAGCCACAATGTGCATCTCCGGGGATGAGCCCACTTTTTCGAGATCTCTGAGGTTCCTGGATTGAAACTTGTACAGGTCGTTGTCTGAAGCAAAATAGACCAGGACTCCCCATTTGGCTTCCGGGATCTCCTGGTCTTTTTCCTCAAGGGGTTTCATGGCCTTTGAGGCCGACCACAAGCGGGTCTGTGGGTGGATGATCACCCCTTAAGCCTCCGGCTGTCTTCCGAGAATGTTGCTGATGCAGCGGATCGCGCCGCGCATGGCGGTGAGGGCGGGAAGATCCAGAGGGACCACCTGGAAGCCCTGGGATTTATAGATCTCCTCAGCCTTCCTGTCAAGGGCGGGCAAGCCGAACTCGGGGAGGAAGACGCGCCGTACTTCGCTTCCATCTTCCCTTTTGTAGCTTTCCATGAGGCAGTTATTGTACGTAAACCATGTGATTCCACGAGGACCCTGCAAATAAGGCATTCGAATGACATCATAGCCCTTTTTCTTCAAGTGCTCCGCATTGTAGTCGAACTGGTGCTGAAGAAGAGGATCCTGAGTCGTGTTGGCATCAATCACTCTCTGAAGGATGTCGCCCGGCTCCTCCAGAATCGCGCTCAGCTTCTTGTTATAGGCATCATACTCTTCCTTCGGAAGGCTCCTGATGATGTCAATGGCCATTCCAGGGTCGCCCACAAGGACAGTCTGATCATCCACAGGCGTCAGGCCCATATCAATATGGAATGTGGCAGGCTGCTCGATCTCGGGGGTGGCAGGATCGTCGGCGCCGATAACCTCGACACGCTTTCCGTACTTCTGCTCAAAAAGATTCTGTGCCTGGTCCATCCAGTATTCCTGCTCATTTGGGAAATTCTCTCTGGTCACGTGAAGGGGATTTCGCTCATATTTGAAATCAGGCGCCCTCAGTCCTTCCCCTCCCTCAGGGAAGCTTGCCACAAGATTCAATCGGAAAGGAGAGGCCGCTTTTGCGGCGCCAAAAAAGTCCCGTTTCTGCTGGTTCATCTCGTACAGGTGTTTGGCCGTGAGATAGAGGGAGTTGTATCCCAGGAAAGTCTCCTTGCTGTTGGAGACTTCGTCCCCTCCATCGGTGACGAGCCTTTTGTCCGGGTCCAGAATGATCCCCTTGTTGGCTGCCGTGATGAGGGGAGGAATGAGGGGATCCTGCCCATGGGGCCGCATGGTCGTTTGCGCAAGGAGTGTCGTGTCATCGGTCGGCGAGAAAAGGCCCACCATCTGGTCTCTCGACCACAAGGTGATGTTGATGCCGCTGGTAAGCACGAAATTGAAGCGTTCCGGATTCGGAATCTCTTTCTCCCGAATCATCTGCTCAACTGCTGCCTTGTCTTTTTCCCCTTCCAGGACGATTGTGAATCGCACATCGGGGTCCATGGTCTTGAACAATGTTGCCCAGGCGCCGAGCACGTTCTCTCTTACCACACCTTCCACATCGCCATCAAGCTGGAGAGCCAGGTGCTTGATCTTCCCGAAGGGCTCGGAGAATACTCCTGCCCCTCCATTGGGTTCCGGGTATGTCACCTTGGGCTCGATCTTTTCATTCTCCCTGGGAGGACTCGTCGGGCCGGCTGTAGACAGTGCGACCGTATCCGATGGAGTGGTTTCTGTATTTCCGGGAGAATGGAGAGACCCTGTCTCCCTTGCTGGTTGTCCCGCTATGGCAAAGATGTTTCCGGAACTGCTGATACCGATCACGCTGTTACCCCCTTAGTCTAGTGGGTCGAGACACAAATTCCATCACGCCTTGGCGCGTCTCTGGGACGATCTCGGGGCGCTCCTCGACCTGCGGTGCTCGCTCGTGCGCGCTCCCGACCTCGTCTCCAGATCCATCGCCAAATCATTGAAGTTATTTATGTCTCAACCCCCTTGACGATGAATCACTCTATTCCGACAGGATGTCTTCTTTCTGCTTTCGGGTCATTTCGGTTGTGTAAGGACCGGGCCACACAATGTGCCACTGAAGCTCATCCAGTTTCGGATCCTTCTTTGCAAGGCTCTCGATGGCTTCATCCCATTGAGTGTCCGCGGCCCATGCGGTTTTCTTGTATCCATAGCCCATTCCGCCCGACCCTACCGATAGAGGGAAGTATGTGGAAAGTCCTGTTGCATCCTTGTAACCGTTGCTTGTGCTCTGATTGGCAAGAATCGCTGCTTTGGATGCCCCTTCGAGGGCCTGTGCCGCTTCCTTTACCGGTGCGCTTACTCCATTGGCCCCGGAGAGGAGTTTGGCCAGATGCCCCACATCTCTGAAATCCTTGTATGGGGTATACCATCCGCCGAAATGCTGCGAATTCTCGACTGCCTTGCGAATGGCTTCCTTCTCCTTCTTGTCATTGACCTTGAGAATCACCTGGGCAAGCGCCTCGGAAGCGCCCTTCAGGTTCTCCATTTCCGTGAGCTTTGCGGCAGAGAAGGTAGGAATATCGCCCTGGTGCTCTTCCTGATCTTTCACAACATGCTGAGCCAGCTCTTCAGGGGACATATCCAGCTTCTTTTCGAGGATCTTCTGGATCTTTTGCAATGTGCCGGAGCCGAAAAGGTGATTATAGTGCCAGCCATAGCCCCCTTCCGTCTCCTCGGAGGCCATGAGGATATTCGCCGAGTTTCTAAGCTCATATCCCACTTCGGACTGGGCCATCAGACAGGCATCAAATCCCACAATGTCCAGCTTCTGCCCTGTTTCCGCCTCGGCGGCTTCCAGGGCTTCCCGCATCTGAGGGAGCTTCATGAGTCCGCCGCTTGAGTCATCGGACATTCCTCCGACAAACCCTGCCCCATGGTCGTTGAGAACGAGGAGATAGTGCTCGGCGGGATATGCTTTCATGGAAGAAACAATGAACTCTTTCAGGACTTTGGGATCGGCCGTATCCACCTTCTTGCCCAGATCCCCGATCACAGGGGAGCTGATGCCCGTGGAATCCTGATCCTTGGCGCTCGCCTTGGTCACGTAGTAGCGAAGTGTATTGCCGTTCTTGGGACCGTGATCCATCTGGGCCACAACATGCATCTGGGGAGTGGAGCCCACTTTCTCCAGATCCTTGAGGTTGTTTACCTCAAAGCTGTACAGGTTGTTGTCTGATGCGAAATAGACGAGAATGCCCCATTTGGCTTTCGCCGGACGGGGCTCCGGTGGAGGTTCAGGGTTCGGTGTCGGCTCAGGAGAAGGCGCAGGGTTCACAGGCTCTTCCGGCGCCTGGTTTTCCTTCTTTCCTCTGATGGCCGCTGAATACATTCCCCCAAGAAAGTTTGCCCTTGAAATCTCGAGCATTGCTTTTTCTCCTCTCTGAATGCAGCTCCCACAGAAGGTACCCGCATGTCATGATATCAAATCGCAATGCTCCATGCCATTTCCGGTTCGTGAACATTTCGGACGTTTGGCCTGTTCCTCCCCTTCGTTCTTCAGGCATCGTGTTTGGATCAGCTACGCCCCAAGGGCCCGGGCCACAACGCCGCCTATCCGGCCTCCCACGGATGAGCCTGCGGCGTAGCCTGCCAGAGCGCCTGCAACCATGCCCAGGGCGCCCCCTACGGGGCCTCCGATGGCGTAACCGCCGAGGATTCCGAAATAAGGGCCTACTATGCCGCCGGTTGTTCCGCCGACCGCACCTCCAACGGCGATGGCGGTGGCGAGGGCGCGGCGGGGTTCGGGGCTGTCCGGATTCTCCGGAAAAGGACTGAAGGAATCGGTCACACCGAGTTTGTGTCCAACAAAACGTATGACCTTCTCGGCGGGATTCGAAATCATTCTCACCGCGGCGTCGGCGTCATCCGCAGTGATTTCTTTTCGGTCAATGGCTTTGTTCATGGCACGATGGGCCCCCTGTACCGCCAGACCGGAGAAGGCGAGAATCTTGCTTGCAAACAGAGTTCCCGCGGCTACATCCAGGACCCCCTCCATGTGCCTCCTGGGATCATGAGCCTCCTGTCCTGACCGTATCTCCTCCATACCCTTCAGCAACTGCAGGCCCCCACCGGCCCAGTAGAGGACCTGGATAGCGGTCCGCATCCCTGGGGCTTGCCCCAGGTTCTCGCCGATCCATTTACCTGTCTCCCGGAAGGGCTTCTGATCAATCAGCCTGTCGAGGAGACCCTGTTTCTCCTGTTCCGCTATTACGGCGTATTTCTCGGGTGTTTCGGCTTTCAGCTTATCCGGGTTCATATGATACTCTGCATGGGTTTCCGCATAATCTTCCCAATGATTCGTTTTTGCGTAATCACTGATGTGTGGGCCTTCCCCCCAAGGCTCCCGCTGGCTGTTGAAGTGGAGCCAGCCGAAATAAGCCGAATCAAAGTCTTTGGTGTGTCCCGCTTCGTGGATGATGACTTCCCGAAACCATTCAGGGCTTATGGAGATCTGGTCTCTGGCCAGCTTCACAACATTTGTGACCTGAGCGGGAATGGCCAGACCGGAAGCGTGTGGAATCGACTCAACCACAGAGAGTGACTTGATTGTATTGACATCCTTCAAAGGCAGACTGTCCAGAGTCTGCAGAATGAAGGCGCGTTCCGCGGGGGTGGCGCCGCTGATTGTGGGATAGATGAACTTCGGAAATGCCTTCAGCACCTTGAACATGGCGAAGGTGTTCCCCAGGACACCGTTCACGAAGGGATGGCGGTGGAAGAACTCGTTCGTGTTCTTGACGGTATCCAGTACCGAATCCTTTGCATCCCCCAGGAAGCTCCGCCATTGCCTTTGATACGGCTTCGAGTCTTCCGCAAGATCGTCCGAGGGCTCGGCAGCCAGGGAAATGGTGTTCCTGGGCGTCCAACCCTGAGACACCAAGGGGGTCTGATAGAGCTTCGCGGCAAGGGAACTTGTTGTGTTCATGTCTTTCACCTCTCCTGAATCCTGCGGTATGATTATACACAATGGGAAGGTTAAGTATATGAACGAGTTGTTGCAGGGAAGGAAACTTTTAAGATAACGGTTCCACTTGCCGCCCGGGTTTGTAAATCGTGGCAATGGCTTAAGCAGCCGGTGAGAAATGGCTTGTGAGAATCCTTCCCGGGTCACGAGGATATACCCAACATCTAAGGCGAAATACTACATGCCGTGTGTGCGGGAATGTATCCCCACGTGCGAAGGGTTGGGACCGGACGCTCATAATAAAGTTCAGGGATGCTCTTTCACAGGAAGTGATCCTACAAATTGAAACAGGTGGTCATCGAAAACCCGATCATCAACTCCCCTTTCGAGGAGCCGAAACTTCATTTTCGTTTTTCCGATGAAGGCATCACTACAGCGCTCAACTGGAATTGGGTGAAGGCATGAGCGATGAGTTCAAGAAAATCGCAGCTCGTGAGATCGAGGAATTCAATGCTGATTATCGCCTTCGCTTCCCTGGTCGCGATGCCGATGCCTTGACCAATGAAGATCTCCTTCGGGAAGTCATGAATACGGTAGGCAAACCCGAAAAACTGGGTGAGCAAGTGGAGATGGTGTCATGAATCCTGATCCCGCCATAGAGATACCGCAAGAGAAGATTGAAAACTTCTGCCACCGCTGGAAAATCACGGATTTCGCACTTTTTGGCTCTGTACTTCGGGATGACTTCCAAATGGACAGCGATGTGGATGTTCTGGTTACCTTTGAACCCAAAGCCGGCGGGAGCCTTTTCGATCTGGTTGACACGGAAGAAGAGCTAAAGGGAATATTCGGCAGGGACGTGGATCTCGTGGAGCGGGCCGGGCTTAGAAATCCCTTCAGGAGGCAGCACATCCTGTGAAACATGAGGGTGATCTATGCAGCCTGATGATAGGAATGTGGCACATCTCTGGGACATGCGGGAGGCTGCCATTGAACTGCTCGCCCAGGGAGTTACTTATCACCGTTTTGTCACCGAGAAGATGCTCCGTCGCAGTGTAGAGCGACAAATTGAAATCATCGGTGAAGCAGCCAGGCGGGCTTCTACCGAGTTCAAAGAGGCTCATCCTGAGATTCCGTGGCCCCATATCATTGCCCAACGAAATGTGTTGGCCCACGAATATGGAGAGATTCTGGTTGAGCGAATTTGGAGTGTTGCCACTGAACGCCTGCCGGAACTGGTTCACCTGCTGGATCCGCTCATCCCTACCCCACCGGAAGAGAAGTGACATGGACGGTTGTCCGTAGGGACGCCGGATTGCCCTGATAGCGGTTAAACCGTCGGAAAAGGCAATCACGCAAGGCATCCAGGTATCCAAAGTGAACGTTGTGCGTCGCCCGACGCCGGGTGCCCCGCCACACGTGTTCCACAGCGTTGAGTTCCGGACAAAATGTTAAAATTGATGCTCAGCGGAGAGAGCGCCTTCCGATCTGCCAGTTGTCTCCGGTTGTGGTTAATTGAGTCAGCACTTCACGAAGGAAAAGAGGTTTGTATATACTCCATACCTGTGGCGACCCGGTATGTTCGGTGACAAAGTACTTAGTGGTGCTGTCTCCCACAACCTTCCTAAATAGTGCGCTGGACAAGATGGCGCGTTCAATGGCACGGACAAAATTTTTTCTCGTGGCTGATGTGGTTAAGAAACGGTTCTTGAAATAGATCCCCTTGTCTGCCCGACCTGCAAAGGGCAGATGAAGATTGTCGCCAAAATGTCCAAACAGCGAAAGGCACATGGCCCTGCCTCAGACAGCCGATCTGGGAAGAGGGAAGAAATGCTCTTGTGCGAACCGAACGGACTTTAGGAAGGGGCTTACCAAGGCCGTATTGATCGCAGTCCTGACCTGGACTTTGTTTCTTTCTTCACCACTTGTGGATTTAGAGGGGAGGTTGGACCGAGTCAACATTTTCCAAGAATTCTTTGATCGTCTGGATGTAGCGCTCATAGTCCGGCTTCCATAACTCATGTCCTGAATCTTCGAATACAACCACTTTGGTCTTTCTTAGAAACTGCTGATAAACATCCACAGCTTTGGCGGGCATCAGACTGCCAGAAAGGGCTCCCCGCCAGATCAGCACAGGGCACAAGATTTTTCTTAAATCTTCGTGGAGCATCACGAGAGAAGAGTCTCGTTGCAGTGCCCTGACTACGTGGTGCCTACTCTGAGGTGACTTCGCAAGCACTTCCTCAACCCATTCCTGGGGAAGAGGGGGATAGCCGGGGGGATAATCCCCGATCACTAACCCTGCAAGGTTCTGTGGCTGACTTGTGGCGTAACCTATCCCATAAGCCGTGTGCCTTGCGAAGTCATCGTTTGCTAACCAGTGAAAGTCTGGTCACGGTAAT
>JACPDT010000146.1:6049-11722 GCA_016183865.1 Armatimonadota bacterium | reverse complement strand
TCAATGATTTGGCGATGGATTTGGAGACGAGGTCGGGAGCGCGCACGAGCGAGCACCGCAGGCGTAGCCGAAGCGCTACGTTGAGGAGCGCAGTCGAGGAGCGCCCCGAGATCGGCCCAGAGACGCGCCAAGGCGTGATGGGATTTGTGTCTCGACTCACTTAGTCCTGAGATGTAATTTCACAAAAGAGGAGGGAAACCATGAAGAAACTTCGTGTGGCGGCCATTTTCCTGGCTATTGCTCTCGTTTGTGAAGCCCCTTTCTTGTGGGCCAAAGACACGGCGAAAACCCAGAAAATCTGCTGGAAGCACTGCGCAGATGTCATTTACCTGAAGGGTGACGACATAACCGCCAGAAAAGTAGATGAACAAAAGTGGGTCGTGGCTTTTGTAAACATGCCTGACTATCTCCACGACTCGATCAAGACAGGGGACAAGTCGGTAGCAACAATCGAGTTCGTGAACGGCAGTCAGATCGGCATAAACAAGGGAACCGAGATCTGGATCGAGAGCGAATCCAGCGCCAAAGATGTTACAAAACGATCATTGCCTAAGAAAATCACCTTGAAGGCAGGGGCGCTCTGGGCAAAACTCAGGAAGGCGGAAGCCGAGGAAAATCTTCAGTTCCATACTCGAGGAGGGGTTATTGGCGTAAAAGGGACCGAATTTGTCCTCGAAGAAACAAAAGACAAGACCAGGATTTCCGTTCTCGGCGGACAGGTGGACTATATGTCTGAAGGCAAGACAACTCCGGTCCCCGCCGGGAGCGAACTGGAAGACGCCCTCGGCACTGCGCCTCAAGTTTTTGAGAAAGGCATCGAAGAGCTCCGCAAGATCCTGAATCAGGGTTTTCCTGATCTTGACCCGGCCTTGAACAGCATGAAATCGGTTTTCGGCGAACTTGAGAATATGCTGAAATATGTCACACAGGATCTCGGGCCCATGATGCAGGAAGCCGCTGAAAAGATGAAAGAGAAGATGAAAGAAGCCCTTGAGAAAATGAAGAAAGCACCGGAAATGAAGGGTAACAAGGAAGTCATGAAAGGGGTGGAAGAAGCCAGTGAGGCGATGAAGAATATGCCCAATTTCCCAGGGTCTATGGAAATGCCGTCGCCCGGGGAGCAGCCCAAGACCCAGCCCCCGTCGCAACCGCCAGGCGCTTCGGGACAAAGACCGACAAACCTTCAAATCCTGGAGATTGGCGGCAAGGCCGAAGGGTTGCTGAAAACCTATTTTCCCACTTTCTCGTGGAAGGGTCTGGATAAGGCGCCGAGTCAGTATAGAGTAATCGTGAGTCGTGCAGGGAGCGCCGCTCCCGAGAAAAGCGGGAAGGATGAAAGTCCCCAATATGTTTGGAATGCCACGGTAAGCGGAAAAACCACGGTCACTTATCCGGCGAAAGCGAGACCTCTTCATGCTGATCAGACCTACTTCTGGGTGGTCATCCCTGAGAACCTGAAAGGAGACAAGCCGGAAAGGGCCAGTTCACCAAGCGAACCGGCAAGTTTCAAGCTTGCACAGGAAGGAGATCTCGGAGTAAGGGGAATCGTTCCGACAGGAGATGTCCTGGCAGGGAATGACCTGGTCTTTGAGTGGATCAGTTTTCCCGATGCCGCCCGATACCGCATCCGTATCGGCGAAAAGGAAAGCATCAGTCCCGCAGCTCACGAAGGGAACGCCTCTGTGAGCTACTATGTTCTTGTAAACTGGGCCAAAGTGCTTTCAAAAGGGAAAACCTATTACTGGCGGGTTGATGCACTTGACGAAGCCGGCAAACCCGTGGGCGTCCCAGGTCCGATACTGCAGTTCAAAGTCGCGGACAAAAAATGAGAAAAGAGCTGCGAAACCTTGCGGTTATTGTAGCTTGCGCCATACTTTTTTCCTACATCCTCCTGGTGGGGCCGTTCGTGCAATTGGAGCGAAGCCTCTATGACTTCCGTATGGCCGCGTTCCCCGCCGAAGACATGGCGCCTACCATCCAGATCATCGGAATTGATCAGAAAAGCCTGGACAAGTTCGGCCCCTGGCCCTGGCCCCGCTCGATCCACGCCCGCCTGATAAGACTACTCAAGGCGGCCGGCGCCAGAGCCATAGTATTTGATGTGCTTTTCAATGAGCCGAAGGCTGAGGATCAGGAGCTGGCAAGGGCGATGAGAGAAGCAGGAAACGTGGTCCTCGCCTCCTATGTGGATGTGGGGAGGATATGGAGCGGAGAGGCTTCTGAGGTCCCCCCGAACCCTCTCCTCCACGAATCTGCAAAAATGATCGGTTTCATCAATGTGAAGACAGAAGAGGAAAACCGTGTCCGTGAAGTCCCGCTTGTTGCTGCCGACAAAAAGGATCGCCTTCTTTTTTCTTTGGATCTCGCGTCTCTTGCAACATATTGGGGCATGGCGCCGGAGGATATCTCCGTCAGGAGAGGTGGTGTTGCAATAGGGAAGAGGTTCATCCCCCTGGCAAAGACAGGGGGCGCGGAAACAAAGTATGGCACAATGAGAATCAAGTTTTCCAGGCAGGAATGGGGAGGCACGGAAGGAAAAACGACAGGGATACGCGTTGACCCGACGCACAGGAAAAGCTACTCATGGGTATTGGACCACCCGAGTGAGGTTTGGCGAATCGCGAAAGATCGAATCGTTCTTGTGGGACCGACTTCTCCCGGCTTCGGGGACGACTACCAGACCGCAGTTGCAGCTCGCCTTTACGGAGTCGAGATCCACGCCAATGTGCTCAATACCATCCTCCAGGAGAAATACATAAAACAGGCGCCGCCCGTGGTGGATGCCGCGTGTTTCCTCCTCCTGCCCCTGGCTGTTGCCTTCGGCGCAGGCGTCCCTTCTCGAAAGTACCGTGCCCTGAGCCTCATAGGAATTCCCGTCGGATTCGTGACGGCCAACTTTCTTCTTTTCCGGTCAGGCATCTGGCTGGCTCTGGTCCCCCCCCTCATCTCCACCACGGTTACCTATGTTGCCACCACGACCTATCGGTATTTCGCGGAAAGGAAGAAACGACAATTCGTGGACAATGTTTTCGGGAAATTCGTCCCGGAAGCGGTAAAAAACGAGATTCTCTCGCACTTCGAGGACCAGATGCGGAAGGGGACCGATGAGTATCTTTCAAAGTACGAGACCATTACCATCATGGAATCGGATATCCGCGGGTTTACCAGCATGTCGGAGAAGATGCACCCCCACGAAGTCTTCGGAGTGCTCAATGCCTATTTCTCGGCAATGATCCCCATTTTGGAGAAATATCAGGGAACTTTCGACAAGTATGTGGGTGATGCGCTTTTGGCTTATTTCGGGGCCCCTTACAAATACGAGGGTCACGAGAAAAACTGCGTCTTGTGCTCCCTGGAGATGCAGGAGACCCTCGGCAGGTTGAGAGATCAGGGAATCCTGGACGTCAAGATCGGTATCGGGGTCAACACGGGTAGCGTCATGACCGGCACAATGGGGGCCAAAGGATTCAAGGAGAAGATTCAATACACCGTGATCGGAGATCCCGTCAACCTGGCGGCCAGGCTATGCTCGGTGGCGGAACCCGGCCAGGTGATCATCAGCTCTTACACATACGAGGGTTGCAAGAATGATGTGATCGCAAGAGAGCTGGAACCGGTTCGGGTAAAGGGAAAAAGCGAGGCCATACAGATTTATGAGGTTCTTGGAAAAAAATGAGGATGTTACGAAATTTTCAAATATTTTTAACAATTTGTTAACAACCATCTAGTATAATAAAGCTGTCAGCATTCAGCCATCAGCGATCAGCAGACAAACCGCGGACAGGGGGCTGAAAGCTGATTGCTGAGAGCCGAGAGCTGGTTGGGGGAGAAAAGAAACTGTGAGAACTTCCCGCGGAAAAGACCGATCTTTGGATCTGTTGCACATTCATCCTCTGACGGTCATCGTAAGCGGCAGCCTAGCGGACCTCCTGCAGCCGGGGCAGGGAAAATCCTTTCTTTCCCGAGTTGCCTCAATAAGGGATCACATTGCGGAGGAGTTGGGATTCCTGGCCCCTGAGATACGATTTTCCTTAAGCCCGAAGCTTCCGCCCAATGAATACGACATCAGGGTGCATAGCGTCCGGGCAGCAGTCGGAAGAGTGTATCCTGATAGGTACCTGGTGATAGGACCTGAAGCCCTGCTTTCCAGAGTTCCGGGAGAGAGAACGACAGACCCCACATACGGAATTCCCGCTGTCTGGGTGGACCGATCCCGGCTCGGAGAAGCGCACGATATCGGGTGTATCGCCTTTGACGCAGGCAGTGTAATCGCCACGCACATTACGGAGGTGATTCGCCGTCATGCAGACGAATTCTTGGGGCGGGAAGCGGTTTCATCACTTCTGGAAAATCTGAAAGGGAGTCATCCGGCCCTTGTAAAGGACTTGACGGCGACGATGACTCTCAGAAACCTTCAAAAAATTCTGCAGAACCTCCTTAAGGAAAGAGTTTCAATCCGAAACCTCCCTTTGATCCTGGAAACCCTCACAGACCACGTAAAATCGGGACAGAGTCCGACCGTTCTCACCGAATATGTGCGACGGGCCCTGGCGCCTGCCATTTGTGCAGGTCTTCAGAACAACCAGAAAGTCATTAAGGGGATCTCCATAGATGCCACGGTGGAGCGCCTGGTCCTCTCTAATATCCGGAAGGTGCAGGGGGGACACGCCCTGTCTCTTGAGCAACCATTGCGGGAACAGATGCTGCATGCCACAGAGAAGGAGCTGAGGAAACTTCAAGGATTGCCCCAGGTACTCCTGTGCTCCCCGAAGGTCCGGCTTTACTTGAGACATCTGCTGGAACGGGACTACCCCGACCTCTTCGTTCTGTCCTATCTGGAGGTGGCACCTGGGGCGAAATTCGAGATACTGGGCGCCATCCGCGTCCGAATCCCTCTCGACCTTCGCTCCCCTCTCAAGAAGGGCTGGACAGTCGTCAAACAAGGCGCCTGGCACATCCTGCGTCTTGTGGCCCACCGGCTTGAGCCTTTGGCCCCTTCCCATCAAGGGGGGGGGCGCTCAGAGAAGACGCAAAAGAATATGAAAAAAGCCGCAATTCTCCTGCGAACTCTTCCGTTGCGGGTCTCTTCCCGAGTATTCAGCGATCTGGGGCCGGAAGAAGTGCGGGCTCTTACGAGAGAAATGTCCATGATGCCTGAAAAACTGGGACAGCACCAGAAGGATGAGGTAATCAAGGAATTCTTGAAATTGTGGATCGGGCCGAACAGCATTCGCTCCCTCCCCCTTTCAACTCCCGATCAGGCGGAGGTCCTCCAGGAGATCGCCTCCGAAGACCCTGGGAAGGTGGCGGCACTTTTGCAGGATAACTGGCTTGCCGGCGTTTCGGAGTTTGGCGCCAGACATCAGGTATCGTCGGGGCGGCCGCAAGGACCCCACGGGGAACCATCGGGAACGCGACCCGCCGCCGAACCACGAGAATTGGTCTCGCCTCCCTCTTTTCCCCCGGGTGGCGCAGTCGGGAAGTCGCCAGGCCCGGAGGAGAGAGCAGCCATTTTCCTGTCCAATCTCTCCTCCTGGACGCTGGAGCGACTTCTCCAGGGGCTCAGCAAAAAGGAGAATGAAGCGATCGCACTCGGGACGTTGCGCCTGGAGCGAATTCCGGAGCGCGCCCGAAAAGAAGTATGGGATCAGATTCTGAGATCGGCTCACATTC
>JACPDT010000146.1:0-6029 GCA_016183865.1 Armatimonadota bacterium | reverse complement strand
GCGATGAATCGTCTCTTCCCTCGTTTGTCACGGCGACGGCGGCTCAGAAGCTCGCTGCTCTGCTCCTGAGTCTTCCGGATTCGGTGGGAGCGGAAATAGCCTCTTGTGTTTTGACCAAATTGGAAGGAAGACAGCTCACAGATGTAGTGTTCGAGATGAACCAGATGGGAAAGAGCATTTTCCTTCCTGCCCGACTGCGCACGCTCAGGGAATTCTTCGATTACTATCACGGAAGCTCGCAGTCATTCCTCTATCCCGGACAAACTCAGGCAGAGATCGAGCGTCTGACCCTGAAGAACCCCGAGAGGGTCGCCCGGTGCATCAAGCTGTTCTGGATCGAACAGGGGGCGATCGTGCGGGAAGTCTTCAAGACATTGGCGGAGCATCACCCTACCCGGCTGGGGAAGGCCATTCTGGAATTCTGGGAGGCGGTCCAGAGGAATCGAATGGCCGTTCCTTCGAGCCGGAAGGCTGCGGCTTTCCTGGGAGGCTGCCATCCGGAGGTCAAGGAGGAAATCGAGAAACACCTTGGAGGAGACACGATCAAGACCCTGGATTCGTTTTCAGCGGAGTCCGCTCCTCCCCTCCACCAGGTTCAGATGGAGTTCCTGAAGCATTACTACCTTCTCTATCAGGAAGAGATCCGACACTCGACGCTCTGAGCTCAAAGGCTGCTCACGCCGTCTGACCTGTGAGAATGATCTCGGAACCACAGATGCTCGGGAGCGGCTTCTATATGGCCAGACTTGGGTGAACGTCAAGTCTGAGCGTGTCTCTTCGACCGAGCTTGAACTCGTGGTATCCGGCGCAGGCGATCATTTCCGCATTATCGGTGCACAGCTCAGGGCTGGGGTAGTAGACATCCATCCCTGCTTCGGCGGCCCTTTGGGTCATTTTTTCTCTGAGCCTTGAATTGCAGGCCACGCCGCCGACCAGGACGATCTGTTTCACACCTGCGAGACCGGCAGCCCTTACCGTCTTTTCTGCAAGGGCATCTACAACTGCCTCTTGAAAGCTTGCTGCGAGATCGGACAGGGAAAAAGCCGACTGGTCCCTTGCCTGTTGTTTCAGGAAGTACATGACGGCCGTTTTCAGACCGCTGAAGCTGAACTCCAGGCTGTCTTTTGCAGGCAGGGCGCGGGGAAAGGGGATGGCGCCAGGGTTTCCAACCTTTGCCAACTGATCAATAAGAGGACCCCCGGGATAGCCCAGGCCGAGGGCCTTGGCAACCTTGTCAAAGGCCTCCCCTGCAGCGTCATCCCTGGTTCTGCCCATTTCCACAAAATCTCCGTGCCCTCGGGCGTTGACGAGTACCGTGTGCCCCCCCGAAACAACGAGTGCCACAAAAGGCATGGCGAGAGAAGGTCTTTCGATAAATACGGAATAAATATGCCCCTTCAGGTGGTGGACTCCGATAATGGGGATTTCCCGGGCGAAGGCAATGGCTTTGGCAGCGCCCACTCCTATGAGAAGCGACCCGATCAGCCCTGGTCCGTTTGTGACGGCGATCAGCTCTACCTCCCCCCATCCAAGCTGAGCCTGCCCGAAGAGACGCTCAAGGAGCGCGTTAATGAGCTCTGCGTGCTGCCGGGAGGCTATTTCCGGCACTACCCCTCCATATTTCTTGTGGATGTCCGCCTGTGAAGAGAGTTCCCTTGCCAGAACGCGCCAACCATCCGGCGTATCCTGAACCAGGGCCAGGGCGGTGTCATCGCAGGAGCTTTCCACACCTAGGATGATGATGGGGCCCACTTCCTTTCGAGCCTGCTGCCGGGCCGGAAGAAGGATGCCGACAGTTTTTCCCGAAGCCGGCCCAGCCGGGCCTGCTGTTCTTCGGAGCTCAGCTCTTGTGTCCACATGATCACGGCATCCTCAGAATCGTCAAGATAGTAGTTCTTCCGAACTCCCACAGCCTCAAATCCGAACGACTCATAAAGCTTCCTGGCAGCCAGATTGGATTCCCTTACCTCCAGGGTGGCCCGGCTCATTCCCTTGCAAGCGGCCTGATCCAGAAGCCAGAAGAGAACTTTGGAACCGATGCCGAAACGCCGATACTCGGGATGAACGGCCATGGTGGTGATGTGGGCTTCATCGAGAACCAGCCACACCCCACCGTACCCGACCACCCGGCCGCCGGCCCTGGCGACGCAATAATGGGAAAGATCGTTGCAGAAAAGCTCGCTCCAGAAGACATCGGCGGGCCAGGAGCCCGGAAAGGCGAGGTGCTCGATCTCCTTGACGGCGGGAAAATCCTCCTCTTTCATCTCGGAAATTTCGATATTCATTATCCGGTAGATCTCCTTAAGCCAGGCCGACCGGCTTCTTTCTGCTCCCAGTTTCGCTCAGCCTCCGATTTGCGCAAATATACCGGCTGCAGCCTGCAAAAGTCCTCAGGCTGGTAGCCGTGGATGCTCAATCTTGCCAGATGACCGATGGCTGCCGCCCGGGGGACCGAGAGGACAGGGGGGACCCAGGTGAAGGGAACAGTCAATGCCTTCTTGATCTGATCGTCGTGAGGCGTCCCGATCCCCAGCATGACTACCGGCTCTTTTGTCTCGTTGATTTTGCGAACCAGTTCGGCTGGAGCAAAAGTCTTTAATTCGGAGAGCCTCAGGATTCTATGTGAATCGCTCCGATAGAGGGCAGAAAAGACCTCGTTTCTGCGGGCATCCAGGAAAGGGCAGAGCGTGCCCCGGTGCGCAACCGCATTGAATGCCATTGCATCCAGAGTGCCGATCCCGATCACCGGAATTCCCAGGACCTGGGCCAGGGTCTTGGCGGTGCTGACAGCCAGGCGGATTCCGGTAAAGAAACCGGGCCCCTCTCCCACGGCGATCCCATCCATGTCGGACGGCCTCAAGGAAAGACCGGCGAGCATCTGTTCGATTGCCGGGATAAGCCATACAAGCTGGGCCCGCTTCTTACAGATGGCGGTTTCGGCCAGAAGAAGCTCGTCCTCCAGGACTGCCACGCTTCCTATATCGGTAGACGTATCCAGCGCAAGTATTCGCATCTTGTCAGCATTCCTTCCAGGAGTCTTCCGAACCTGCCGCCCGGATCTTCCAGGACGACCCGTCTGGAATCGGCCGGCGCCTCATCGAGATAGTGAAGCTGCACATGAAGAAAATTCGGAAAAAGGATGGGCTTCGCCCGCTCGGCCCATTCCAAAAGGGCCACTCCATCCGTCCACAGATACTCCTCGATTCCCAGCGTCTGAATCTCGGACGAGCTTTCCAAACGGTAGAGGTCGAAATGATAGACAGGGCATCTCCCTGAGTATTGATGCATAAGGACAAAGCTCGGGCTGGTGACAGGCTCCGAAACTCCCATGCCTGAAGCCACACCCTGAATGAATACGGTTTTTCCGGCGCCTAGCTCCCCGGTGACGCCTACCACGTGCCCTGCCGAAAGGTGCAGACCCACCTGCCTGCCCAGAGACTTTGTTTCTTCTTCATTTTTTGTGATGCATTCCAGCACGAGCTACAGAGCCGCCTTTTCTTCAATCTCTTTTGTAATACGAGACAAAAACTCGTCCATGCTCATGTTCCCCAGATCCCCCGCCCTTCTTTCCCTGACAGACACCAGCTTTCCCTGGGCTTCTCTGTCGCCCACAACCAGCATATAGGGAATCTTGAGGTTTTGCGCTTCCCTGATCTTGTAGCCTGTTTTCTCATTTCTTGCATCCACTTTGACCCGGGCCCCCCGGGACCGAAGAGTTGCTGCAACCTCATTGGCATAGGGAACGTGCCGCTCGGTTATGGGAAGGATCTTGACCTGGACCGGGGCCAGCCATACCGGAAAAGCCCCTCCATAGTGCTCGATCAGGCAACCCATGAAACGCTCAAAGGAGCCCAGCAGAGCCCTGTGAACCATATAGGCAAGATGGCTTGCCCCGTCGGGGCCCACATATTCCACCTCAAAGCGTGAAGAGAGGTTGAAATCAAATTGAATCGTGGGGCCCTGCCATTCCCGGCCAAGGGCGTCCTGAATCTTGATGTCAATCTTGGGACCATAGAATGCGGCGCCACCCACATCCACATCAAAAGGAACCACTTTCCTGTCCAGAACCCCCCTGAGAATGGATTCCGCGAATGCCCACTTGTCGGGGTCCCCTGCATAGTTCTGCCATTCCTCGGGCCTGGTTCTTGCCGGATCCGGGCCTGTGGACAAGATGACATGGGTGTCCGCAAAGCCGAAAGCCTTGAGCACGAAGAACGCGAGATCCACGCATTCGGTAATCTCTCTTTCCAACTGGTCGGGGGTGCAGAAAATATGGGCATCGTCCTGTGTAAAGCCTCGCACCCTCAGCATCCCGTGGAGCACTCCGGAGCGCTCATAACGATACACTGTTCCCATTTCCGCAAGGCGGATCGGGAGATCCCGATAGGATCTCTTCTGGCTCTTGTAGATCAGGATATGGAAAGGGCAATTCATGGGCTTCAACATGTATTCCTCGTTCTCCACCCTTATTGGAGAATACATGTTTTCCCTATAGAAATTCCAGTGACCCGAGGTTTTCCATAGATCAATTTTCGCAATATGAGGAGTACTTACCAGCTCGTAATCTCTCTTGAGCAGCTCTTCCTGCAGAAAATTCTCCATGATTTTTCGGACCATGGCCCCATTGGGATGCCAGAAAACAAGACCGGCGCCGGCCTCCTCAGATATGCTGACAAGTCCCAGCTCCCTGCCCAGCTTCCTATGATCCCGCTTTGCAGCCTCTTCCAGCCTGTGAAGATACTCCTTGAGCTCACCCTCACTGGGAAAAGCGGTCCCATAAATGCGCTGGAGCATCTTGTTCCGTTCGTCCCCCCGCCAATACGCTCCGGCTATGCGTGTCAACTTGAATATCTTTATATGGGAGCTGTCCGGGACGTGGGGCCCCCGGCAAAGGTCTACAAAAGAGCCCATCCTGTATGTTGAGACCCTTTCAGAACCTGCTTCAGCCTCACCCGCCAACTCCTGGTCTGCCTTTCTCCCCTGGGCTTTGATGGTCTGCAGAATCTCTATCTTGTATGTTTGGCCTTCACTTTCAGCCTTAGCTATGGCTTCATCAAGAGGGATGACCTCACGCTCATAAGGGAGGGCTTTTTGCGCCAATTCCCGCATCCTGGCCTCGATGACCGGAAGATCTTCAGGGGTCAATGTCCTCGGAAGATCGAGATCATAATAGAAGCCGTCTTCTATGGCAGGACCTATGGCAAACTTCGCATCCGGAAAAAGCTGCTGCACAGCGGCAGCCATCAAATGGGAGGCACTGTGTCTCAGTATTTCCAAGCCTTCGGGCTGATTCAGGGTGACGGGCTCAAACGCGGCATCCCGATCCGCCTCGGAAGAGAGGTCCAGTATATCTCCATCCACACGGACCGCCAGAGTTTCTTTCAAAGCCTCGGGCTTAATATCTTCAAGGATCTTCCCGTAAGAGACAGGGGTCTCGCAGATCCTGCTTCCCAATGAGCCTGCTTGAACTGTAAATGCCATGTTTATTCGCCGCCTTCTTCGAGGAAGAATCTATACGCCTGCCCTATATGGACTGGCCCCTCCCAAGGCAGAGGGGCCAGGACCAATGATTCCATTTGGTGGGCGCGACCGGACTTGAACCAGTGACCCCTACGATGTCAACGTAGTGCTCTAACCAGCTGAGCTACGCGCCCTTTCGACTTATTTGGAGGCGACGAGCGGATTCGAACCGCTGAATAAAGGTTTTGCAGACCTCTCCCTTACCACTTGGGTACGTCGCCTCCCTGGAGCGGAAAACGGGATTCGAACCCGCGACACTCGGCTTGGGAAGCCGATGCTCTACCACTGAGCTATTTCCGCCCAAGAAACTTCGATTTCACCGATCCCTTCTGCTGCTTATGACATGATCCTTGTGGTGCCGAGAGTCAGAATCGAACTGACGACACGCGGATTTTCAGTCCGCTGCTCTACCAACTGAGCTATCTCGGCACTCAGGCAGGGACCACCTTTTTGCGACTTTCCTAATATACCACAACCGAATTATTTTGTAAAGAGGAATGTATCCGCCT
>JACPDT010000145.1 GCA_016183865.1 Armatimonadota bacterium | reverse complement strand
TGAACTGCGATGACTGCTCCTGGCGTGGCGGCTTCTCCCTGTGCCGTTGTCTTGTACAGTCCCTGCACACACTCCCAGGGGTATCGGAAAAGGAGGGCTGGGAGCTTTTTGTTGTGCCTGAAGAGAGGCTATCCATGCGGAAAATCAAGGAAGTTTTACGATTACGGTTTGAGAAAGGTTTGAGTTATCAGGAAATCGCTTTATCCTGTCGGATGGGCAATTCCACGGTGGGAGACTGCCTGACCCGTTTTAGTACAAGTGGTTTGTCTTGGCCCCTCCCAGATGAGATGGACGACAAGACCCTGGAGGACCGGTCATACCGGGAGCATCAGGGTGCTCCCCCTGATCAGGAAGCGCCAGACTGGGCCTGGGTTCATCGGGAACTCCACAAGAGCAAGCTCGTCACCTTGAATTTGCTTTGGCAAGAATACAGGGAGGCCCATCCCCAGGGATATCAATACAGTTGGTTCTGTTGTCAGCATGCGGCTTATTGAGATCGTCTGGATCCTGTGATGCTCTCTTACACTGATAAGTATGATCTAGCCGGCCAAAAAAAAAGCCTGTATAACCTTGAAAACTCTATAGTCAGACAATTTAAGGAGCCAAGAATCCATTTTGCGATCGTATGTGCCTCAAAGAGTTGTCCGAAATTAGCTTCGAGAGCCTATACCGCTGAGAATCTGAACGACATGCTCGATGCCGCGGCAAAAGGTTTTATAAATGATCGGGCGAAAAACCGCATAGACGAGAAAAGCAAGACAATCTATCTTCCCAAAATATTTGAATGGTATGAGAATGATTTTAATGACGCGGGCGGGGCGCTGAAATTCATCGCTCGCTACCTGCCTGAAAAGGACGCGCAAGAAGTTCTTAAAGGCAACTATTCCTTAAAATACCTCGATTACGATTGGACATTGAACGGTGAAATTTGGAAAGAACCCTTCGTACGGCTCAAGAACGAACAGGTACTTATTAGCTCTCTGTTGCGTGTTAGTCATCGCGCTCATCGCGGTAATAGGAAAAGACATCATGAAGGGAAAATCATCCAGGAAGCTGTCCCCTTGTCGGCGCAGGATATTAAGCCACTTTTGATCGGCGCCGCCGTGCCGGACGTAAAACTGACTACCGTCCAAGGGGCCGAGCTTAATCTAAAAGACGCCCTCGCCGGTCAGCCGGCCATCCTGATCTTTTACCGCGGCGGCTGGTGTCCTTATTGCAACCTGCAACTGGGACAGATTCAGCGTATAGACTCATCTCTCCTCGCCATGGGATACCGGATCTTCGCCATCAGCCCGGACCGGCCCGCCATGCTGACTGAAAGCCTGGAAAAGCATGATCTCACTTATACGTTGCTTTCAGACCATTCCATGGAAGCGGCCAAGGCTTTCGGGATCGCGTTTCGAGTGGACGATGCAACTTTGGCCAAATACCGTCAATATGGAATCAACCTTGAATCCTCATCGGGTGAGACACATCATCTTTTGCCGGCGCCGTCGGTTTTTATCATCAGTAAAGACGGCAAGCTTGGTTTCACCTACGTAAGCCCCGACTATAAAATCCGCATTGATCCGGATGTATTGTTAGAGGCGGCCAAGGCAGTCCTGAAGATGGCGCCAGACAATTCGGCCAAAGGCAAACCGTGATGAGCGGCGTTCGGCCGCTTCATCCTCCGACACCATGGCTGGCAGAGGCCAGCTTCCTTACTAACGAGTGGACAGCCGGCATTTTTGCGATTTGATGGATGCGCTGCCGGTTACGGCAATTGAAAAGGTAGAATGTGAACTGCTGATTTGTTATTCTTCTGCGCGTTGCAAATTGCAGTAATGTCAGCGCGGAGGGGTGACGCCGGAGGCGGCGGCAGGACCCCGTAGCGCGTCATTCTGCGGTGAATTCGTGCAGTTTACAACGCGCAGCACCATAAGGTTTCGTCATATTTTGATGACGATTCGTTCACCTCTCCCCTGGCCTTTCCGTGAGTTCCCGGATTATTCCCCAGGTGCCTTGCTGATTCGAAGGGCGCAGCATTTCAGGTCAGGCCGCCCTGAGATATGAACGATTTATGAACAAATTGCAAAATTTTTTGGGCAGTTTACAAAAAGTTCACAGAATCGAAAAGTTTTGGAAACAAGAGTTCACTAGAATGGGAAGTACCTGGGTGAGAACATCGGGAGGGGGTATCGCAAATGGGATCCACCTTGACCACAGGCGCGACAGGGACGGGGAACCCTGTCTCAAAGCCGCCGTCATCCCCTGTTTATCGCGTGATTCAACGTCTTTCCAGGATGTCGGCCAGGAGTAGATGGTTCCTGGCCGGCGCGATGGCTGTAATTCTTTCTGCAGCGATCATCGTGAGTGTCCAGTCGGCGAAGAACACGAAAGTCGCCCTTTTCGAGGGTCGGAAGATCACTGCTTTCGAAGTGCAGAAGATGTGCCTGGAGCTTCAGAGGCAAGGGATTGACGTGGAGACGGACGGATCCGGCGCGAATCTGATGGTCTTCCCTGCCGACAAAGGGAAGGCAAAAATGACATTAGCTGTTGCGGGATACCCCGAAGTGCCTGTTCTCACCGAAAAAGACCCCGAAAACGGCTGGCTAAAGACGGAGCGTGAAAAAGAAGTCCTTCTCTTGCGCCGATTGCAAGGAGACCTGACCCTGGCGATTCAGTCGCTAGAAGGCGTGCGTGGCGCCGTTGTTCAGATCGCCATTCCTGAGAGAAGCCCCTTCGAGGTTGAGAAACAAAAAACAAAGGCGGCGGTCATGGTGATGATGCAGCCCGGGCACTCATTCGCGCCTGAGCAGGTCAAAGGCATCATGCACCTGGTTGCTTCTTCTGTCGCGGGTCTGGAAGCGAACCAGGTTCAGGTGCTGGATGAGCGGGGACGCCTCTTGTCCGACATGATCTCCATCGGTGATGATGTCTTCCTTCCGGGAGGGAGTGGCCTCCCCAGGACCCTCGTCAGCAGGAAGGCAGAGGAAAAACACCTGGAAGAGAAGCTGCAAGCCGTATTGGACAGGGCTCTCGGGCCTGGCAAGGCCGTGGCATCCGTCTCCATTGATCTCGATTTCTCCCATGTCCGGACAGAATCCAGGTCCTTTGGCGGTCCGACCAACATCAAGGGCACGGTAACAGAAGCAAAGCATGTAGAAAAGGAGTCACTTACCCGCGACGGAGACCGGCGGAGGGAGGGTCCAGGGACCTGGACCGGAGATGAAAACCGGAAGGACCGTTTCTTGAGGGAAAGCATCAGGGAGAGAATCAAGGTAAACGAAACCACAGTCACAAGGACCAATGCCCCGGGAGAGGTGAAGCGGCTGGCGGTCGCCGTTCTGGTGGACGGCCTCAAGGATGACCAGGTCTCCTCCATCCGGTCCATTGCAAAGGATGTTGTGGGTGCGGATGAGGCAAGGGGAGACAGCATCACAGTCAGAAGCATCCCCTTCGACGAAGATGTCTTTGCCGTCATGAGGAATAATCTCTGGAAAAAGGTTGAGAATCAGACCTCAAATCCGAAGGCCCTCAATGAAGCATGGGCCTGGCGGCTCCTCATGATTCCTGTCTTATTGGCCGTTATGTGCACAAGCCTGTTTTTGTATAATCAAAGAAAAGGGCGGCAGGAAAAAGCCCGTCTCTTTCTTGGAACAGGTGCTTATGGGCCGATGCAGGAGATTTCCGATCTGCTCACAGACAGGACCGTCAAGGCTTCAACTTCCCAGAACCCTGTGGGCCGGCTTCGAGCATCGGAAGATCTGGAGTACCTCGCCCGACAGAAGCCGACAAGAGTGGCCGAGCTTCTCAAGACCCGCTATTTGGCTGATATGAAATAGTCGGCAACCGGCGATGCAGGAGCAATTGACAGCCAGCTTCACGGCCACCTGCCGGACTTCAAGAGCGCGTGACCGGCTCAGCGATTATCGTAAAAACAACCCCTAACCTCCGGAGAATGGGGAGCTGAGAAAGGAATCTGTCCAAACCACAACCGACCCCATAGGGCATGACCTGGAATACCCCGGGAGGAACGAGACACTGCCAGTCCACAAGGGAAACGGCAAAGCCCGCTTTCTCGATCATTCCCTTGAGCTCCGGCCCGCTGAAGACCCTCTCATTAGCCACCAGGTGGCCCTCTATCTCCTCGACTCGTCCCAGATCCTTGCCCACTCGTTTCTCCAGTGCTTTCACAATGAGGGGATTGCTGCGGTTCGAGTCCGTGATGATCAGCTTGCCCCCCGGAGAAAGGATCTCCCTGATCCTTGACAGGAAGCCCTCCGCGGGATGGATGTGAGAAATGGCCTCCATGATGAAGATGATGTCGAAAGGGCCTTCACTTTCAAAAGCACTCTTCGCGACGAAACTTGCCTCCAGGCTTCCTCCCGCAGCTTCCTGAGATCTGGTCAGCATCTTGCCGGCGACGGAGAGCTTGTTTGGAAGTATCTCGTATCCCACGGCTTGAGCGCCTGAAAGGGCAAAGAGAATAGTCTTGTCCCCGAAGCCGCTCCCGGCATCAAGGATTCTAGGGGTCTTCCCGTTGGCTGTAAACGACCGAATCGCCCGTATCCCGTGGGCAACTCTGCGGCAATAGTTCCAGTGGCTGAATTTCCGTTTCACAGCCAGACGCTCATATATGGCTGCGAAAAGCTCATCTTCCAGCACTCCAGGTATCCCCCGCGCCTCGCCATAAAACCACTTCAGGAACCTGGAGCAGGCTCTTTCGGGAGGGTGACCTTCCTTGAGCCCGAATCTGTCCGAAACTTCCTGTGTTGCCATTCGGTTCATCAGTCCTGGGGTTCCATGTGAAAAAAGTTTTTCCTTTGTGTCCAAATTGTAAAAACTTGGGTATATTCCTACCTTAGTGTAGAAAATGAGCCTGTCTTATGTCAGGTTTCTAAAATATATAAAAGAGGAAATAGGTTGAGGGTGGCCGAATTTCCCGTCATTCTGACTGAAAAGAAAGGAGGTGAACCAATGTTACGGAGAATTAAGGGTTTTACCTTGATCGAATTGATGATTGTTATCGCTATTATTGCCATCCTGGCAATGATCCTGGTTCCGAACTTCTTGAAGGCCAGGGCGCAGGGTCAATACTCTGCTTGCCAGAGCAACGCGAAGAACATCGCCACCGCCCTCGAGATGTATTCCACGGACAATGACGGTCATTACCCTGTGTCAGGCGCCACCGGCACGGCTCTTCTGGTTTCGGGAAATTACATCAAGACTGCGATGCCGAAGTGCCCTTCTGCAGGTACAGACACCTTTTCCGCTCAGTATAAGTCTGCAAGCAATCCGGACACGTATTCGTTCTATTGCACCGGATCGAGTCACAAACAGGTGCTCGGCAACACAGACGGTCCTTATGTCTCTGACGGTCAGGTCTACCGCCTGAAACAATAATAAGGCAAGCAATCTGCAAAGAGCCGAAAGGCTCTTTTTTTTTGGGGGACTGATGGGCGCGTATAGATCGGGTTATGGATGGGTGGCGGGAGGAATAGGGTTCTTGCTGTTCACGGTCCCCCTGTATTTCACTTTGCTTACCACCGATCCCTTTGAGCTTCCCAAGAAGACGCTCTTCCTGATGATAGCAGGATTGCTTCTACTGGCGTGGGCTGCTGCCGGCGTATCGGGAGGCATTTCAAGGACTCCCGAGAAACCGCTCATCATAGCAGTTGCCCTGGCCTTTTCTTTCCAGGTCATGAGCGCCTGTTTTTCCCTCTGGCCTCCCGGCAGCTTCAGGGCACTGGCGCCAGAGCTCGGATTTCTGCTTTTTTTCTGGCTTGTCGCCGCAACAGCGAGGCGGGAGAGTCTTGGTTTGCACCTTCTGGCTCTCTCAGCTTCCGGCGTTCTCGCCGGGTCTTATGGAATCTGCCAGCATTTCAATCTGGACATTGTAGATTGGAATTTCAGGGGAGACCCCATAGCCAGGAGCTGTTCCACCCTCGGCAACCCGATTTTTCTTGCAGGCTTTCTGGTCATGGTGATTCCCCTTGCGTGCGCGCTCAGTTTGTACAGGTACTCTCTGGGCGGTCGGAAAGCGATGCTTCTGGGCCTGGCCGCCGTATCGGTCATGCTCCTCTGCCTTGTTTACACCTACTCGCTGGGAGGATGGATCGCTTTCGTTCCATCCATGGCATTTTTCCTGTTCGCAATTCCGGTCGTCGCACGCTCGTCCGATACCCTCAAATTGAGGACCGGCGCGCTCTATTTCGGACTTGCTCTTATCGCGGTTCTCGGCCTTCTTCTCGCGGGAGAGAGGGTGACCAGGGGAGGCCCTTTCACCGTCGCCAGGCGGCTGTCTGTCGTCTCCTCCAGGGACGACAATAATGTGCTGAAACGAATCTATCTATGGGAATCGGCTGTCCGGCTGGCCATGGAGAGACCGTTGTCGGGCTGGGGACCGGGAATGTTTTCCTATGCTTTCCTGAAAGTACGGAAGGACGAGCCAGGGAGGGAAAGGGCAGCCTTTGCGGGCAAAGCCCACAACGAGTTTCTGGATGTGGCTGCTTCTTCGGGGATCCCGGGATTGCTGTCATTTGCCGGAGTTTTTGCCGTCTTTTTCCGGCTTTGCTTCCAAAGACTTCGAAGGTCAAACCCCCGGGAGAGAATCTTGTATCTGGGAATTGCCGCAAGCGGCATCGCCTACACGCTTCATCTGCAGACCATATTCCCGACTGCCACGACTCAAATGATATGGTTCTTCCTGTTGGGGATCATTGCATTCCCCTGGCCGGACAAGCCGCCGGAAAGTGATAGGGGGTCAGGGGTTGGGGATCAGGGAACGGAAATCGGAAATCAAAAATCAAGGTCCCTCTGGGGCCTCCTTGTCCTTGCTGCCCTGCTCACGGCGGTTGCGGACTTTCATCTGGGGAGGGCGTTTCTGGGGGATGTGCATATGAAACACGCACGGGATTTGCGGAGCAGGGGCGCATGGAAGGAAGCGGCTATCGAGGGCACAAGTGCCGTCGAGCTCTCTCCGTCGGACTCCAGGGTGTGGCAGGAAAGGGGGAAGACCTTTGAGGGAATGGCAGAGGCGCTTCCCGATCCGGATGCATGGGTCCCCCTGGCGCGCCGTGATTATGAAGAAGCCTCCAGACTCAACCCTCTCGATCCGTACCCTCTGGCCGACCTTGGACGGCTCCTGGCCCTCTCCGCGCTGAGAGCAGGGCATTCCGAACACTGGACTCAGTGCTTTCGTTCTTACGAGGAAGCCCTTGGAAGGGACCCATACAACTTGATTCTCTTGAACGACCTGGCAGTAGCCCTGGTGCGGGCGGGGAAATGGGCGGAAGCGGAAAAGCAGTGGCAGACGGTTCTCTCCTATGATTCCCGCTACTCCACCGCTCACCGGAATCTGGGATTCTCATACCTGAAAAGAGGGAAGGAGGCGGACGGTATTCGACATCTTGAAATGGCTGTTTCCGGAAACCCAGGGGATCTTGATCTTTATGCCGGACTTGGCGAATACTATATGAAAAAGCGCAACAGCAAGCTTGCCCGCAAATGGATTCAAGCGGGTCTGGTGGTTTCTCCGGCGAGTGACCGTCTGAGGGAGCTTTTGCGGCTTCTGAATAGGGAAGAGGCAGGGAAAACAGAAGATTGCAGGGAAGTTCTGCCCAGGGTCGGGTGAAGGGGGTGAAACTTATGGGGAGGAAAGTGAGACAGCCCGCCGTCGGATTTACCTTGATTGAGCTTATGATCGTTATTTGCATTTTGGGGATCCTCATGTTGATTCTGTTCCCGAACATGGTGAAAGCAAAATACCAGGGAAAGCTTTCTACATGCATTTTCAACGAAAAAAACGTTGCCACCGCCCTTCAGGTCTATTCGTCCCAGGATGAGGACCAGAGATATCCCTCGACGCTCACTGAGCTGGTAACAGGGCGCTATATCAATACCCTGCCGAAGTGTCCTACTACGGACACAGTATACGGGTATTCCGCCGGAACGACTCCTGAAGCAGGCTTTTCGGTACAGTGCTCAGGCAACCATACGGCTCTAGGCATACCCTCCGGGTATCCTCAATACTTCTTGGACAAGGGAACAGTTCTTAGATGAGCTTTGATTCCAAGGGTTTGATCAGGCGGATGCCTGTTTATGTGGCCTCATGTTTTTTCTTGTCCGGTTTGACCGGCCTTGTGTATCAGATCCTCTGGACGCGGATGCTGGGCCTGGTTTTCGGACACACGGTCTTCGCGGTAGGAACCGTTCTTGCCGCTTTTATGGGTGGGTTGGCCCTCGGAAGTTTTCTCGCAGGGAAGTGGGCCGATCGTCCGGCATCCTTGAGGACGAAGTGGCACTGTTTCTCTCCGCACCTCCGGGCCTACGGGATTCTGGAGGGCCTCATCGGTTTGTACTGCCTCCTGACCCTTTGGAAAGCTTGATTCGGTCTTTTCTTTGCATCCTCGTGCTGATCATCCCAACCACATTCATGGGGGCGACCTTGCCTCTCATAGTCAGATTTTTCGCTGCCCGTCGGGGGGAGCCCGGTTCCATAGTGGGACAAGTCTATGCCCTCAATACGGCAGGGGCAGTGTTGGGCGCAGGGCTGACAGGATTCGTGCTGCTTCCGACCATTGGCGTGAAAGCCGCTTTGCTGGATGCGGCGGCGCTGAATCTGGCCATTTGCTGTCTTATTCTTATTGTGGACATTCTCGCCGTGAAAGGAACCGGCGAGCCTTCCTGTCCGAAAGACGAGACAAACGTTCCGGAGATGGGTTCCGTCTCTCTTTCCCCAAGGGAGAATCTGGTGATTTTTCTTTTCGCTGTGGCAGGCTTCGCATCCATGGTCTATGAGGTGGCCTGGACCAGGGCCCTCTGCCTTTCTCTGGGGAGCTCAGTTTACGCTTTCTCCGTGATGTTGGCCACATTTCTTTTCGGAATCGGGTTGGGAAGCTTTCTCTTTTCCAGGATGTCCTGTCACAAAGCTCCTTCGCTCACAGGCCTTTTGGGTTGGGTTGAGATAGGGATCGGTCTTTCCGGACTTCTCCTGATCCCCGGTTTCAGTCTGCTTCCGGTCGCATTTCTCAAGATTTTTCCCCTCACGGGAGGGAATTTCCCCCTGGTCCTCACAGTTGACTTCGCCCTGTGTTTTCTGGCGATGCTCTTGCCCACAGTTCTCATGGGATTCGCCTTTCCTGCCGCCTGCGAGATCTGCACTCGGGGAGTTCAGGGGCTGGGACAAGTTGTCGGAAAGGTGTACTCTTCCAATACCCTCGGATGCATTGCAGGGTCATTCGCGGCCGGATTCTTCCTCATTCCGTCATTGGGGTTGGAATGGACAATGAAGGTCGGAGTGGCTGCCAATCTCGCGGCAGGCGCTGTTCTCATTTTCCTTTCATTCCGCGAAACTTTCGCCCCGGGGCCGAGGGCCATGGGCGCCCGTGTCCTGGCTGCGAGTGTCCTTGTGGGCTCAATGGTCTTGTGCGGAACCGTTCATCTGGACAAATGGGTTCTTTCCAGCGGCGCAGCCGTGTATGCCAATTCAATGTTCCGAGCAACCTTCAGGGGAATTCAGAGACACCACAAGAATGGCCTTCTTTCCTATCGTGACGGAATCAGCAGCACAGTAACCGTTTACAGCCAGAAAGGCGAGATCTTCCTGAGAGTAAACGGAAAGACCGATGCTTCCTCGGGCCTGGATGCGCCCACGCAGTTGCTCCTGGGTTACATTCCCCTGGTTCTTGCCGCCCGCCCCGTATCCGCCGTTGTCATTGGTCTGGGGAGCGGCATGACATTGGGCGCCCTCGCCCAGGATTCGGGGATCAAGAAAATTGAGTGTGTCGAGATAGAGCCGGCGGTGGCGACGGTGAACCATTTCTTCTCTGACGTCAATCATCGCGTTCTTTCCGACCCCCGGGTCAAGATCGTTTTCAACGATGGCCGCAATCATCTTCTGGCATCCCCCGGGGGTTATGATATCATCATATCGGAGCCCTCCAATCCCTGGATCGCGGGTGTGGCAGATCTGTTCAGTCTGGACTTCTACAGAATCTGCAGGGAAAGACTGAGGCCCAATGGCGTGATGTGCCAGTGGTTTCATTTGTATACCGTTCATCCCGATGACTTGAGGATGGTAGTGCGGACATTCCGGGAGGCTTTTCCACATACGCAGATCTGGCTCGGCGCCGGAGCGGACATCATGCTCCTCGGATCAAAGAGCGAGCTGACTTTGCGCCATTCGAGGCTGCTGCAGGTTTTCCGCATTCCCTCTGTAAGAAAGGATCTGGAAGGGATGGGGATCTCCTCAGGGGAGGCCCTCCTTTCTCATTTTCTTTTGAATCAGGAGGATTTGACCCGATTTTCCGCGGCAGCCAGGTTGAATACCGATGATCTTCCCCTTCTTGAGTACTCTGCGCCAAAGGCTCTTTATCGCAATGTGACCGCGGAGAACCTCGTCGGTCTTCTGTCCTATCAAGAGACGCCCTTTCCTCCTGTGGCCGGCTTGTCCTCCAAGGAGCTGGATACTGCCGGGCACTACTTCCAGGTCGGGAGGGCTTTGAGATCAATAGGTCAGAAGAACCGTGCCTTCCTGGCTTATGAGGCCGCCCTCAAGAGAGATCCCGACCATTTTTCGGCGCGCCTCGAAAGGGTTGAGCTTCTCCTGGACAGGGGGCTCTTCTTGCCGGCCAAGGAAGAGCTTGATGCCCTGTTAAAGAAAAGACCCCGTGAGAAGCGCGCATGGCTGGCACTGGGGCGATTGCTTTCAGCTCAGGGAAATGAAAACCGGGCGTTAGGCTGTTATGAAAGAGCCAGAAAGCTTGGGCCCAGAGATTTTGATGTATTGACATCTTTGACTGGGGCTTACGAGACATTGGGAAAGTGGAAGATAGCGGCAGAGCTGTCAGCCCTTCTCCAGGAATTGAAGCCTGACAGTTCCGACGTACGGTTGCGCCTCGCGAGAAACCTTTATCAGTCAGGCGCCAGGGAAGAAGCCAGGGCTGCCTATGAGAAAGCTCTGGCTCTGGATCCGGACCAGAGCGAAGCTTTGTGGGGTCTCGGGAATGTCTACTTCCTGAGGGAAGAATACAAGAAAGCCATCTACTATTATGACGGCTTTCTTCAAGACCAGCCGAACCATACGGATGCCCTTCTAAACCTGGGGGGCGCTTATTTACAGATTGGTCTTTACAGGGAGGCCGAGACCGCCTTCAAACGACTTCTGGCCGTGGATCCGTATAACCGGAAGGGTTTGCAAAACCTCGAAATTCTGTACGATCGGTGGAGAAAATGAGCGTTCCCCCGTCTTGCGCCATCGCTTTTGCTTACGGCTTGTTCATAGGGAGCTTCCTGAATGTATGTATTTTGAGGCTTCCCCGGGGGGAATCCATTGTGAAGCCTCCATCGCACTGCACCTCTTGCGGGGAGCCGCTCAAACCCTGGCACAACATTCCCTTGTTGAGCTATCTCTTCCTCCGGGGGCGGTGCCGTACTTGCGGCATTCCTTTCTCATCCAGGTATTTCTGGGTCGAGCTGTTGACGGGTCTTGGCGTGGGATTCCTCTTCTGCCGTCTCGGCCTTTCACTGGAGTTCTTTGTTTCAGCCCTGTTCTTTGCTCTCCTGGTGGTGATCTTTTTCATAGACCTGGATCACCAGCTCATTCTGGATTCAACCTCGTTTCTCGGCATTGCCCTTGGGCTTCTGAGCAGCCTTTTTCGCGGCATTTTCTGGGATGCCTTGATCGGTGTTTTGGTTTCGGCGGCCCTTTTCTATGTCATTGCCATAGTCTCTGTGCGCGCCTTCCAGAAGGAGGGGATGGGGGGAGGGGACGTGAAGCTCGCTGCCCTTATCGGCGCATTTCTGGGATGGAAGCTGGCTCTTCTGTCCTTTTTCGTGTCGTTTTTTCTCGGCGCCGTCGTAGGCATCGCACTGATGGCCGCCAGGATCATACGTCGCAAGGAATACATCCCCTTTGGACCCTTCATGGCTGTGGGGGCGATGGTTGCCTACCTCTGGGGAGCGGAGATTCTGAACTGGTATTTCAGCCGTACCTGGGGAATGACCTATTATTGATGAGCGCTCAGAAAAAAGTCTCTTATGTCTGCCTTTCATCCAACCCCGTAACGGCGGGTGGAGAAAGATATGTGAATGAGTTTCTTGCGGTCATCGAAGAAGAGGGCTATTCCGTACATACGTGCCCCTTGAGAGAGACCCTTCCCGCGTGGCGGCGGGCTCTTGTATTGCCGGCCGGCGCCTGGTTCTCAAGACAATGGATTCACTCCGATTTTGAGTTCATTTTCCTGCCCTCCCACATCCATCCATGGGCTTTCCTGGCTCGCTCCGCCGCAGGCGAGCGAAAGATTCCCCGCCTTGTTTTTGTTCCACACATGGAGCATCATCATCTGCGGGGTCTCCTGCAGGCAGTGGACCGCCTGGCGGAAAGGATTTTCTATTCAAAGGCCGATTTCGTGCTGACCATCAGTGAGAGCACGGCCCGAGAGGTTGAAGAGTTTGGAGTTCCCGCGAGCCGCATCCGCATTGTCCCGCCGGGCACGGACCTCCCGGACGAGAGTCTGCGGGCGCCTCTGCGAAGTGAGGGCATTCTTCGGCTCATCACAGTGGGCCGCTGCTCCCCGATTAAGGGGTATTCGCACCTCCTGTCCGCAATGGCCCTCCTGTCCGATCTTCCTGTCTCCCTTTTCATCATCGGGAATATGCAATCCAACCGCCGTCATTTCAGGTCCCTTCAGGATCAGACCTCAAGGCTGGGTCTGGAAAGAAGGGTTCACTTTCTCGGAGCGGTGGAAAGGGAAGAAATGTGGAGAAGATATCGGGAATCGGATCTGGCCGTTTCCGCTTCTCTCTGGGAGGGGTATGGGATTTTCATCGCTGAGGCGCTCGCTTTCGGCCTTCCGGTCGTGGCGGCCGATGGAGGCGCCGTCTCGGAGCTGGTCAGCCACGGAAGCAACGGTCTTCTCGTGCCTCCGGGAGATCCGAAAGCTCTGGCTTCAGCCATCAGGCAGTTGTGGGGCGACAGATGTTTGAGAGAGGAAATGGGCGCAAGGGCAAAAAACAGCAGTCCTGAGCGGCCCTGGTCCCGAGTCAAGGGGGAGCTCAGAGATATGCTGCGGGAGTTTTCGGCATGAAGATTCTCCATATCACCACTATAGACGCCACTGCTTATCTCTTTCTATTGCCGATTCTGAAAGGGCTGCGGGCCAAGGGTCATGACGTAACTCTGGCCACTGCACCGGGTCCCTTCACGGAACGAATTCGCCGGGAGGGAATCGGCATTTTTCCTGTCCGCATCAGCCGCCGCCTCATATCCCTGTGGGATATCACTGCCTGTTTGCGTTTGTGGCGTCACATCGTTCGGGAAAAATACGATCTGGTGCACACTCATACGGCTAAAGCCGGTTTTGTCGGACGCCTGGCCGCCCAGCTTGC
>JACPDT010000148.1 GCA_016183865.1 Armatimonadota bacterium | reverse complement strand
AGAGGGGTCAGACTCGAAGGCTTGATGATTACAGTATTCCCTGCCGCCAGGGCAGGGGCTGCTTTCCAGGCTGCCAGGAGGAGAGGATAGTTCCATGGCACGATGCAGACCACAACACCATAGGGCTCTTTCACGACCATGGAGATCTGAGAAGACTCGATCGGGGGAATGAGGCGTCCCCTGTAGCTCCGTCCGACCTCGGCATAATAGTGGAAACACGCTGCCACCCAATCAATCTCGTCTCTGTTCTCTTTGAGGGGCTTCCCCCCTTCCAGAGTCAAGGTCCGGGCGAGCTCTTCCTTCATCTCCTTGATCCGATTGGCCACCTCGTGAAGCATCTCGCTTCTGGCAACACCAGAAATCCGCTTCCATGAAGGATGTGCTTCGTTTGCGAAGCGTATCGCCTTCTCCGTGTCGGCTCGGGTGGCGGATGGAACATAATCCAGAATGGTTTCCGTGGCAGGGTTTATGACGGCTATGGTCTTTCCCGTGCTTGCTTCCACGTATTTTCCGCCGACCCACATCTTCCGAAGAGTCTGCACCTTGGCCATGTAGAATTCCTCCCGTTATTTCAATACCACCTCGCAGAGGGGGCTAAACAACGCATTTCTTTTGTTGAGCTTCAACGTCGCAAAGAGCCTCTTCAATTTTCTCCAGGGCATAATCAATCTCGTTTCTTTCTATAGTAAGAGGGGGCTCTATCCGCACGGTCTTCGCATTTATAAGTGTTCCTGCCACAAGAACCCCTCTGTCAAAAAGGTTCTTGGAAACCTCAAATCCTATTTCATCGGTTATAAACTCGATTCCCAGAAGAAGTCCCTTGCCTCTGGCATCCAGACAAATGGCGCTGTGGCGCATGGCAATCTGAGAGAGACCGTTCAGAAAATAGGGGCCCAACTCGGCTGCCCGCTCCGGAAGCCTGTCTTCGAGCAAAACCTGAATGGTTGCGATCGCTGCCGCACAGGCGAGCGGGTTTCCGCCGAAGGTGGAAGTATGAAGGAATGGGTCGGGAATCATCTCCTTCCACACCTCCGGAGTGGACACGAAGGCCCCGATGGGAGCGATTCCACCCCCAAAGGCCTTCCCGATGCAAAGGATGTCAGGGGCAACACCCCAGTGCTCACAACAGAACATCTTGCCCGTGCGTCCCATTCCTGTCTGCACCTCGTCCACAATGAGCATGGCGCCATATCTGGTGCACATCTCGCGCAATGCGGGCAGATAGTCATCGGGCGGAACGTTCACCCCTCCTTCGCCCTGGATCGGCTCCACGATAACCGCCGCCACATCGTCGCCGACGAAGCTTGAGCCGCTCAGGATCGCCTCAACGGAGCGGGCGTCCCCATAGGGTACGTGATGGAAACCGGGAACCAGCGGGAGATAAGGTGTTCGAAAATGGGCCTTCGCCGTGGCGGACAAGGACCCCATGCTCTTTCCATGAAAGGCCCGGGTTGTGGCTACATATCCTTTTTTCTTTGTATGGAGTCTCGCCAGTTTGAGGGCCCCTTCCACCGCCTCTGTGCCGCTGTTGCAAAAAAAGGCATACTGGAGGGCTCCGGGGGTAATCAGGGAAACCAGGCGGGCAAGCTTCGCCCGTAGAGGATCCAGGAGCTCCTGGCTGTGGATGGCCTGTCTTTTCAACTGGTTCAGAACCGCTTGAAGCACCTTCGGGTTTCTATGACCCACATTATAGACTCCGAACCCGCCGAGGCAGTCCAAATACTCCTTGCCCCTCACATCGGTGATCCTGTTTCCCCTGTCGCTCCACTCCACGGCTGTGTAGTCTGTTGACACACTTTTTCGGTAATCGAGAAAGCCGGGGTTCACGTAATCGCGAAAACCCTCCACCGTTGACCGAATAAGCCTTTCCTGCTCTTCAGGGGACAGCGTTTCCGCCTCGATGATCCTCAGCGCTTCCTCTGCCTCCCTGAGGATCTCTTCTCTACTGGTTTTCATACAATCCTCCGTTTACTGTCTACAAGTTCGCTCACATTGGAAATCTCCGTTCTTGTCTCTACCCGAATGCCCCTCTGCGCCAGAGCGGAGAAAAAAGGCTCTGCAGGCACCACAAGCTCCGGTGGGTAAACCCCGGGTCCGCGAATCTCACCCTTGGAAATCATCTGAGCAATGATGGACGCAGGGACTCCCGTATCGAGGGCGCCCGCGGACACTCCCCACCCGGGGTGAGGTCGTACCCTGGCTTCAAGGACATAATGGACGGGTTTCCCTTCCTGAGTCCCCGCTACATCCACACGGATGATGTCACAGTCATCAGGCGCCTGGGCAGAGGCGTTTCTTGCCGTGAGGGCCGCCAAAACATCTCTCGGGCTCACCGGGACGCCCTTTACGATCAGAGGATCTCTTTCGCATAGCCCCAAAGAAACCAGAAAACGCAGCTTCTCCAGGAATTCCCGAGGGAAAGCGATTCGAAACTCCGCCCTTTCGATCCCTTTTGATGAGTAGCTGGTCGGAAATGTAGCCACTTCGGAATGAAGAGTATACACGGTTGTCGCGGGACCCACAGGATCGGGGAAAAGAAAATCCTCCTCCCCTGAAAGGGACGGCACCTCTCGAAACTCCCCAGACTGAAAGACGACAGGATTCAGGGTAGCCTCATCCAGAATGGTGTCCAGCGAGTAAGGAGGAAAGAATCCCGTGGCTGCCGCCCTGTCAACGGACCCGATCCGAACAACAACGGATCGCACCCGATCCAGCTTGTCGGCGGCGAAACGGGCCATGACATTCGTGATCCCGGGCGTGCTCCCACACCCCAGGACCGCCAGCTTCCCCTTTTCCACAAACTCGCTGTAAAGCTCGAGCTGCTTCCTGGTTGTGTGGAACAGGCCGCCGAGATCCACATAATCGGTGGAAGACATGAGGCAGGCTTCCATAACATGTTTATTAAAATAATATTGCGTGCAATTGATGCAAACAGAAGCCCCGGCCAGCACGCCGGCCAACTCGTCGGTACGGCCTGCGTCAATGGCCACACAGGAAACGCGATCATCCCGGAGACGGTTCCGAAAAGCCTGGGCTCTGGAGTGATCGAGCTCTCCAATGACCACCCGGGACACCTCTTTGCAATCAAGCAAATCAAGCACCACTACCTGTCCCATGGCGCCCGCTCCGCCCAAAACAACAACGTGCATATTATTCACACCCATTCACAAGATTCATGAGAAGAAATCGTAGTGCTGTAGCTTCCGGTGTAAATTATCAATCATGATTCTCCGCAGTGGGCTGGAATGTCCTCTTGCACAATATTCGCGCCGCCGCTTACGGAGCCTGGAGGTTCTCCTGCAACTTTGGTTCTCGCACGCAGCTCACGTTCGCAGGAACAGCAGCACGGCGACAGCCACTATGATGCGGTATACCGAAAAGACGTACAGTTTCCCATTCTGGAGGAATCTCAGCAGGTACTTTATGCAAAAATATCCGGAAAGAGCCGATGCCGCAAACCCCACGAGAAACGCCGGCCATTCACCCCCCACACCGCCGTGGGTGGCCAGCTTCGCCCCCTCATAGACACCGGCGCCGCCGATGATGGGAATAGACATCAGGAAAGAGAATCTGGCCGCACTCTCCCGGGTCAACCCCAGGAAAAGTCCTGTAGTCATGGTGATTCCGGACCTTGAGACACCCGGAAAAAGAGCCAATGCCTGGGCGATGCCGATGAGACAGGCATCAAGAAAAGAAATATCCGCAAATTCGCGTTTTTTTCTGGAGATATATTCCGCAAATGCCAATAATAAACCGAATGCCAGGAAGAAAAGAGCTATTGTGCCGGTCCCTGAGAACTTCTCCTCAATGAGGTTGTCAAACTTAAGACCCACGAGGATCCCTGGAATCGTGGACACGAGAAGAAACACGAAGACCCTGCGGTCCGTGGCGGCTTCTCCACCCGCGCCCGGCAAGAGGGATCTCCCGAAGCGGAGGAGGTCCCGCCAGAAATAGATCACCAGGGCGAGGAAGGTACCCAGGTGCAAAGCCACATCGAAAGCCCTGCCGTGGTAAACCCACCCCATCGCCCGGGGAACCAGAATCAGATGGCCTGAGCTGCTGATGGGCAAAAACTCGGTCAATCCTTGAAGAACACCCAACACGGACGGCTCCAAAAGCTGCAATTCTCCACCTCCTGTCTGAATACTCTGTGGTGCATCCCCTACCGAAATTGAAAATTCTGCCAATTGAAGTCCTGTATGGGTACGGTCGGCTGGAAGCCGAGAGAATGCTCCTCTCCCGGGAATGCCTTTATGTTCACCTGAAGCCACAACTCGCGCCTGGCCCATCGGTAGACCATCTGGGCGTCCCAACAGTGGACATCTTTGGACAGGATAAGATCCTGATAGGTCAGCTTATGATTTCTCAAGTCATAGACGCCCCAGTACCGGAAGCGCAGACCCTTTGGAAGGAGTACGTCACACTGCGTGTCCAGGTTGTACCATGTTCTCTGATGCAGATCATAGGCACTGCCCAGACTGATGTTCCACGAGCTTCTGGGGGTCAGGTCCAAACGGGTCAAGACCGTTTGCCACCGGCGGGTATCAAAGTCATACCCTGAGCCCACGTTCAGCCTCCACTGTTCCTTGTTGGAAAATGAGGCATATCCGCTCATGAGCCGATAAGAAGTTATGGCATCGAAGGAGACCGGGCTGAATCCGTAAGGGCGCTGGAATCTATAGTCCAGGCGGAGGTCGAGGTTCCTGGAAAGGGGACTCTGCAAGCCGGCGTGAGCATTGACGGCGTACCGCGCATCGGTGCGAGTGTTCCACATGTAAAAAGACTGGCGTCCCCCTGCGCTACCAAAAAGGGACAGACGATTTCCCAATTTCCAGGAGACCGGGGGCACCCAGACCTGGTAATCAAGGCGGGAAGTATCGCTGATGCGTGGCGACTCAAGAAACCTCCCGACACTGAGTGTGGCCACATAAGGAAGCGTGTTGGAGAAAGCAGAGGCCCGCTTTTGAACAACCAATTCGGGCTCCCTGTTGACGAAATTCTTCCTCCCTGACCCCATTGTTTTCTCGTAGTACAGGTCTGCGCTGATCCCTTTTCCTTCCCAGAAAAGGGCACCCTGGCCGTGGAGCCATCTGGACTCCGGTCCGAGCGGCCTCACGTAAGAGGCTTCCATCAGGAAATTGCCGTTGAGCGTCTTGCTGAGGGCCGCCGAATGAAGCACATTGACACCTTTCCTTTCATCCGCCGGCCCCGACCTGGCAAACACCCCGGCCACCCGGGTGGTGTGTCTCCCGCCGAGATCCAGGAACGTAGCCTGGCTGCTGAAGAGGGGGGATGAGTAGATGCCGGGAAACTCGTCCCTGCTCCAGCCGAGCCACAGGTAGGAGAAAAGGCTGTTCGAGATCCGGTATGTCTGAGTGAATGATGCGTCCGTTCTGAGACTGCCCGTGAGCTTGGAATCCCGCTGGTAGAAGTTGAAGCCTCCACTGCCCCGATTGTTCCTTAGTGAGTAATAATGCTCCACCCCCTTCCCAAGGCCCGATTTCCCAAGCCAGTCCAGATGGAGACTGCCGTAATTGCTCCTTCCCAGGTCGTAGTTGTACAGGGATCGGAAAATGAAGCCATCCGCTCTGTTATAACCGACGGTTGGGATGAAGGTGCGTTTCTTACGTTCCTGAGGACTCGTGGATATGATGAGCTTTCCGGCGCGCCAGATCCTGGTTTTTTGAAGCCAGATGATATTATCTTTTGCAATCAATCTATCATTCGGGCGATATCGAATTTCCCGGGAATCAATGTGATAATGATAGAGATCCTTTCCGAGATCGCAGGTGGTAAAAGTCCCGCGACTGATCACGGACTCTTGAGGACTCCAGTCAATCTGCTCGCCCCAAAAAAAGAGGTCTCCCCCAGCGGAACCCACCCCCTGAAAAAGATTCCGGGTCTTGCCGGAAATGTCCCGCATCCAGGCACGGCGGGTCCTGAGGTAGTACAGGAGTTCCTTCCCCTTGAGGACATCGTAATCGCGAAGGAAGGTGACATTACCCCTCGCAGTCACTACATTCGTGGTAACGTCAATTTCCGCGTGATCCGCCAGAATCATGATCCCTTCATAAACGATTCTTACATCCCCGTCTCCTATGATTCTCTCAGGGGTGTAGGTCAGGGATCTTGCGGAAATGTCCGCCAGAGGGCTCTCCTTGCAATCCGCACCCTTGAACGGAAAGAGAAAAAAACACGCAAGCACGGTCACGAGAATACGCCAAATCATCACTCGCACATTCCTAAGTCCACCCAGCCCAAATTTCACCACAGAGGCGCCGCCGCTCCCTCCAAAACCGGACGCCACGAAGCGCGTCCCTCCACATCCCTTCGGCCATGTGATTCCTGCATTACAGACACTACGGGTTTCTGGTAAGAGAGACGCCTTTCCTGCCGGTGGGGCGCCTGCAGGAAGTAGATGCATTAGAGCGAAGTACTTTTACGCCTCGGGTACCTTGAGAAGTGAGGTTTTTGCGTGACATTACAAGATTCGATTCTTCCGGGTCGGCCCGCCCCGGGCTCATTGGGGATTTTTGGGGGCACCTTCAATCCCATCCACACGGCCCACTTGATCATCGCCGAAGAGGCCAGAATTCGCCTTGGCCTTGAGGAGGTTCAATTCATTCCTAATCGCATCCCCCCGCACAAGCGGGAAGAGATGGGGCTGGCCTCCGAGGAGGACCGTTACTTGATGGCCGCACTGGCTACCGCCGACAATCCCTCCTTTTTCGTCTCCAGAATCGAATTGGACAGGGAGGGACCGTCCTATACATATGACACGCTCAAAGCTCTAAGGGATCGGATCCCTCGATTATTCGTTACAAATGGCATCGTTTCCCTGACATAATGAACCTCCTCAACGGGCTCATCGCTTTTACCCGCCCCGGCCAGGAGGCAGGGGCTTTCCTCGACAAAATGAAAGAGCTCGATCCAAACTATGAGGAGAAAACCCATTTGGTGAAGGTCTGGCTGGACCTCTCGGGAACAGAAATACGAAAACGCCTGCAGGATGGGGTTTCCATACGCTATCTGGTGCCGGATTCCGTGGAGTCTTACATCCTGAAGAGGCGCCTGTACAGGAGAGGATAGATGGGAGAAATGCGCAGGGAAGCCGGAAAAAAAAGGAAAATCGCTCTCTTTCTGAGCGTGATCATGTTGGGCGCCCTCGTGGCGATAGCCGTCGAGGTTATCCGGTCTTATCAATCAGGGGACGCAAATCACCCCATCCGCCTGTTTCAGCAGATCACCTCCCATTGGTACCGGAGGGAAAATTTCTTTGCAGGCAGGGAGAGAGTTCAGGTGCTCGTTCTCGGCACAGACACCAATTGGACGGAAAAAAACATCATGTATACCAAGAACACTAGATCTGACACCATGATTCTTGCGACCCTGCTTTTGGAGCAAAAGAAAATCAATCTCCTCTCGATCCCCAGGGATACGAGAGTCGAGATCCCGGGCCGTGGATTCGCGAAAATCAACGAAGCCCACGCAATCGGGGGAGTTCCCCTCACGCTGCAAACGGTGCAAGCCTTTCTCGGGGTCCCCATTGATTATCACGTCAGAATCAAGGTGAGCGGATTGAAAAATCTGGTGGATGCGATGGGTGGGGTGGATGTGGCCGTGGAAAAGGACATGGACTACGATGACAATTGGGGCCATCTCCACATCCACCTGAAAAAGGGACTTCAGCGCCTCAATGGCGAACAGGCGATGGGATACAGCCGGTTCCGCCATGATGAAGAGGGTGATTATGGGCGGGTGAGAAGGCAACAACAGCTTACCAAGTGCATTCAGAAGCGAATCGCTGAGCCCGAGATGCTGCTCCGGATCCCTCAGCTCGCCCAGGTCGCCACGGAAAACGTGGAATCAGACCTCACGGCAAGCCACCTCGTGGATCTTGCTCAGATTTATAAGGGGATCCAGAGCAAGGATATCCGCGCCGCCACTCTGCCCACTACGCCCCAGGATTTCGTGGAGGGGGGATATGAAGTAAGCTACGTGGTTCTTGATGATGAGAGGGCAAAGAGCCTGTTGGATCGCATGGCGAGGGGGATCCCTCCCCTCCCTCAAGAAATACGCGTTGAGGTTCTGAACGCGACCGGCGCCAACGGACTTGCCAGGAAAGTGGGGGACATTCTGAAGAACTACGGCTATCAAATATCGTATGTGGGAAATGCAAAAAACCCTCACTCCCAGCGTACAAGGGTCATAGATCACACGGGAAGCGGAGGAGTCGAGGAGATAGCCCGCATCATCGGCGACGCCGAGGTTGCCGAGGACAATAGGGCCGACTCTTCGGCCGATATCACCGTAGTTGTGGGAAGCGATTGCAAACTATGAAAACAGCTCAAAAAACGCGGACCCGGGCAACGATTGATGAGCACGAAAAGGCTCTCACCATGACCCTTGCTCTGGCAAGGAATGCGGAGGAGAAAAGGGCTGGGAATATCCTCGTCCTCGATCTTTCCGGTCTGTCCCCCATCGCGGACTACTTTGTGATTCTTTCGGGGAGATCCAGGATCCACAATCGGGCCCTTGCGGACAGCATGGAGGACTACCTCAAACGCGAAGAGGACCTCCTGCCCAGAGGAAGAGAAGGGTACAAGGAAGGCAGTTGGGTTTTGCTGGACTACAATTTCGTGGTGGTTCACATTTTGACGGAGGAAGCCCGTGAGTTCTACCATTTGGAGCGCCTCTGGTCTGAAGCTCAGGTGGTGCCTCATTCAAGTTGACAAAAAACCACCCCTATCATATAATAAGAAAGCATCAGGCAATCGGCACTCAGCGATCGCCCCTGGCGGAAGTTACGACATGAATAGGGAGAAACTATGTTCGAGAAAGAACGGAAAGAACGACCCAAGAAAGAAAAAGCCTCTGGAAGCGAGAAGGAGCTCTATGAGAAAATTCCACGTCGGGACTTGATGGCCATACGTTCCACGATGAATGAGATGTTTTCCGATTTGTTCTCAGGGCGTCCGCCTCGTACCCTTCAATCCGTCGCGGGCTGGCAACCCATGGTCAATGTCTTTGAAACTGCGGATGACTTGATAGTCAGAGCGGATCTTCCCGACATGGAAGCGGGAGAGATTGACATTTCCGCCACTACGGACACAATCACCATTAAGGGGGAGCGAAAAATTCCCGACGAGCTGGCCGGGATGGAGCTGATTTTGAAGGAGCAACCCGGTGGGACTTTTTTCCGCACATTGAGCGTCCCTTGTCGCATAAAGGAAACCGAGATCAAGGCATCATACCGCAATGGGGTTCTGGAGATACGAGTGCCGAAATCGAACGAGAAGGGCAAATCTATACAGATAGACGCAGAATAGGCAGCCATGAAGGAATCCTCAGGAAAGCGGTATTTAAGTTATTTGCTCATTGGATTGATCGGGGCGGTCCTGGGAAGCCTGATCACCTTGAACTCTTTTCCCTCAAGGCAGCAAACCCCTTTGGTTGCGGGGCAGCCCGCACCATTGCTTCCGCCCCCGGGTCCGTCGGGAAAGTACCCCGGGAAGCTCAGCGATCAGCCGATTATCAGAGCCGCGCAGTTGGTGGCCCCTTCTGTTGTGAATATTGACACACTTCGTTTTGCCAGGCCCCCGCAAGGGAGCGAAGATGAGCTCTTCGAGCGTTTCTTCGGAGGGGTTCCTTTTTCCTCGCCCCCACAGAAAGGGCAGGGTTCGGGAGTCATCATCACCAAAGACGGCATCGTCCTTACCAACCAGCACGTCATCGAAGGGGCCCACCAGATTTCGGTGACCTTGCCGGACAAGAGGGTTCTGAAGGGTCAGATCATCGGTGCCGACAAGCTGTCGGACCTGGCCATTGTCAGGGTTCAGGCTTCGAATCTGCCGGCTGCGCCTCTCGGCAACTCGGATGAGCTAAAAGTCGGAGAATGGGTGATTGCCATCGGGAACCCCTATGGCTATGACCACACGGTGACCGTCGGAGTCGTCAGTGCCACGGGAAGAAGAATCGTCGAAGAAGACAGAGACTATAGAAACCTGATCCAGACCGATGCGGCGATCAATCCGGGAAACAGCGGCGGCCCGCTGGTGAACCTGCAAGGGCAGGTCGTAGGGATAAACACGGCCATCATCCCTTTTGCCCAGGGAATCGGGTTCACAATTCCCGTCAATATCGCGCGGAATATCATTAATCAGTTGACATCCACAGGGAAGGTCAGTCGCCCCTACCTGGGAATCAAAATGTACCCCGGAAGTGATTCCCGGAAGCCCCGCGGCCCGCGCAGGGCTGGCCAAGGGCGATATCATCATCAAAATGGGTAAAGAGCGGATACAGTCTCCCGATCAACTGGTCTCCGAAATCAGAAACCACAAAGTGGGCGAAAAGGTGGAGATCGAATATCTCCGAAGCAAGGCCCGCAGGAGGGCCACCATCACTCTGGACGAAATGCCCCCTAACACTCCGTAGCACGGCGCCCGAGGCGACTAACTGCATCGTAACTACTATTATGGATATTGTCAATAGTGTAGTTAGCCTAGTCTAGAGTTTCGCCATTTCTGAGTTGATTTCTTTGAAATAGGATCGTCCCACCTGCCGATGGATAGGGTAGAAACAAAAATACCTGAACCAAAGGAGGCGGGACTTGATTTCTTTTCTTC
>JACPDT010000147.1 GCA_016183865.1 Armatimonadota bacterium | reverse complement strand
TCTTTTCAAAGACGGCGAGGGGGCAGTCCTGTATGTGGGCAAAGCCGCTTCTCTTCGCGGTAGGGTACGGTCATACTTTTCGCCCACCGGAAATCAGAACCCCCGTCTGGATCAGTTGGTGAGCAGGGTCCGCGATCTGGAGGTTCTCATCACCGACTCTGAGCTGGAAGCCTTGATTCTCGAGCACAATCTGATCCAGAAGCATGCCCCGAAATACAATGTGCGGTTCAAGGACGATAAACGCTATCCATATATCAGGCTCATTGTTTCCGACCCCTTCCCTTATGCCGTAAAGGCGAGAAAGAGGAGCCCTGACGGGAACCTGTATTTCGGGCCATACCCTTCGGGGTCTGTTGTGAGGCAGACGCTCAAGATCCTCCGCACCATCTTCAAGCTGCGCAGTTGTGACAAGAAGATAACAGGCAGTGATGAAGCCTGTCTTTACCATCACATCGGAGAATGCTCCGCCCCCTGTCTCGGATTGATCCGAAGGGAAGACTACTCAAAGGCCGTGGCTGAGGCCATCCTTCTCCTTCAGGGGAGGCACAGAGCCCTTGTGAGGCAGCTCGATGCCCTTATGGCGCAAAAGGCCGAGATGCTGCATTTCGAGGAAGCAGCGGCCCTTCGTGATCAGATTCAGGCCATTGAGGCACTTTCCGAAAAGCAAAGAATTGTGGCAGAAGACCTGGTGGACAGAGATGTAATAGGTTTCGCCACGAAGAGCGGGACCGTCTGTTTCCAGATTCTCTTTATCCGGGAGGGGAAAGTGGTGGGAGGAAAGCCCGTTCTGGCAGCGGAGACGTTTCATACTCCAGAGGAGTTGCTTTTTGCTTTCCTCATGGACCATTATCTTGAGGAAACAGCCTTCCCTGACGAGGTCTTGCTCCCGATGGAGATCCCCGAGAAATCGCTCCTGGTAGACTGGTTGGGTGAGAAAAAAGAGAAAAGGGTTCGAGTCCTTGTACCGAAGAAAGGTGAAAAGCTGAGTCTGGTGCGCCTGGCCGGCTCCAATGCAGAGTCTCGCCTTCAGAATTCCGAAAGGAAGAGGGGCGGGGACTCTGATAGTGAAAGGATCCTTCAGGGCCTCGCGGCCCTCCAGGACATCTTGCATCTGCCGTCCCTTCCGGTCAGAATCGAAGCCTTTGATGTTTCCAACATACAGGGACAGCTCCCAACCGCTTCCATGGTGGTTCTGGACCGTGGAATACCCGCTCCGGCTCTGTATCGGCGATTTCGCATACTATCGTCGGACACTCCTGACGACTGCGCCATGATGCGGGAGGCGCTCATGCGGCGTTTTGCGCGTTATTTCACAGACAGGGAGATGCCCTCCGAATCGGGGAAGTTCCGGCAATTGCCCGATTTGCTGCTTGTGGATGGGGGAAAGGGTCAGCTCAACGCGGCTGTCGGAACACTTGCGGATGCAGGCTTGGCGTCCGTCCCTGCCGCGGGTTTGGCGAAAGAGGAGGAAGCCCTGTTCCTTCCCAGGCGGCGGGCGCCTCTGGTCCTGCCCAAAGACGACCCTGCTCTGACCCTCTTGCGCCGCATAAGGGACGAGGCGCACCGTTTCGCCATATCCTATCACAGAATACTCAGGAGGAAAGGCGCCCTGGCATCGGAGCTGGATGCGATCCCCTTTGTCGGGGAAAAGACGAGAATGAAGTTGACTCGCTCCTTCGGCGACCTCCGGGAGATCCGCCAGGCCTCCCTGGAGTCGCTTCGTCACAGGGCCGGCCTCGGAAGGAAAAAGGCGGAATGCATTTACAAGTATTTCCATCCCACCCTTTAGCATCGGGAAGAAGGGGAGGACTTTCACTACCCGGTGAGAACATGCCCTTTTGGAGGATTTTCCTGTGAAGGAAGCGCAGTTTGTAGTGATTACGGGCCTGTCGGGTGCAGGCAAGTCCCTGGCTATTCGATGTTTTGAGGATATGGGCTTCTTCTGTGTGGATAACATTCCTCCCATACTGGTACCCAAGTTCACAGAGTTGTGCGCTCAGAGCAAGGTGCAGCGCGGCGCCCTGGTGAGCGATCTTCGGGGTGGAGAGTTTTTCAACGACCTCTTCGAATCCCTGAAAGTCCTGGAATCTGCTCAGGTTTCTTATGAGATTCTCTTTCTTGAAGCAACGGACGAGGTGCTGGTTCGCCGCTTCAGCGAAACCAGGAGAAAGCACCCCTTGACTTCAGGGCGCGTCCTGGATGGGATACGGAAGGAACGCAAGCTTCTTCAGGAGATACGGGGAAGAGCGGATCGAATTCTGGACACCAGCAACTTGTCCCCCCGGAAATTGAGAGACGAGATTGTCGCTACCTACGGCTCAGATCGAAAGAGTGAGCAGACCCTTTATGTGAATTTTGTCTCTTTCGGCTACAAATATGGGATTCCCCTGGATTCCTTCCCAATCCGTATTATGTGAACGGCCTTCATGCCCTGACAGGGAACCACGAAGCCGTCAGGGAATATGTTCTGAAATGGACCGAGACGGGGCACCTCCTGGAAAAGCTCAGGGATTTGCTGGGTTTTCTGGTCCCCCAATATGCCAAGGAGGGAAAGTCCCAGCTTACTGTTGCCATCGGCTGCACAGGCGGAAGACATCGGTCTGTCATCATAGCCAACGAGCTTGCCGAGTTTGTCCGAACGACTCATTTTGCCGTGCGGGTGCAGCATAGGGATTTGAGGAAATAGAACCCAAGGTGATCTCTGTGGTCCACTATTTTCCTCCCCCTTGAAGGGGGGAGGTCAGGTGGGGGTGACTATCCCAACTTAGGCGAGGGCGAGGGGAGCGAATGGAAGGTCATATCCTGGTAGTAGACGACGACGATCTGATGATAAAAATCATCGAGAAGCTCCTGAGAAAAGAGGGGTTTCAAGTAACCTGCGCCAGAGACGGGATGGAGGCCATCCAGAAGGCGAGGGGTCAGGTATTCGATCTCATCATCTGCGATGTGCGCATGCCCGGCATAGACGGACTGGAGACATTGGGTGAAGTGAAAAAGATTCAGCCTGATGCCAGAAATGTGGTGATCACCGCCTATGCCAGTGAGGACGCGCCCATCAAGGCGATCAAGATCGGCGTGGATGACTACATTTACAAGCCCTTTGATGTGGACGAGTTCCTGAACAGCATCAAGAAGACCCTGGAGAATTATCGAAAAACCAAGCAAAAACAGAACATCATTCAGGAGATCAAGCAGAATTACCAGAACCTCGTAAAGTCTCTCGCCCTTTCCCTGGAAAAGAGAGACTCCCACAGGGAAGGTCATTCACAGAAAGTGGCCCGCTTCGCCACACAATTCGCCAGACAGTATCATTTCTCGGAAGAGAAGCAGCAGATGCTGGAAATGGCCGCCATGCTCCATGACCTGGGGCAGATCGAGGTGAAACAGGACATTCTCTCCAAGCCGGACACCCTAACGGAGGAGGAGAAATCGTCTATTGCGGAACATCCCGTTGCCGCCAAGCGCCTCATGCAGCCCATTTTGGATTTCCATAGAGTGCTCCCTGCCGTTCTGTATCATCATGAGAGGTATGATGGGACCGGTTATCCGGAAGGGCTGAAAGGGGAGCAAATTCCCATGGAGGCCCGTATCTTGAGCGTGGTGGATACTTTTGTCGCCCTTCAATCCGATCGTCCCTATCGAAAGCGCTTCAGCGGAGATGAAGCCGTCAACATCCTCAGGGAAGGATCGGGCACACAATTCGATCCGAAGATCGTGGAAGATTTCATCGCCTTTGTGAGCAAAGAAGGCGGGGAAGAGGAGGAGGACGCCGCACAAAACATCGAGGCCGTTGTCACCCACGTTTCTCCCAAGCATTGCAAGGGACTCATCGGCCTGGGCCAGACATACCTGGAGATAGGGGACTACAAGACCGCCAGGTTCGCTTTTCAGGAGATTCTCACCCTCGGCGATGAAGTCACAGAGCCTGAAATACTTGCCGAGACTCATTGCGGAATCGCCCAGATTCTGGCGGCCCAGAACCGGTGGAATGAGGCCCTGGAAGAGGTAAACAAGGCCATTCAGATTGCGGGAGAGAACCGGAACAACTACCTCATGGCTCGAAGCTATGTGATTCTCGGCCATGTTCTCACCCATCTCGCGATGGTTCCCAGGGCGGAAGAAATACTCCAGAAGGCTTTGGAAATCTTCACTCAGTGGGAAGACAATTATCAAAGAGCAAGATGTCTGCTGTTTCTTGCGGATCTCTACAGATCCCTGCCGGACCGGGAAGCCGCCGCCAGGGAGGCAGTCGTCGAGGCGCTTGAGATCACCCGGAGGCGCGGATATGACATCTTGTTCGACAAGGAGAAGGCGGTCGTCATCCCCCTCCTCGTCAAAGCCCTGGAATACCCCCCTTTGATGGGGTATGCGGGAGGGATCTTGCGTCGCCTTTCCCGGTATGCCGCCGAATCGCTCGCAGCCCTCTCATCCCATCCGGATCCCAAAGTGAAGGCTCTGGCCTCCGAGATTCTTCAGGATGTCGCTCCATCTCCGACTCCGGTGACGAAGGAGAAGGGTCTGAGAACCTTTCTCCTTGGGCAATTCCGCGTCTTGCGCGGAGATGAGCCCATCAAGGAAGAAGAATGGAAAACCAGGAAGACCAAGTATCTTCTTGCTTATCTGGTGGCCAACAAGGATCGGCAGATCTCAGAGGACAAGATCATTGACGTATTCTGGCCCCATCTGTCTCCGGAAAAAGCGAAGCACAATCTTCACAATACCACCTATCTTCTCCGCAAGATTCTCGAGCCCGTCCTGTCGGAAGGCGCAGATTCTCAGTATATCTGGCACAAGAAGAACTTCTATCGCTTTCAGCCTGACAGTCTCCACTGGGTGGACATCGAAGACTTCGATAAGCGTTGTCTGGAAGGAAAGACGCTCCTCTCCTCAGGGAAGCAGGATGAGGCCATACAGCAGTTCCAGGAGGCGGAGCGTCTCTATGAGGGAGATTTCCTGGAGGACAACCTCTATGACGACTGGACTTTGTACAAGCGGGACAAGCTGCAGGAGCAGTACTTCGAAGTCCTCCTTCGCCTGGCGGACTACTTCATCGCAAAAGGAAAGCATGATGTGGCGATCACCTATGCCAACAAGATCCTGCAAAAGGACAAGTGTTTCGAGAAGGGCTATGTGACGATGATGAAAGCCCTGCTCCTCAGCGGACGCAGAGATGAGGCCGTGCGGTGCTATCACACATGTGTGGATACGCTGAAAAAGGAGCTCAATCTGTCCGCATCACCGGAGACAGTGGCCCTTTACCTGCAAATCATTGACAACAAAGCGGTCACGTAACTACTCGTCCGGTTTGCAAATTTTATTAGATATGCTATAATTGGACGAGAAAAGTCGGTGATCAACGTGCGTGGCATCTCGTGTTCAGAGCTTCTCTCCGAGGTTCGTGCATACAATCCCGGGGCGGATCTTTCACTCATAGAAAAAGCCTATCATTTCGCCGAAAAGGCTCATCGAAATCAGGTGCGCCTCTCCGGGGAGCCTTTTTTTGCCCATCCCGTCTCGGTTGCCGGTATCCTGATTTCTTACAAGCTGGATGTTCCCACTATTGTGGCGGGTCTCCTCCATGATGTGGTGGAAGATACCTCGGTTGTCCAGGAAGACATTGTCCGCGAATTCGGTTCCGAAATCGCCCAGCTTGTTGAAGGGGTCACAAAGCTCACCTCCATGAGCAAATCGGCTCATCAGAAATCGGAGACCGTGGGTAAGGTCAGGGAAGACAACCAGGCGGAGAATATCCGAAAAGTCTTTCTGGCCATGGCCAGAGACATACGGGTGATTCTGATCAAGCTGGCAGACAGGCTTCACAATCTAAGAACCCTGTCCCCTCTTTCCTCCAACAAGCAGCAGTTCATTGCACAGGAGACCCTGGAGATCTACGCCCCCCTCACTCATCGTCTTGGATTATGGCACATGATGTGGGAGATGGAGGATCTTGCCTTTCGTTACCTTGATCCCGAGGCGTTTCAGGCGTTGCAACAGGCGGTGGATGAGCGCACTAGAGCACGGGAAATGGTGATTCTGGAAGCGGTCGAGACTCTCAAGGAGAAGCTGTCTCAAGCGGACGTCCCCGCTGAGATCGAGGGAAGAAGCAAGCACCTCTACAGCATTCATCTGAAAATGGTGCGAAAAGAAAAGGAGCTTCCCGAGATCTACGATCTTCAGGCCGTGAGGGTGCTCGTTCAGACTGTGGAACACTGTTACGCCGTTCTCGGCGTTGCCCATGGTCTCTGGATGCCGCTTCCTGACCGCATCAAAGACTACATTGCAAAACCGAAATCCAATCACTACCGCTCTCTTCATACAACGGTTTACGGGCCTGGTGGAGAGCCTCTGGAGATTCAGATTCGCACCCGGGAAATGCACATGGTGGCCGAATACGGA
>JACPDT010000138.1 GCA_016183865.1 Armatimonadota bacterium | reverse complement strand
TTACGGGTCAGACCTCTACGGGCGCAGATGTGGGTTGAGGGCCGCCGAAAATCCTGTCTGTGGCCGATTTCACAAGATTGAGGGCCTCATCGTTGATTTCCGAAGGCAAGGACATGCGAAGGGACCTGAGTACCGAGAAGAACCTCAGGGTGGCGCCTGCCTCTTTCAATACACGCTTGAAATCCCCCGTCTGGTGATAAAGATGAGCAAGGTTCAGGCTTGCATTTATATGGATGCCATAGGTCTCCCGCAGCTCCTCAAGACAACGGATGACTTCCTTGATGTCCCCCTTTTTCCAGTAAGTGTCGGCCATCTGACCGTAAAGGGCATCAATGTCAACGGAATCGGAGACGGCTTTGGAGAAATAGGAAATCGCCTCATCATGGTCTTCCTCGGAAAGGCAGATCTGCCCCAGGTGAAGGAAGGCGCGGGTTTTCACCATTTCGCCGAATTGCTTCTTGAACTCTTCCCCGGATAGCCCCCTGTGAATCATTCTGACCGCTTCCACTCTCCGCCACTGCCAACCATGCGGATAGTGGGGTCCCAGCTCCGCTTCGTAGTCGCCCCCTTCGAGAACATGAAAAATCTTTTGGTTCACTTGTCGGGCCTCCTCGAGCATTCCCAGCTCAAGGAGGACCTCTGAAAGATCGCTTTGAGCGATCAGCAATCTGTCGTTCAGGGAAATGGCCTTATTCAATGATTCAACTGCAAGCTTACGATCTCCTGAAGCGGCCTGAGCAAGTCCCAGCTCATACCACAGGTGAGCTGACAGGGGATCCGTGGTCAATGCATTGAGATAATAGGGTATTGCGAAGGAGCTAAGCTGCTGGCAGTAGTAGGCACATCCGTAGACGCCGTCAAGGGACCTCACATTCCTCTGCTCGCGCAGCCTCTCCCTGTGCTTAATCAGCTCGTCTCCCTTTTTCTTGAACGAGACCGCCTCCAGAATCTGGTTCACCCTGTTTTCATAGGTATGGTGCGCCCGGGCCTCCTTGTGTCCCGTTTCTCCTATACGCGCTCTTTCCTCCGGGTGCGCAAGATAATGGAGAATCTTTTCTTCGAAATTCGTTTCATCAAACAGAGCGAGGTGCTTCCCGTCCTCGAAGAAGCCCTCGATTTCTCCATCAGGCAGGTAATCCGCGAGAAGGAAGCTCTTGCAGGAAAGGGCCTCATAGACGCGCACACTGGCTGCTTTCCGATCCATGCAGATATGAAGAACTATTCTGCTCTGACTGTACAGTCTTGCCATGTCCTCCCTGTAAACGCCGTTTCCGATGTATACTTTCAAATTCTTCTTCTCAGCAAGCTCCAGGAGTCTTTCGATATATTTCCCCCTGCTTCGGTAGAGGCCGGGCATGTAGGTGCCCAGGAAACAGACATCCCATACTTGCTCAACATCATGGGGCTTGTGGATATCGGGATCGCAGGCGGCGGGAAGCCACCCCACAGAATCGTCTCCCAGGTCGGAATATGTCTGCACCTGAAACTTGTTGGCGATGAACTGGCGGTCAAAGAGCAGGGAATAGTCGGGCCGCCTCATCCGGCCTGCCGTGGAATCCTGAGGCCACGCGACCGTGGGAACAGGCAGCTTCTCCACATCTCTCGGAAAGAACACAGGCAGGGAATCGGACCACACAAAAAGATCGGGTTTCCGGGAATCCGGAAGGTAATCCCAAATGTCCAAAATGGATGCCTCCGGTGTGCAGGGAATTTCCTGAGGCCTCCCCACGCTCGTGCCGCAAGTGATCACCTCATGATTCGCCCTCATGGCGGACTCAAGGTAAACCGGCAGTACTTCCGTATTGTACCCGTACCCGAAAAGAATCCTCATTCGGTGTTGCTCCTTCGCGCTGCCTTGTTTCGGACCGCCCCGGCGCCTGGCCGGATGACCCATTCTTAATCCGGTGATGCTGATAACCGGATTGTCCTGGGATGCCGTAAAGTCTTTTTTTGTCGAAAACATAAGGGAATTTGAAAGGCACCTGCTCTCACGATAGCCACACCGGCTCCCCTTGCTTGTAGTCCTTCTCTGCCGGATTTCCCAATACAAGAGATATCAGTCCGGGTGGAAGCCCTTTCCCCCCTGGTATCCGTCTCATTGTAATGTCGTTGACTGAAAAGAACTCACCCTTTCCTATGTTCCTTGAAGCCACGATGACCCTTTGAAATTCCTTCTTGTTGACAAGCTCCTTGTCGGTCGGTCTTACAATGGCGCTTCCGAGAATCGTCCATGATTCTCTAACGGACGAAACCCATTCCTTGAGTCCTGCAGGGTCTTCCGAAAACAAGTGGTCAGGCCCGGGAAGATCGTGATCCAGCGTGAAATGCTTCTCAAGAACCTTCGCGCCCATGACGACCGCAAGAGATGACGCGAGCGGCCCCCTGGTATGATCGGAAAAGCCGAGCACGACCTGTGGAAAGGCATTGCCGAGGGTCCTGAGCTTCAAGAGGTTCACGTCTTCCGGTGGCGTGGGATACTCTGATGTGCATAACATGAGCACCGTGGGATGCCCGTCCAGTGCCCCAACAGCTTCAAGCGCCATATAAACCTCGGCCATGTCGGACATACCGCAAGAAATTATCATGGGAAGCCCTCTATGGGCATATGCCCTCAAGAGCGGCGTATTCGTGAAATCGTCAGAACCCACTTTTATCGCGGTTATGCACACCTCGAGAAGGAGATCAAGGTCGGAACGGTTCTGGGGGGTCGAGAGGAACGTTATCCCCTCTTCATCGCATCTTGCTTTCAACAGGAACCATGCATCCCGTCCAAGCTCGTAACGCCTGAACATATCGAGCATCGGTTCGGTGACTTCCTTGCCCTGGGACTCATAGGTGAACATCATCTGAGGATCACCGACAAACTCATCCGCCTTGAAGGTCTGGAACTTGACCGCATCAGCCCCTGCCTCTTTGGCCACCCTTATCATGGCACAGGCCTTTTCGATTTCACCGTTATGATTGATTCCCGCTTCAGCGATGACATAGGGAGGGGTTTTCTCGTTGATTATGGCGCCGCCTATTCTTACTTCCTGCATAGGACTGAGGCGCCTTCTTGTTATGGACATTTCAAAAAACTTTGCTCAAGTCCAGCTCCAAATCGGGAACAAGAGGGGTGGATAGAGGAATCCCTTCCTTGAAGATGCGATATGCCTCAAAAGCTTCCCTTCCCGCCTGCAGCACCTCGATGGTTTTGGCCTCCGGATCCACGATCCAGTATTCCAGTACCCCATATCTCAGATAAATACGGCGTTTTGCCTCCAAATCCCGATCCAAAGTGGCGGGCGAAAGGATCTCGATGCAAATGTCAGGAGAACCCTTGACGTTCTGCGCCTTAATGATGGACTTGTGTCTTTCCTGAATCAGAAGAATGTCCGGCTGGACCACATCGTGTTCAGAAAGAACCACAT
>JACPDT010000137.1 GCA_016183865.1 Armatimonadota bacterium | reverse complement strand
GAGTCCTATTGTTTTTTCTTTTCTTTTCCTGTATAATTATGATTAGCTCACATATATGTTTTCGTATACGTTACCCATTTAGTAAAGCTACGGCTTAGTAAGAAACAAAGGAGGTCCGGTCAGAGTGGCGGCAAGCCAGATGCGCCGGAACACCGTTTCGCTTCCCTCCGGAAAACCTGTCACCGTTGCCCGCACCCTGGACGGCGCTGCCCTTTTGCAGGAGGAGGGTGAGGCACTCAAACGCACGCTCGAAGCGGCTTTAGACAAGTGCCGCGGCTATGAGGCCCTTTTGAAGCGTGTCGGCGTTGTTGCCGAGGGTTTTGAGGAACACACGGGAAGACTGGTCGAGGCTGCTCAGAATGCGGACACCGCGGCCACGGAAGGAAATGCTTCGGTATCGAAGCTTTATCAGAGCACCTTTGAGCAGGAAGCCATGGTCAAGGAGTCCCAGGACCTCTTGAACCACTTGATCATGGCCATTGAGCAGATCTCCACAGGCGCCCAGGAGCATGCGGAGATCATTGCAAACAATGTTCAGTCCATGGAGCGTCTTTCCATCAATGTGGGGAAGGTGGCCCAGGATGTGAACTCCGTGCTGCAGGTTTCCTCCCAGACCGCTGAGACCGCCAAGATAGGGGAGCAATCGGTCAATGAAACCATTGAGGGAATGGCGGAAATTCAGCAAATCGTTTTCAGCGCCGCCGAGAAGATCAAGACCCTGGGCAGCTATTCGGAGACCATCGGCGACATCGTGGAAGTAATAGACGAGATCGCCGATCAGACAAACCTTCTTGCTCTCAACGCGGCCATCGAGGCTGCAAGGGCAGGGGAGCACGGCCGCGGTTTTGCCGTTGTGGCGGATGAGGTCCGGAAGCTCGCGGAGAGGTCCGGAAAGGCGACCAAGGAAATAGGCAAGCTGGTGCGCAACATCCAGAAAGGGACCGCAGATGCTGTGACCACCATGGAAATAGGACGGCAGAAGGCCGACTCCAGTACCCGAATTTCCGAGAATTCAAAAAAGGCATTGAGGGCCATCATCGAGGCCGTGGAGAAAACGAATGACAGAATTCAGGAGATATTCTACGCCACGGAGGAAACGGCTTTCGCTTCCAGTGAGGTGAAAGACGGCATGGTCAATGTGTCCTCCATCATCGAGCAGTTCATGGCAACAGCGGAAGAAATGAATGCGAATTCAAGTATCGTGCAGAAGACCTTCAATGCGCTTTTTGAGATTTTCAATGAGAACGCCTCTTCCATCGAGATTGTGGCGTTTTCTTCCAATGGCATCGTGGAGGCGGTCAAGAATATCGTCACCGCCTCTCAAAATACCGCCGACCTCGCCGGTCAGCTTGCTTCCATTCTCTATCTGGATGCGGGTTCCAAAAAGCAGGATTCTCCTTCGCGCGCGTAGAACCCCATCTCAGACCTCGTCTTGAATTCACCTCAGGGGGTTCTTGATGCAGTTTTTTTATAGTATACGCTTTCGTTTCCTTGCCTTCACCCTCCTTATCATCGCCGCCATCATGACTGCCATGGCTCTGATGGCCGTCCATGAAGGGGAGCGGCAGATCTCCGAAGCCCAGAACCGAACGGAGAAGGAAATTACCGATAAGACTCAGACCTTCGCTCTCCAGCTCAACCGTGTAACCTTTTCCTCTTTGAGAGACGCCATGGGGGTCTATGATGTAAAGGCCATGAAGAAGCTCACCACCATCGCCAGAGAGCAGCAGGGCATCGAGGCGGTCCGCATCTACACCACCAACGGCAACCTGCGCTTTGACGGGGATACGGAGAAAACAGGGAAATCGGTAAAAGAGTTGGATTGCAAGGGATGCCATGAAAAGGACATCAAGAAGCTGAAGACGGGTGCCAAGAGCACGGAAGCCATGGTGGATGCCGCCTCCTCCATTCAATGGGATATCATTAGGGATGAGAAGGGGGAGCGCTCCTTTCAGATGATCACCCATATATACAATCAGAAAGATCCCTGCTGGGATTGCCATGGAATGGAGAACAAGGTCAATGGTGTGATGCAGTTCAACTTCTCCTTTGCCGCCCTTGATCGCAGCATCGGACAGTTGAGAATGGCCAAAGAGGAGCGCATTCGGAATTTCCGGAACAACACCATCCTGATCGGGCTTCTCTTCCTGCTCGTGGCCGCTGTGGGAGTCCTCTACATCACTCGCTCCATCACGGACAGGCTTCTGAAGCTTCGAGCCGTAGCCGAGAAGGTGAGCATGGGGGATGCGGAGATTTCTCTTGAGGGTTTCCCTACCTCCAGGGATGAGGTGGGACAACTGCGGGATTCCTTTGAGCGAATGCTGGTTGCGGTGAAGTTTTTCATGATGCCTGAGGAAGAGGAAGAGGCCGCGCTGGAAAAGTCGGAAAAGCCCTAGCCGCGGAGCTATCTGCCAGTGGAGGAAACGTAGCATATGGCACTGTATGACGAAGTCATGGTTGTGGCGAAGCCCTATCTCGGTATAGCCACAGACCAGTTTCTGAAACGCCAGTTGAAACACATCAATGTGGAACCCGCTGCCTTGCAAAAGGGCCAGGTCGGGGATCTTGCGAAATGGATAGAAGTTTCCTCCAAGATGCTGATGGGTGAAGCAAAGGCGAAGGAGCTCAAGGAGAAGGTTTTGAAGCTGAGTTGATTTTTGCGGAGGAGGCACCACTGTGAGAAATTCTCTTTCTCTCGCTGTTTTTTTTCTGATTTTTTCTTTTCTCTTTCTCTGCCCGGGCTTATGGGCCGTTCCTTTTCCCGATGTCCCCGGCACTCACTGGGCTCAGGAGGCCGTAAACCAGCTCGCTGCAAAAGGTCTCCTGGAGGGCTATCCCTCCAGCGATTTCAGGGGAGACAGGGCGGCTTCCCGATATGAGCTGGCCATGCTTGTTGCAAGGGTTGTGGCCAAGGTGGAATCCCTTCCTGCACCGGACCTGTCCTCCCTTGCCACAAAGGCGGATCTGGATGCGATCCAGGCTCTTCTCGCGGAATACAGGAAAGAGCTGGATGCCCTGGGAGTCCGTGTTGACAACGTGGAATCCAAAATCGAGTCACTGACGACGAGGGTCGAGGAGCTTGAGCGAGTGAGGCCATACGGCGCATTTGAGGTGAGGGGCATATCCGCCGGTTTTCAGGGGCCCGCCGTTTCGAACAATCAGGCGAACCCCGCCGTGAACCTGCCCGCGTATGATCTCGTAACCGGCAGGCCCACGCCTAATGGGAGCGTGGTTTCCACCAAGGGCCTCCTGGGTGTTTCGGCCCGTCTAGGGAAGGACCTAACTGCAGGGACCGAGCTGGCGGCCTTTTCTATGGTCGGATCCAACCCTGTCGGCTATTACTGGGGCGTCACCCCGCCCTATTTTTCGAATCCCTTCAACGACTACCTGGCAGGGTCCAACCTGAAGGCTTTTCTGGAGAGGTTCTGGATCCAGCACGATCCCAGCAAGACCGTTGGTGTGGCAGGGGCATATTATCCCAGGTTTACCGAGTCCTTCGCCTTTTACGGCCCTCCCAATCCAACCGCTTATGGGCCCGAGACCCTCCCTTTGTTTGGAGGAAGCCTTTCGGGGAAGGTGAAGCTGTGGACCCTGCCCACATCCAATTTCGAGCTCATGAGCGGCAAGCTTCCCGAGGCTTCGCCTTACGGTACCCTTGTGCCCCTTTCCGCTTATCTCGATGGGGAGATTTTCGGGGGAACGATCCGCCTGAACTACCTTCGTGTCTTGAATGAGCCTGGAAACCTCCCGACCGGACTGGTCACCATCCCCGTGGGAACGGCCCCTGTTTCGGGCTTGTCCACTGGAGCAGTGGGCATAAACTGGGTTATTCCGGGAACAGCCACAGCCCAGCCCATTGGGCCGCAATCCGAAAATGTCTATGGTCTCAGCGCATCTTTCAAGCTTCCTTTCGAGATTACAGGGACGGGGGAGATCGCCCAAAGTCAGTACTGGCCGACCGGAGTCGGGGCCAATGTCGCCGGTTCCCTGGGAAGAGTCCAGCTTGAGCGCGTCTTCAAAGGGAATTTCGAGACCCGGGCGTCCCTGGAATACCTTACGGTAAGCCCTACTTATGATCCCTTTGTCCTGGAAATATCGAATATTGATACGGTCACAGGCGTGTGGCCTGCCCCCCTTTCCACTCATTACAGCAGGGGTTATTTCAGAGGCTTCTACCAGGTCCACGATTCCATCAAATATCCCGATAATCGCCAGGGCTTCCGTACCCGGGTGGATTTCACCTCAAAGAAGGGTAACACACTGGGTCTTTTCTATGACGGCTTGACCCAACAGAGCTCCTCGACTCCCGGCAACCTCGCCGGCCTGGGCTTCACGGAAGTCTATTTTCCGCAACTGACGGGTGGGGAAGACAGCAAGGGGCAGATACGATATTATGGCGGCAATTTCGGCTGGTCTCCCTTGGAGAGGCTTACCGTTTCCGGCGCTTACCAGATTTATCGGCTGGAGCGACCGTCAGCCATGGCGGCGAACAACATCGTCCTCGACAGCCAGGTGCTTCAGCTCCTGGCGACCCACAGGGCATCCCCGAAGGTTTCCTTTTTCGGGGGATATACGGCTGTGGATGTGCGGGGCGCCTGGGCGACCCTGGGAGAGAATGTGAATCTGAGGCAAAACATCCCCCTGGTGGGCATTGCTTATGACCTTACCAGCAAATCTGCCGTATCCTTGACAGCTCGCCAGTATAATCAGACCGACTCCACAGCGACAAACTGGAACTTTACCGGCCAGCAGGTCACCGCAGAATACAGGTTGACCTTCTGACGGGGAACCCTTTCTCTTCTTCTGTCTGTTCATGGACATGTCGAGCCGTCATTTCAGGTCAGGTGGGGTGAATGGCGCTCACGTACATTTTCAAGGGGGAGGGGTGTTTTTATGATTACCGTGGCGAACAGGATTCCTGTTGCTGAGGGTTATGAAGCAGAGTTCGAAAAAAGATTTCAATCCAGGGCCGGGCTCGTAGAGGGGATGGCAGGGTTTATTCGAAACGAGGTTCTCCGTCCCATCAAGGGTAACAGCTATATCGTCCTCACCCACTGGGAGAGTCGGGAAACCTTCGAAGCATGGACAAAGAGCGATGCCTTCCGTCTGGCCCATTCCAGCCATCCTCCCAGGGAGATGTTCTCAGGTCCCAATGTGCTGGAGATCCATGAAGTCATCCTGAGCAAGGAGGCGCCGGTCGAGGTCTACGAGAGGCGGTAATGTATACAAATTAAGGAACTGCAACAGCACCGCATCCGGCGTTGATGGGTGTGGGGCCGGAAGGGGCGGCTGTGCTTGCGGAAGGAGCGACGGTTCCCACAGAACCTCCCATGGGAAGGAAAGAATTGCCTCCTCCGACACTCGTCGAGTGGTTGCGTACAGACATGTTTGTCCATGCAGGGCAAATGGGTGCGGATGGGGCCGTGGAAGGCAGAAAAGGTGGGGGACTGGAGATCTGGTTGTAAGGCACTTTTCCTGAGTACTGTCGGGAAAGGGAATCGAGATTCAGATTCCAGGAATCCCATAGACTCACGTCTTCTCCCTGCATTCGCTCCACCCTGGGGCTGCTCTGCCCGCTCCCCGGCGCAAGGGAGATTCGCTCTCCCCCCTTGAGAGAAAGTGCGCCAAAGTTCACGGGTCCTCCAGCGAGCACCTTTCCTTCCGTTCCTTCCGTTGTGATGGAGACTGAAAGACTGACCGGCTCTGATGACCCGAACTCTCCCTGGGGGGTCATAATCGCAAAAGGTCGCTTCTCAGTGGAATGGAACCACGCTCTTCCATAAAGGAGCTTTCCTTTTGGCACGGCCTCGGAAGAAATGACGAGAATGCTCTTCTCACAAAGTCTCAGGTTTCCGGAGGAAAAAGAAAGAATCACAGAGCTGCCTGTTAAGACCTGGAGGCGGTCACCCGGGTTGATCGCCTGGCCCGCCGTTGCTGGTCGGGGAAGGCCCGGATTATGGGGAGTAATGCGTAGCTCGCCTGAGACCCAGGTCACGGTCCCCCAGGAATCGTCCCCCAGGAATCGGCCCACACCGGGCAGCCGAAGACGAGGAAACACAAAAAAAAGCACAACAAGAGCCTGAACATGCACACACCCTCCCCCAACAGTTCTAGAGGTTATTATAGCATACAGAGCCTGTGAAATCAATCAGGATTCAGGCAAACTCTAAAACCTTAGCCGATACTCCACCATATAGAGCTTGGCCGATCCTGAGAACTCGGGTCTCGCCCTATCCATGAATCGAACAAATTGCGCCTTGACGCCGAGCTGCTCGTCAGGGTTGTCTTTTCTGGGCTGCCAGCTTGTTCCGACGGTCGCGAAGAGCTGATCCACATCTGTCCTGTAGTACTCGATGTCATTCTGCCATTGCGCCGTATTCGGTTGGACACTGGCAATAAGGTTGGCGTCCCCGAATCCGTTGTAGTAGCCGTTGAAAAAGGACAGATTCCGTGTCGAGAGAGAGCGGTTCACCACAAGGTCCAATTGGTACTGCTGGTTGCTGGTATTGTGGGTCATATAGTTCAGTTTGAGCATGCCGGTCGTGTTCCTGTTCTTGAAGGAGATTTCTCCGCCCGGCGCCACGGTTGTCCGCTGAGCCGCAGGCAGCAGGTTCATGTTGGCGGCATCGTCCAGGCAGGCGAAGGGCTGCTCATTTGTTCCCACTGCATTTCCGAAGAAGGTGTAGTAGAACATTCGATCCACATAGGAGTAGAGCGGCGTGTAGGTGGAGCCCAGGTTGTTGAATCCCAGGCTCACTGTGGAGCGGAGCTTGGGAATCATCTCCACATTCGGGGGTCTTCCCTCCACCGATGCAGGAGTGATATTGATCTTGAAGGCTGTGGAGTGCCAGGCGATTGTGCCGCTTTGCATATCGGACCGATAGTTGGATTCGGAGTTTCTGGAATCCCGTCCAAGAAGATTGACGACGAAATTGGAGGCATTGGGCAGATTCCAGGTTCCCATCACGGACCAGTTGGTCTCATTCGTCGGATCTATCCGATAATAGGTGTTGTTTCCGCTCTTGAGCTGAACTCTTCCGGTAATCCGAGCCTGATTCCCGATGCGCCAGTTTCCTCTGAGATAGTATGAGGTGGCCGATGATCTTGTGGAGATGACGGAGAAGTATCTAGGATCCGTGTAGAGCTGCGAAGGATCTCTGAACAGATTTGCAGCCCCCGTGTTGGGTGTGTTGAGTGTGGCCAATTGGGCGGCTGTTGCATCAGGCCATGTGTTGGAGTTCATGACCGGTATTCGGCCTGAAACGGCGTTGTTGTACATGAAATAGAAGTAAGACCAGTAGTAGTCTTTCTCCCTCTCTACATTCTCCTGCTTGATCCCGCCGTTTAAGGTGAAGAACTTGTTTGCCCGATATGTGAAATCCAGGCCATACCGCGAGGAATCGGTCCGTTGAGGCCTGGCGGCCGCTCTCCGCCAGCCTTCTCCCCAGGCGGTGGAGCGATAGGAGACAGAAGCGGGATTGATGGAGAACCTCTCATTTGTCCTGTTGTAAGAGCCGGAAAGGGCCAGGCGGTCATTGGGGACGGCATCCAGATCTATGCTGAAATTGTCCACTCTGTTTCCATTGCCCACCCCGTTTGTCTGGAGATCCCTGGCCGGATAGAATCGGGCATTTGGAAGCCCCGGAGTGCTTCGCCCTGTGGGGTCGAAAGTGTTCGTAAAGGAGGTGATGTTATACTCCAGGCCCGCTGACACCTTGTCGGAGAGATCCGTTTTCAGGGCGACTCTTGCGTCTCTGTTCCGGTTTCGTGAAAAGGCCGAGGGATCTACGGGGAGTGATGCATTGACGCCGTTGGATCCCACATTGGTGGCGCCTATCAGGGTCGCAGGGAGGGTGGAGATCCATGTTCGGGTGCTTGCCAGAAACTCTGCAGGGAAGTTGCTCCCATCCGAGAAACCCCGCTCATAATACTGAGCTTTAGCCTGAGTATTCCTGGCTTCATTGAATACATAGGTCCCGCCCAGATTGTAGCTGTCCGTTCTCTGCGCATAAGCCGCGGGGGCACTCACGAAATGGCATCTGCCGCAGCGGAGGATTCCCGCTCCGTTCTGTGCGCCGTTTACCTGGTTTCCCCCTGCCCCTGCGCCGAAGCAGGTCTTATTGATATACTGTCTTCTCCCTGAGTCCGATTGCATCCGGTAATCCCCGTAAAGACCCAGGGAAGGGCCCGCTTTTCCCCGCAAGGCGAGATGGACATCTCCCCTGTCCTTCTCATAAACGCCGTCACCGAAAGTAATATTGGGCCTGGGATTTCCGTTGTTGAAGATCCCTGTCTGCAATTCGGCCCGCCATCCGAGATTGGCCATGGGGTTATTGATTACAACATTGTCTATCCGGTTGGGGGCCGGAAGCACATTATGCGGAATTCGGCCGTAATCCAGGCTCAATTTCCAGGAATTTTGAGTCTGAAGCTCGGCGCTCACTCGTTTGGTTTCCGAGTCTTTGTTGAAGCCCCAGATATAAAGCCTCTGTCCCCCGGGCAAGGTCTTGTCCAGGTTGAGGTTGTTCAGATAGATTCCGCTTTTCAGGGAATCGTACTCCCTCGGCTTCTGGTATCTCCCGCTGAAATCAATGCCGGTAAGAGTTGTACTCAGCCCGTTGATGTTCAGCGTGTCTTCCGGATTATCGTGCCAGGCCAGACCGGTAATATAGGCATTGATGAAGGAATTCAGGACATCGAAATCCCGCACATCGGCCCTGGCCATTCCCCCTGAAAGGAGGGCAACCGCGAGAGTGATCCATAAAAGTCTTTTCATCAGTCTCCTCCTTCTTATCTCGTGAATATGTAATGCTGGTCAGAGCCATGGATCTGGGAATGACAGGTGGTGCAATTGTAGTTTGTGGCATACCAGCTTCCCTCATGGGTGAAGGGGACCGCGTGACACTGGTAGCAGAGGAAGGGCTGATCAACGGTCAGCATCCGCCGGTTCACACTTCCGTGGGCCGTGTGGCAGGCCATGCAATCCTCGGAAGCCATGTGGGGGAAGGCGAAGGGCCCCTGTTTGTCCGAGTGGCAGGAGAGACACAGGTCCACGGAGCGTCTTTCTTTCAGGTGTTTTCCCCCTTGAGTGAAATGAGGGCGATGACAGTCGCTGCATGTCATGTGTTTCTCTTCAACAGGGTGTCGGGAAGGCATGTTGTTCTCTACCTGGACATTGGAATGGCAAGAATAACAGTAATCCTCCTCATGTCGGGATTTCAGAAGTCTCGGATTGTCGTTTCGGTGAATCTGATGGCAATCCAGACAGCCTACTTCGGCCCCGCCGTGCATGGAGAGGGTCTTGATCTTGCCATGGCAAGAAAGACAAAGACGGTTCTCGTCCTTTATGCTCAGCCTGTTTGGATTGGTGGTCTGGTCTGTCCGGAAGGCCACCTGAAAGGTGTAGTCATTGGCATCTTTGTGTTTGCTTGAAGCACCGTGACAGACTTCACAGTTTTTCGCATTCTTTGCCCGATAGTGAGGGTTTCTGGCCCATTGAAGGCCATCCACATCGTTGTCCCTTGCGGGATGGCATTCATCGCAGGTCTGGTTTCCAAGGTTCTGGGCGCCTTCGATCTTTGTGAGCTCTTGAGGAATCGAGGCACGGTCATCACTGGGCAGCATATCCCATAATTTCATGTCCACCCCTGCTTTGACCTGATGTCCGCTGATCAGAAGAGCCGTAAAGATGAGAAGAGCAGCCACCGAGAGGAAGAGTAGTTTCCTTTTGATCAAATGATCAACCCCTTTCAGTCACCTTCCTTTCATTATTCCAAATTAGGAGAATACGACATGGCGATTTGGAAATCCTGCAGAAAGGGAAGTATCACGGAAAGGCGAAACGGTTCAAAATGGTTTCATCCTCGTCCGGAGCGCACGAAGACTCTTCTACAGCCGATGTATTGTTGGATCTCGGGTCTTCCAGAATAGACCGGCCCTTCACCTATTTTGTTCCGGAAGAAATCAGGGGCGGGATAACCGTGGGCAGTCAGGTCCTGGTCCCTTTTCGAGCCCGTCTTCATGCAGGTTACGTGATCGGCTGTGGCGCTTCGGCTGATTCGGATCCCAACATCGAGCTCCGTCCCATTGTTTCGGTGCTCGATCCGGTACCTCTTTTTTCTTCGGAGATTCTGGATTTGTCCCGGTGGCTGAGTCAAACGACGTGCGCCCCGTGGGTGGAATGTATCCGCTGCCTGATTCCAACCGGGATTCTTTTTCGGATCAGGGAATTCGCAGTCAAAGGGGAAGTGAAGACAGGGGAGAAGCTCTCTCCGCCGGAAGAGGAGCTTCTGTCGGAGTTGGCGCCGAGCCTCCCCGCGGAGCGGGCTCCTCGCTAAAAGGAATGGGACCGCAGGGTGATCGCCCGGCTTCTCCGCAAGGGCGCGCTGGACACGGAATACAAGGTGGATGCCGGCTCACTGCGCCCCAAGAAGGAGACCCTGATCCGCCTTTCCCCATCCCTGCCTCCGGGCGGCCTTCCGGAAGATCTCAGGTTTCTCCAGGTCCTTGCCGAAAAAGGGCTGACGGCTTCCGCGCTCACGAGAGAGACGGGTCTCGGGAGAGGAAAAATCGGTCGTCTGATTCGGGAGGGCATTCTCGGGGTCTGGAAAGTGGGGACGGTTCTGTTTTCCAAGAAAAAGAGAACCGTCCCCACCTGACGGAAGCCCAGAAGGCGGCCCTTTCAGCGATTCGGGGAGACCTCACGGATGGCCGTGAAGCGGTTCACCTGATCCATGGAGTCACAGGCAGCGGAAAAACAGAGGTCTACCTGAGGGCCGTACAGGAGACCCTCTCCCTGGGGAGAACCGCCCTTGTCCTTGTCCCCGAGATCTCGCTGACTCCTCAGACGGTAGGGCGCTTCTGCCGGCGCTTCGGCGGGCGTGTGGCGGTACTCCACAGCGCCCTGTCCCCTGCGGAAAGGTATGATCAGTGGCGAACGATACGAGAGGGCGGAGTTCAAATTGTGATCGGAGCGCGTTCTGCCGTTTTTGCCCCTTTGGAGAATCTGGGCTTGATCGTCGTGGATGAAGAGCACGAGGGGTCTTACAAACAGGGAAACAGTCCAAGATATGAGGCGAGACAGGTTGCGAGGCAAAGGATCAAAAAACACAAGGCGGTGCTGGTTCTAGGGAGCGCCACGCCCTCCGTGGAGAGCTATTTCAAGGGGCTCACAAAGGAGCTCCCGGTTTCCCACCTGCCGGAGCGAATCGGCGGGCGGCCCCTTCCTTCTGTTTCCATTGTAGACATGAGAGCAGAGTTGAATGAGGGAAACAAGAGTATTTTCAGCGCCCTCCTTTCCTCGGCTTTGGAGGGATGCATATCGAGGAAAGAGCAGGTCATTCTTTTTCTGAACAGACGGGGGTTCGCCACTTTCGTTCTTTGTCGGGAGTGCGGCGCAGGGATCAAATGCCGATTTTGCGCTGTTTCTCTCACATTTCACCAGGAGGACCGCTCCCTTCGTTGTCACCACTGCGATTATCGCACACCTGCCCCCAGGACTTGCCCCAAATGCGGAAGCACCTTTTTCAGGCAGTTTGGAACAGGGACGGAGCGGGTCCTGGAGGAATTTTCGCGCCGTTTTCCGGGAGTTCCCTGCGCACGGCTGGACAGGGATGCCGCGCGGAAAAAGGGTGCTCATGGTAAGATCCTGGGCGCTTTCGAGCGCAAGGAGGTTCAGGTCCTGATCGGGACGCAGATGATTGCAAAGGGGCTCGATTTCCCAGGGGTGGCTCTGGTCGGTGTGATCTCAGCGGATACATTGCTCCATCTGCCCGATTTTCGCGCATCGGAACGGACCTATCAATTGCTCACACAGGTTTCGGGCAGGGCAGGGAGAGGGGAGGTCCCCGGGCAGGTCGTCATCCAGACCTATGAGCCCGAGCACCCTGCTCTGACTGCCGTATTCCTCGGGGAGGAAGAGAGATTCTACGAGGAGGAGCTGAGATGGCGCGAAGAGCTTGGATACCCCCCCTTCACCCGGCTGGCGAACCTCGTGATCGCAGCCCCCAGGGAAGAGGATGCCTCCCGTGCCGCAGGTGTGTTGCGGAAGACCCTGGAAGACATTTTTCCAGAGGAGCTATCTCTCAAGGGACCGGCGCCCTGCCCATTTTCCCTTTACAAGGGAATGCACCGCTGGCACGTCACCGCCGTCTCCCCTGCGGGGTTTCCTCTGGAAGATCCCATAAGGGAAGGGGTGTCGCAGTTTCGAAAAAGCATGCCCTCCTCGGGTCTTCGTCTCCTCGTGGACATGGATCCCATCAGTCTGCTGTAGTACTACAGCGCGGTTTTGTAACTACTCAGGTATACAGGATGCAGGAGTCAGAATTCAGAATAGCCTGCGAATAGGCCTCCAACAGCTT
>JACPDT010000007.1 GCA_016183865.1 Armatimonadota bacterium | reverse complement strand
CTCCTGCATTCTGACTCCTGACTACCTGAGTAGTTACCCTTTCTCCGCAAAAGCAAAGAAGCCCGGGTTCACCGGGCTTCTCCGCCGGAGAGTGTATGACTGTTAGTTCAACTCAGGCCACCATTGGAACATGTTCGTTCTCTGGCCGTTTTGGAGATAGGAGCCTCGATCTTTGGCTTCTTCGTTGACATTGATCTCCGTTATGCCAAGCTCCTGAAGACTCTTCATTTCTCCTTCATCCACTTTGCCGTCGGCATTGCCGTCTTTCCAAACTTTCAAGCTCTGCAGCTCCTCGCCGCTCAGCCTGCCGTCCTTGTTCGCGTCGCGCTTCTTCATCTCCTCAAAGCCGTTCTTGGCCTCCGGCCCGAAGAGGTTCTTGCCCGTGATCTCGCCGCCATTGTAATCATGCACCAGGAAGCCGTCCTCTCCAGTCCAGCCGTGGACGGTGTCCTTCTTCCCATCCCCATCAAGGTCAAATTGCACTTCCTTGTTGGGATCCACGGAAAGTTTTCCATCACCGTTTAAGTCAAGAACCAACGGATCCTTGATGTCCTTCATTGAATCCTCAATCGCCTTGTTGGTTCCCTTGCCGTCACCGGCCGAAGCCGCTGCGGCGGCGGAAGCCGAATTGTTGATGATGATGCTCACGGAGCCGTCGGGATTCTGCACGAACTGTACATTGGAGGCAGCGGCGGCAGAAGATGCGGCGCTGGCGCCTCCCGTGGAATTGAGAAGTTTCGTCGTATCGAGCTTCGCCTGACGATGTCCGATGAGTTTCCCGTTGTTCTTGCCGTCCAGGACTCCGTCCTGCATGTCGAAATTGTACGCTTTCGTCAACTGGTCACCATTGATCTTGTCTCCCTCCACATACAGTTTCTTCAGGACCTCGGGAGGGGGAGCACCGGCCGGGAGCTTTCCACCTTTCAGCTTATCGTAGGAATTGTGGCCAAGCACGTCCAGCTCCTTGCCTGGGCCAGCTTTGCGGGCTTCCTGAAGCGCCGGCGACACAAAATTGGGATCATTGGGATTTCCCTGAAGCCCGGGCGCACCTCCAAAGGGCGCTGCTCCGGGGGCGCCGAAAGGCGCTCCACCCGGGGCGAAAGGACTTCCCTGGGCGCCGAGGGGCCCGAAAGGAGATCCTTGCCCGAGCATCTGGCTCAGGAGACCTATCAACATCTGGAGAAGCTGCGTGATTTGGGCCGTCTGGGGAGGCATTTGATTCTGGTGGCACGGAGGGACACCGGGATAGTATCCGCCGAAGCCGGGTACAAAACCCTGCTGCATGCCGAAAGGGGGCGCCTGATAGGCGGGGGCCTGCTGATAAGCGGCAGGCATCATGGGTGTGGAGGGAAATGCGGAAAAGGCCTGCATGTTCGGCTGGCTGAACCCGAACGTCTCCCCTCCCTTGAGGCTTCGATCCAGAATGCCCTGGTTGAATCCCTTTTTGTAGGCATCCTGGGAAAGTGCGTTCCAGAACATTTGCTGATAGACGATACCGGGGTCTTGCAGTCCCTGGCCCACTCCCGGAATTCCAGGCATCATAAATGGATCCATGGCTCACACCTCCGCAAATATTTGTTTCCTTATCCTTGTTATCACGATTTCGGAATGAGAAGTCTAGCTTCTTCCGGTTAAACTTTTGTTACCCTTGTTGCCGTCATTCGCCCCTGTTGTTAATTTTTTGTTAAAGTGAGAAGAGACTGAATCGTCTTTCCCGAGATCCAGGCGCGGTCCTCCTCGGTCACGTAAGCGAGGCGAATTCGCTGCCACTCCAGTCGTTGATCGTATTGAGGAGAGGCGCTTCCGAAGACCACGCGCCTTCCGCCGAATTCCCGGACAATTCCTTCGATGAAATCCTCCCGATAGACCCCGGACGTATCCATGACGACATTGGGGTGATCCCGAATCAGAAGCCTGGCCTCAAGGAGTCCTTCGCCGCTGATGTTGATCTGCCCACCGCTGGTGACGATAAAGGAAAGGTCGGGAAACCGTGAAACGAGATCCGCGATTTGGGAAGGCTCGGAAACGCGGGGATGTCCGCCGGAAATCATTACAGGCACGCGCTTCTTGAAGTTTCCCAGTTGCGACAAGAGGGAGACCACCCTATCGTGATTCACGGGAAAGTTCTCCTCCCAGGGATGGAGAAAAAGCCCCACCAGACCCAGATTCTCGATTCCCCGCTTGAGCTCCACATGAGCCGCCTCCCGCCAGGGATCCACCCTTACGAAGCCATAAAACCTCTCAGGGTGCTTTCGGACCTCCCCAGCCACGGTGCTGTTGCCCTCCTCGAGATGATAGGACTCCGGCCTTGCGGTACAAAGAACGGCGCTATTTATTCCCAGGGAGTCCATGCGGGAGAGAATCTCATCCCCATCCTGACCCCATCCAAAAAGAGAACGCCCCAGGTATACATGTGCATCTATTACCATTTCTTCATTTTACCACAAAAAATTGAACTCGAAAAGTGACCCCGCCGTCTAAGTCGTCGGGAACGAAACTAACTGGGTCACGAAGGGGAGGAAATTGTATGAAAAGGCTGATCGTACCGATCTTTTTTCTGGCTGGACTCTTGATCACGGTCCCCTATTCAGGCATGGCCGAAAAAGAGAAAAGTCACCAGCAGGGGGGACGCTTCCTGCAGAAGATGGTCCGTCATCTGAACCTGACGGAGGACCAGATTTCAAAGGCTCAAAGCCTGGGAGAGCAATTCGCCCAGGAGGTTGCAACGGTTCACGAAAAATACCAGGCTCGAATCGCTGAGATCCTGACCCCGGAACAGAAGTCGAAATGGGAAGAGCTTCAAAAGAAGGGAAAGGGCGCAAAGGCCCGGTTTTCGGACAAAAGCGACCGCCAGGGAGACAAAGAGGGCCTGAAGGAGAAAAGACTGGATCACGGTAAACGTGGATTCTCCGAGAAGCTCGCAAAAGAGCTGGGACTTTCGGAAGAGCAGCAAACCCGGATGAAGGCGCTCCAGTCAGAATTTCAAGCAGAAATGCAGAAATCCCGTGAGCAAATGATGGAAAAGCGGAAAGCTTTCCGTGAACGAATGAGCGCGATCCTGACACCGGAGCAGAAGAGCAAGCTTGAAGAGCTAAAAAAGGAGAGAAATGAGAAGTTCAGGGACCGGATGGGCAAGGCGGGCGAATCAGCCCGTGCGGGCCGGGTGGATCGCCTCTCCAAGGCCCTTGACTTGAATCCCGCCCAGACCGATCAGGTCAAAGGGATCCTCGATGACCAGAGAAAAGAAATGCAGGCCCTTGTGCAAAAATACATAGAGAGATTGCGGCCCATATTGACTCCGGAACAGCAACAGAAACTCGATGAATTGGGGAAATTCCACCAGAAGCGTTAAAACCTGGCTTCTTCCAGCAATCGCAGGAAACTTTCAGAAAAGACCTGACGCTCTTCGTCTGGCGTAAGCTCCGCCAGACGAATTTTTTCCACCTCCAGGGGGGGCGTGCAGCCTGGGCCGTCACTTGCGAAGATGACGCGGCGGGCGCCCAGCTCCCGCACCGCTTTTCGAATCAATGCAGGATACGGTGTGGCGGATGTCTCCAGATAGATGTGAGGAAATCTTCTGGCCGCCCGAATGGCGTCTTCCACGTGGAAGTAGCCTCCCATATGACCCAGGATGATCCGGGCTTCGGGACATTGGCGGGCTGCCTCCGCGATCTGAAGTGGAAGGGTGTAAGGCTCATCGCCGCAATGAAAAAGGACCGGCACCCGAAAACGGGATGCCACCCTTATGACTTCCAAAGTCTGCTCTGAAGAAGGCAGAAGCCGGTACCCCACGGGATGCAGCTTCAAACCGCGCATTCCATATTTCGTAAGAGCCCGCTCCAGGAGCGCGGCTGCGCCCTCACCTGACGAGGGATCGAGACGGGCAAAACCGATAAGCCTCTTGGGAAAACGCGCCACGCAATCGGCCACGTACCGAAGGAAGGACTCATCCTCCGGTGTCGCATCGGAATAAGTCATGATGACGGCCTGCTCCGCACCCGCCTTGTCCATCAAGGCGATGATTCGATCAGGGGGCGAATCCCACAAGGAGCCTGGAATATCCTGAACATGAGTATGGGCATCCAGAATCATGGTAAGAGAGTTCCTCAAGCCCCTGCGCTTCCTCCTTCCCAAGAAGGAGTCCTCGTCCTGACGTCAAATGAAGAAAATATTTGGGAGGAGAGTTTCTACTATGCCATCCGTGCAAGATCCGCCGGCGGTTCTGGACCAGCTTATCCAGGATTACTTCGAAACAGACCATGAATACTTTCCCACCCAGGCGACTGCCTTGGGACTTCCCGGCCACGACCACCGCCTGGAAATCCTCTCAGAGGAAAGAATCCAGGAGCTGGTCGGAAAGCTCAAGGGCTTTCAGCGGCGTCTGGAGAGCATCGCTGCCGAGTCTCTTCCCTTACCCCAGGAGGTGGAGCACCGATATCTGAGGAGTCTACTTTCCGCCGCCCTGAGGGACTTTGAAAAAGAGAAAAATCATAGGAAGGATCCGTGTCTTTACCCGGATGCCGCTTTTCACAGCCTTCTGAGCTTGATCCTCTGGAAAAGCGAGCCCAGGGATGTCATGCTCGAAAACGTGGCGAGCCGACTCAGACAATTTCCGTTGCTGCTGGATTCAGGAATTCGACAATTGCAGAACCCTCCCCCACTCTTTACCTCCCAGGCCGCGGAGTCCATACGTCAGGGTGAGGTCATTTTCGATGAAATGATTCCCCAATTGCTCGAAACCGCATCACCGGGGCTTAGAAAGCTGGTTCTCGACTCGGTTGCCGAAGGCAAAGAGGCCATGCTGAGATATCTCGAATTTGTGGAGAAAGAGCTTGCTCCTAGATCTTCAGGAGACTATGCCGTTGGAAAGGAGGCCTTTGATGAGCGACTGCGAAATAACCATTTCCTCACAGTGGATGCGCAGGAGCTTCTGGAAACGGGCAAAGAGATCTTTGCAAAATATGAAGTTCAGATGAACGCCCTGGCCCGGGAACTGGGAGAAAACCGCTGGCTTTCGGTCATATTAGCCAACAAGAAGAACCATCCGGAAGCCGCGAATCTCATTCAGACATACTCGCGGGAAGTGGCGGATGCCAGAGCCTTTGTTCTGCAAAAGAACCTTGTTTCGATCCCTGTGCCGGAAACCGTGGAAGTCATTGAAACTCCGGCATTTCATCGTCTTATCACGCCTCTTGCCGCTTTTCTGCCTCCTGGACCGTTCCAAAAGGCTCAAAAGGGGTTCTTTCTGGTCACTCCTGTGGACAATCAGGCGCCGATGGAAGCTCAGGCAGCGCACCTTTTGGAGCACAATATCCACAAAATCCGCCTGAACTCGGTCCACGAAGCGTATCCCGGCCATCATCTCCAATTTGTCTTTTGCAGCACCCTGGATTCGGACCTGAGAAAAAGGGCGAGGAATACCCTCTATGTGGAAGGATGGGCGATTTATTGCGAGACACTGATGGGCGAGCTGGGCTATTTCAATGAGCCCGTGAGTCAACTGTTCCTGATGAAGGACCAGATCTGGCGGGCTGCCCGGGTGATCCTGGACGTGGGACTTCAGACAGGCACCCTCTCATACGATGATGCCGTGTCGTGGCTCCATGACAAGATCGGTTTCGGAGTCCCCAGTGCCCGAGCTGAAGTCAATCGATACTGCAGAATGCCGACTCAGCCCTTGTCTTATACGATCGGAAAAATGGAGATCGAGAAACTGAGAGATGATTACAGGAAAGCCAGGGGTCCCGATTTTTCACTCAAGGAATTCCACGACTCCTTTCTGGCTTGTGGGGCCGTTCCCATTGCTCTCGCCAGAACACTGATGCTTGGCAATCATAAGAGGGAAGGAAGTCATTCGTGAAAGTCCGTTTTACTTATGAGCCGACTTGCTTTACCGATATCCGAACCGTCAATCTGGCAGGTTCATTCAACGGATGGGATCATCACAAAGATCCATTGAAACCGAATTCCCACCGTCTGTGGGAGATCGAGAAAGACCTGGAAGAAGGATATTATCCTTACAAGTATCTGATAAATGGGGCAGATTGGATCCATGACCTCAAAGCCCCGAGATTCGAGCAAAATGAGATCGGAAGCCTGAACTCTATCGCCATTGTAAAGGAAACTCCCGCAAGACATGGAACCTTTTCGCCGCTGAAGCCCACGCTGAACGACCGGATTACGTTTTACTGCGACAGACCCGCGGAAATCATCTGGTGCATGAATGGATGGGTTCCCTATGCCAGAGGGTACCTGAAAAATACGATCCAGGACCTCCAGGTCAATGTCTTCAAGATGGAAAAATCCCACAGCGCGCCAGGCTATGAATACACCATCGGCCCCTTTTCCAAGGGAAGGATACCCGAAGTAATCATTTACAGTTTCCTATATGAAAACGGCGTCTGGGACGACAATTTCGGCAGATGCTACTTCCTGCCTTTGGATCTTCAGTTGGGCGGAACAATCAGGACCGAGTCATTCCACAGCAGGGCATTGGGCGGGCATCCCAAGTTTCGGCTGTACCTGCCCAAGGGATATTCCAGAAACCGATCCTGGCCGGTGATCTACCTCCTGCACGGTTACGGCGGATCTCACCATGCCGATTGGACCCAGGCCGATACATTCAAGACGCTGGCTGATCGCTATGGAGTGATCCTGGTGTGGCCCAATGGAAATGTCTGGGTTTACGGCGAGCCGGTTCCGAGCTGGTACATCAACAGCCCCGCCGTTCCCACCGCCCAGATGGAAGACTACATCACCCGGGAGCTTGTCCCGTACATGGAAAAGAACTATGGCGCCGGCAAGGATCGGACCCACAGGGCCGCCGCCGGAATTTCCATGGGCGGGTTCGGGGCCATGTATCTCGCCACGAAATACCATGACGTGTTTTGCGCAGGTGGGAGCATGTCGGCCATTTACAATCTCTCGAAATACAAGAAGCTGGATGCCTTAAGAAAGCTCGTAGGTGAAGGCAACTGGAGGGGAAAAAACTTCAATTCCATCAAATTGTGCCGTCAGGCGAAGCGCTCCGCCTTTTATTTCATTTTCGGGGACGAAGAAAGAGGCGCCCTGAAAGACAATTTCTCACTAAAGCTGAAAATGGTGGAAGAAAACATCCCTCACGAATTTCACATCTACCCCGGAAATCACACGAACAACTTCTGGAGAATGCATCTTCAGGAGATGATGCAATTCCTTGTGGATCATATGGGATGACGACATAAGAATTGCACGCATCCTGGAGGCGTGCATGGCCACTTATTCAAAGCGTGCCCGGCGAGAGGAAAGCTGATTTCTCCATCTAAAACCTCACGGACAATTCGCCGAATCCGTGGGTTCCGTCCAGGTTACCGTATACCATGGCGGGAGTGGAATTGTCCCTCAGTTTGAGCATTCTGTAACCCAGGGAGACGGTCTGCTCGGGGGCGAAGCGATAGAGTAACCCAAGGGATGCGGCGGTTTCTCCGACATCCCGGTTGTCCGTAAGACGATAGACCCTGCCTTTTTGGGCATACGAAGCAAGCTCAAGGCGTCCCTGGAGCTTCTTCGTCACATCGTAACCGATGACGAGCTTCCCCAAAGTCTGCGTCAAGTTCCATTCATTCAAATCCCCTGTCGGACGCTGCAGGACTGTGTGGTTTAGAAGAATGTTCGAGGCGATGCGCTCGGTCCAGTGATGGTTCCAGGCGACTTGCAGCTCCCGGATCCTGCCTTTTACCGAAGTCCCGGTTATGGGCGCGAAAAAACCCCACAGGGGTTCGACAAATCCTATTGTGTCAATATTGGTTTGAAGAGATGGCGCCTTCTGCTGCAAAGCGGAGTAGCCGACCCGGAGGGTCCCTTTTGGGAAAGGGTATGTGAGGCTTGCGCGAAACCCTTCCCGATTATGCGGATATTTCACGACATCGTGCAAAGAGTAATATCCCGAATAAGAGATCCTGTACGGGTCTCTGGAAGGAAGAACGGGAAAATTGCCGACAAAAGGAATCTGAAGGGTAAATGGGTCATAGCGGGGATCTACCGAAAGATACTCCACCTCATAATTGAGCGTGGCGATTGCGCCGGATAGTCCCGCGCCCACCATATCCGCCTCCACGCCGGGAGTCCCCACCTGGGGTGTGTACGTGCTTCGAGACCACAAGAGGTGGAGCTTACGGCTCTTTCCGGCATCCAGAGAAAAATCCATGCCGAACATGCGCTGTTCCTGGGGACCGATATTGATCTTGAGGTCTCCATCAGTATCGGGAAAACCGCCCCAGAATACCCCCCAGAAAGCTCCATCTTTCGCGGAGCCCGGCAGGTTGACTCCCGAGTACACTCCTCTTCCTCCCTCATCGTTCAAGGCCCGCAGGAAATTGATGCCAAGCTTCCATTTTCCACCCGTCAAGCCCGCATGCCCTCCCCAAGCAAAAGTGCCGTAAGGAGTCTGATCGGGGAGAGCGGTCCCAAAGAGCTCGTATTCCAACTCAGGGAGGATGATCAATCCCCTGAAACGGCCTGAGAAATTCACCCCATAGCAGGGCAGATACAAACTCTCGTCGGAAGCATTCAAGGATGGTTGGCCCCGAAAAAGGTAGCCGCCCATTTGTTGCGGCTCATAGGCGCCCAGAGTTGCGCGCATATTGGCAGGCTTCACATCGAGGTCCACCCGATCGAGGACGGCCCGAAAATTGCTCCCTCCATATCCTTGAAAAGGATTGGCGAGATAAGGGGGCGTTACACCGCGGAAGATCGCGGTCTCCTGATTCCCGACCGTATTGTGGGCCGCCACGGCTGTAACGACATCCAGGCTTGGGGAAAGAGATGCCTGAACCCTGATTCCCATGCGTCCGGTCATGGCCGAACCGCCGGAAAGAGGAATATTGTTGTATACCCTCTCAGAGTCATAATTCGTGAAGTCAGGCAAGCGCAGTTGTCCGGTCGCGAGGGCCGAGGAAGTCACCGAATCCGTCGCCGTGATCCCACTCGAATCCACCCTGGACCGAAGGTCGCCACGGATGTGAATTCTTTCCAGCTCGGATGTTCTTGATTCCAATGACGAAAGGACATCCTCAACTCTGGAAGTCCTCACAGCCAGCGCATCCAGCTCGACCCTGAGATCCTTCACCAGTTTTCGCAGAATCTCGATGTCTTTCCCGACTATGTATTGGGAAAAATCGGGACCTTGATTCTTCTCCAGCCTTTCCAGAAGCCTGGCAACGGCATGGGCCATCTGGTATCTGGAGACATCCCGATTCCCGTTGAAGCGTCCATCCCCATAGCCCTGCACGAGCCCCTTTTCCGCAAGGCTTCTCACGGCGTCCTGGGCCCAGTGACCGGAAGGAACATCTGAAAAAGGAACGGCACACAGGGGGGAGCAGAATGATGAAAGGACAAGGACCAGGAAAAAGAAACGCATCAAGGGCGCCCCTCCTTTGAGACTTTTGCAGTAGGTTTCGCCGCGAGTAAAGGAAAAGCCTTCCAGACATAGAAGTCACGGGAATCAGCTACCGATGGAGGGGGTATATACGCAATGCTGCTCGAAATCACCGGCTGCGCAAGCCAGGAGCTTTACGAAGAGATCATTCCGCGCCTCAAGGAGCGAAAATTCTCGGAAATCGGACACTGGGCCGATCCTGAATCGGATGGGGAGTACATGGGTTGGGATTTCGAATACCAGGGCGCCAAACCGCTCAGCGTGGAGGAGCTTTATCAACTGGTTCAGGAGCTTCTGACGATACCTGTTGAAAGTGCCCTCATCCCTGCCTATGAGTTCAAACTGATCAAGGATAAGGCGTCCGCAAAGGGATAGCTCATGGAATATGATGTAATAGTAGTGGGCCTGGGGCCGGCCGGCTCTACCATCTCGTACCATCTTGCGAAAGAGGGGGCGAGGGTGCTGGGCCTGGACCGGTGCGATTTTCCGCGCAAGAAACCCTGCGGCGGGGCTTTGAGTCCCCGAACGATCCAGGCCATTCCCTTCGATATCAAGGATACGTATGTAAAGACGGTCTACGGCGGAATCTTCACCTTTGCCGGGGGAGACCGGTTGTCCCTGGAGCGGGAATCCCCTCTGTCCCATATGACAACAAGGCTCTGCTTCGATCATTTCCTTTTGAAGGAATCGGCGAAAGTGGGGGTTTCCATCCGGACCGGCCTGGTTGTGGAAAGCTTCAGGGAAAGTACGGATTCCGTGACGGTTGTGACCAGCCATGGAAGCTTCTCAGGAAAGTACCTCATCGGTGCTGATGGTGTAAACAGCATGGTGGAGCGAGCATTGCACCCCCGCCACAGGCGCAGGAGGATTATCGCCCAGGAAATGGATATCCCCGTGCCGGACCCTCTTGCCGATGATCCACAGCGATTCCTTTACGTTGACTTCGGCATCATCCCCAGAGGGTACGGTTGGATCTTCCCAAAAGGAGACCATCTGAACGTGGGCATCGCGGGTCTGAACCTGTCCGGAAGGGAAGTGAAGCAAGCAGCAGGGTCCTTCCTGTCCTCTCACCCTGCACTCGCGGAGGCGGATTTCGGCAACTGGTACGGATATTCCCTGAGCCTCCCCTTCTCCGAGCGTCTTCCCCTGGCCAGGGGGAGGATCTTTCTATGCGGCGAGGCCGCGGGACTTGTGGATCCCTTTACAGGAGAGGGCATCTATTTCGCCGTGGAAAGCGCAAAAATGGCGGCGCCCCTTGTTATCGAAGCTCTCAGAGGCCGAAACGGCGCCTCCCTGAAGTACGATCAAAGTGTGAAAGCCCGATTCTATCCGGAATTTCGGTGGGCTTACCACTTGATGCGCCTTGCCACCACTTTTCCCAGGATTACGTACCAGATCATCAAGGATCACCGCCAGGTCATGCCTGCCTATTTCAGGCTCATCTCGGGAGAGACGACATATCAGCAGACCGTGGAGAACCTGAAAAAAAAGCTGAAAAGGTATCTGGCCGAAAAAATAGGTCTCAACAGCAAGGCGTGAGGGTCGGGAGACCCGATGACACAAAAAATTCACAAACCACACCCTCCTGTCATCAATTTGTCATCAAGGTGTAAGCATTCTGTCATCGCGGCGGGTGAACTATTTATCAAATAGTCTCGAAAGTGGAGGTGTCGGTCATGTGTAGCGGTATGGGAGGAGTAAATCCCTATCAAAACCCGTATCAACAGGCGAACCCTTACGGCGGCGCAAGTCCCTTTGGTGGCGCAAGTCCCGTCCCTTTGGCGGCGCGAGTCCCCTCGGTGGAGCAGGCTTCACCCCGAGCGGAATTCAGCCTCCGGGTTTGCAAGGCGACCCGAAGCAGCAAATCGTGCAGATTCTTCAATCTCTGATCCAGATGTTGCAGAAAATGCTGGGAATCAATCCGCAACAACAGCAACCCGGCCAGGGACTGCCCGGGCAGGCGAATCAGCAGGCCGGAAACGGAGCAGCATCCGCCTCTGCTGCGGCCAATGGGGGCAGTGCTGCCGCTTCCGCCGCGGCATCCAGTTCCACAGTCATCACCTTGCCGCCCGGTTTCGATCTGTCCAAGATCCAGGTATATCAAAATGGGCAGCAACAGCCCCTTAACCTTACCCAGAATCCGGGCAATCCCGCAGTACCCTGGGCGCCGGGACAAACCAATCCATATTCCGGTGGTGGTACTCCTCCCTGTCATCAGCAGAATCAATCGCAGTTCCCTTACTGGCCCCAGGTACCCGGACCCCAACTGGTCTAAGAACGGAATCAGCGAAACGAAACGAGGCGGCTTTGCCGCCTCGTTTATTTTGTTCTTCTGCGCGTTGCAAATTGCAGTAATGTCAGCGCGGAGGGGTGACGCCGGAGGCGGCAGGACCCCGTAGCGCG